>QZJO01000007.1 GCA_003599755.1 Candidatus Parcubacteria bacterium | reverse complement strand
GCCGTGACCCGCGGTTTCAAAGAGTACGATTTCCTTTTCCACGCCTTCGGGCGTGGCATCGAACAGCTGCTGGACGCTGGATGCCGAATATTCGTCATCGCGCGACGCGGCATAGTACACCGCTTGATCTTCCCGGAACGACCGCACGGCCGGTTCGGTTTGAACCCCGCGGTACCCAAGCCCCGGCGAGAGCGCGACCGCGCTTTTCGCTTCGGGATGTTCGGCAAGATACTGCAGGGCCAAATTCGCCCCGATTGATGCGCCGCCCACGTGCAGCGCCGCGACACCCATGTTCGCAAGCCACACCGCGCCCGCCTCTATATCTTCGCGCGACGCCTGGTGGTCGGCATCGCCGAATTGCTTATATCCCTCGGGGCCGCCCTGCGATTCGCCGTGTCCGCGTAAATCGATCGCCAGCACGTGAAAACCGCTTTTGGCCATACGCTCGGCAAACGACTTCCACGACGCACGGGTCGCGGGCATCATATGCGCCAGCAACAGGCCGCGCGCGGACGACCCGGCCGGCGGATAGTAATCGCCTACGATTGCGATACCGTCTTTGGTCTTGAGCTCGACGCGTTCCATATGCCGATATGGTATCACAGATGACGCATTGACGGCCTCTCTCGGTATGCTTGAATGCGAGCAGAGAAAGGAGGAGTTATGGGTTTTCTTGTTCGGCACGACCGCCTGTGCTTCCTTGCCATCGCGCTCAGTTGGTGCACGGCGGTCGTAATCGCCGCATGCATCGCCGGTTCTTTCACGCCCTTGGCCGTGCATCTGGATGGCCTCGCTGCCATCGCCCTCGTGTCCGATGGCGCGCGAGTCGGCGCGCTCCTCGTGCCGCTCTTGTTGTTCGCTCTCGGCTGCTGGATCCTCCTTGTCCGGACACGCTACGAAGAAGAGCTGCGATACCGGGCTTACGAACGAGAACTGCAACACCGGACTGCCGACTGAATCCCACACACGACAAAAGCTGCCGCGCCAGAAGCTCGGCAGCTGTCTCATTTCCAATACCACTATTATCTATTCGAACTCGTAGACCGCGGATACGGTGATGCGGATTTCGTTCTCTCCCGGTTGAATCGATGGCGGTGCGGCCGAACCCACCGCATCTCCGCCTTTGCCATACCCTTCAAAATATACCGGCGGATAATAACCGCCCTCGGTGAAGGACACCAAGCGACCCATGCGCTTGTCCAACTCGTCGGCCAGCGCTTCGGCTTTTTCGCGGGCATTGGCAATGGCTTTGGCGCGCGCCTCGGCTGCGAGCGCATCTGGCTTATCGATGGTAAATACGAGATTGCCGACTTCGTTCGCGCCCGCTCCCACGACGCCCGATAACAGCGCGCCGGCTTTGCCGATATCGCGCGCCGTCACTTCGTACGATGAACGCACTTCGTACCCGATAATGGTCTGGACTTGGCGCTCCACTGGGCAGATACGCGCGTATTCTTCAGGCGTATAAGAACTCAGGTACGGCGGACACGGCGCCGGATACCGGTATTGCGGATAGATGAAATAACCGGTCGAACGGATATCGGCGTCGGCCACGCCCTCGCCCTTGAGATACGCGACGATCGTGTTTGATTTTTGCGAATTCTCCTCCTGCGTCGGCTGGAGACCCTGGCCCCGCGAAACGATCGACACATAGAATCGCGCAACGTCGGGCTTGGCCGATACTTTGCCTTCGCCGCTGATCGGAATCCGCAACTCGTCTCCCGCGTCCACGGCTTCGAAATCCTTCCACGCGGCAACCCCGTACGACGCGATCAACGCGACGACGAGCACGTTCAGAAGAACGATTAACGCCACCCCCCATCGTTGCACCATGCGCTTCGGCCCCGCGGGCAGATCTTGATACAGCATACGTCTGACTAACCTAACAACGGATAAAACCCCTCCCTTATAGTACGATCACGCCTTGTTAAAAGTAATGGCCGAGGGAGGTGCTCTCCCCCGGCCGGGCGTCCCGCTGGTTCGCTGCTTGCTCTACTGCTGCTCCGTCACTGGCTTCGCTGGCGGTTCCGTATGCGAAGGCCCCATCGTCTCCCGACCCGTGTGCGGCTCCATGCATCGCCGATAGGCGCCCATCGAGTCGCGCCTGATGAGGGAGAAACTGGCCGAGTCCTGCGCGGTGACCGTCATGCAGATTCCTCCGTTGAGGATCGAGCGTGCACTGCATGCGGGACGCCCTCTGCCGGCGACCCTACCATAGAAAAAACCCGGGGGAAAGTCCGGGTATCACGTCGTCCGCTGCGCTCTTTGCTGCCGGTCGCCGAATGAGTCGGTCAATGCCCGGATCTGCGCCTCACGCTCTTCTTTGGGTAAAGATTGCCGCCGGATCTCGGCCTTGCGGCGGCGCAGGAATTTTCGCAGCGATCGGGGCAGGCGGTGGCGGGGCATCGCCCTACCGTAACCGATTTACGCCGGATCAGCAACTGATCGTTTTCTCGCGAGCGCATCGTCGAATGCCTCAACGATCCCGCCGAGCGATCGGCCGAATGTTGGGAACTCGCCGATCGTACGGGCCGAACGCGGCCAGGGTGAATCGGGTGCGGCCGGATTCGCTTCATGGAAATCAGACCCGGCGGTGCGAATCAGAGAATATTGCCGAGAAAGCATTTCCAAGCATGCGCAATCGGCATCAGTCAAAGCCGATCCGAACTGCTCTACGCCATCGAGCCCGTATCCCATAAGATCATTCAAGAACGACCCGAGCTCGGCGCATTTGCCGACAAAATCCGGGACCGGCGGATGGGACCAGACCGCAAGTCCGCCCGCGGCGTGCACCAATGCAATCGCTTCGCGCGGCGTAAGCGTGCTCGCGCGAACGTAATACGGCCCTTTGTCCGAAAAATATTTTTCGAAGAATTCATGCTTCGTGGTGATGCCGCTGAGCTTGTCGGCGTTTTCGGGCCGCTTCATGATCGCGGCAACGATATGCGGCCGCGTGACAATTGCATCGCCCGCCTCCCGCAATACCTCCTCCCATGTCACGGCAAATCCGCCGGCCTGAAATTTTTTTACCATCTCTTGGGCGGCGGCGAGCCGGTTTTGCGCCGCGCGAGCAAGTGCGGCCACCAGCGGCGCATGGTCGATATCGATGCCGAGTCCCAGCAGATGCATGCCGTGCTCTTGGATGGAAAGCTCGACGCCGGAAATGACGCGCACGCCAAGCCGCATCCCTTCGGCCTGGGCTTCGCGCACGCCCGCTACCGTATCGTGATCCGTGATCGCGATGACGCCGACGCCGTTTTCATGCGCCATGCGCACGCATTCGGCCGGCGTATGCTTGCCGTCCGAGGCCGTGGTTTGGATTTGGAAATCAAACGGGTGAGTCATCGTTTGCCGAGCATAGCATATTCTTCGCGCACGATCTTAGCTTCGTCCCACGGAATTTTTCCGCTACGGCCCATGAACCATGGCTGTGCGCCCATGCCCGTAATGACCACCGTATCGCCGGGCTTGGCGCGCTGCAATGCCGCGCGGATCGCGGCGCGGCGGTCCAATTCTATCGTTGCCCGCGATCGGAGATCGCTCGGAATTCCGCTAAGAATCTCATCAGCAATCGCGGCCGGCTCCTCGTCATCCGGATCTTCGCTTGTCAGAATAATCTCCTGGCAGTACCGCCCGGCGACTTTACCCATAGCCGCGCGTTTCCAGCGGTCGCGGCCGCCGCCGGCCGAACCCAATACGCAGATTAGATTCGAATTTCGTGCTTCGCCTACAGCCCGAGGACTCGGCTCTGCAGGGGGTTTCGCGTTTCCTTGGAGCGCAGTGTAAACGCGTTCTAAGGCATCCGGTGTATGCGCGTAATCCACGACCGCAGCAAAGGGTTCTTCTACTATATAGGTGAGCCGACCTGCCGGCGGCCGCGCCTGGGCAAGCGCTGCGGCAATGGCCGCGGGGGCAATCCCCAAGGCGAGCGCTGCCGATGCCGCGGCAAGAGCATTGGTCACGTTGAATGCGCCGCCGAGCGGCAGCGCGATCGCGGCATTGCCGAGCGAGAACTGCGCATGGCGCGGCGTGACATCCCCGATTCGCACCGGATAGCGCGCCTCGGGCGCGGCAATTTCTTTTTGCGAATACCGGATGATCCGGCCGGCGGCCGCGCGCGCGAAGAGTTCCGCCGACGGGTCGTCGGCGTTGATGACCGCAAATCCTTCTGCCGATACGGCATGGAATAGTTTCAGCTTTGCTGCGCGGTATGCCGCGAACGAGCCGTGCGCTTCGATGTGTTCGGGCGTGACATTGGTCAGGACCGCGCCGAAAAATCGGATGCCGCGATGGCGATGCTGCACAATGCCTTCGGAGGTAACCTCGACGATAGCGACCCGGCAGCCGGCCCGTACCGCGCGGGCTAAAAATCGCTGCAGATGCAGGCGGCCGGGCATCGTCATCTTGAGTTTGTTTTGCTCGACCGCGTCGCGAATGCGAAATTCGAGCGACGAGACCGATGCGGCCGGCACGCCGGTCTTGTTAAGTATGCCGTGCAAGAGATGCACGACCGTGGTCTTGCCGTTCGTGCCGGTCACGCCGATCACCGCGATGCGGCGCGACGGCATGCCGTACCAGGCGGCACCGGCCCATGCCCAAAGCCGATGATACGGCGATGCGAGCATGCGCCAGAGGCGGCGGGGTACGCGGGCCCGCAGCCGGGAAATCAAGGAATGCATGGGAATCAAGGATTGACGTTGACCGGAGATGTACCATATTCGCGGTCCAGTACGCGAACCGGCCGGCCGCGGAGCCGCCGCTGCAATTGGTACAGCGCATACCGGGGACGCGATAACACGATATCCAGCGCCGCGGGGTAGCGCACGATCGCGCCGCCGAATCCGCGTTTGAACCGGCTAATGCCCGGCCAGCGCTCGTCATCAATCCCCCAAAGATCATATACGTCGCAGCCCCCATCGCGCGCCCCGCGCATCGCCTCCCACTGTACGAGATGCGGCGCCATGCATTGGCGCATTGCGTAATCCGATGCGCCGTGCAAATACGTCGCGCGGCTGCCGCACCAGTTCACCATTGCCGCGGCAACCGGCCGGTCGCCGAGATATGCGAACAGAAGCTCATTGGAAAACTGCGGCGACCGGACCGCCAAAAGCTTTGCATAGTGATCGAGCGGATGCGGATGGAATCCGTCGCGCGCGGCGGTATGACGAATAAGATCTTGGAAGCGCCGAACCGCGTCATCGCCCGATTCCCGGCGGATGATCACGCCGTGGCGCTCGGCCAGGCGGATGTTATAGCGGGTCTTGGGATGCATCGCGCCAAGCAACGCCGCGTCGCTGCGGCTCACATCAATGATCACGGTCTCGACCGGCTGCATATTGGCCGCCGGATTGACATGCCGGCCGTTCGGCGGCGCGATTGCTTCGGCCGCTTCGATGCGCAAAAATGCCGCGCCTTCGCCGAGCGCCGCTTCGGCCGCCGCACCAATCGATTCGGCCGCCCCCATCGGCGGCCGGGGCGCGTACCAATAACTCATCCCAAGCGGCAATTCATGGCGAATATACAACACGCCGTCGATGCGGCGCGTCGCGCGGCCCATCCGGCGCTGGATCTCTTCCCACTCCATGGTTTGCAAAAACGAACCCATGCCCGCCTCAATTCTTGCGTTTACAAGTGATCCATGGCGCATCCGGGAAAAATCACCTTCATTACATTGGAAGGAATCTGGACGAAACCACTCGGATAAAAACTTAAGCGGGTTCGCCGATCAGGCGCGTTCCGGCGATTTACCCAAATTCTTCAATGCCGCCTTCACGCGCGCCGACGCGCCTTCCACGCCCTGCGGTATCGCCGCGAGCGCGTCGCGCGCTTCGGATTGCGAATAGCCAAGCGTCACCAAGGCATCGAGCGCATCGGACTCCTCTTTGAGTTTCGGCGCGCTCATGATCACGCCGCGGCCGGCCATCTTGTCGCGAAGCTCCAGGATAATCTTCTCGGCGGTCTTGCGGCCGATGCCCGATACCTTGGTCAGATAAGATGTATCGCCGGCCGCGATCGCCTGCTTGAGCGTGTCTAAACTCGCCACCGCCATGATCCCGAGGCCGCTTTTCGGCCCGATGCCCTGGATCGCGATCAGTGTTTCGAAAAATTCCATCTCCGCGAATTCCAAGAATCCGTATAGTTCCGCCGTGTCTTCGCGCTGATACAAATGCGTCCAAAGCTTCACCCTGACCGGAGCGGAAGGACCTGTCCCGAGCCGCGGCGCGGGATTGATTTTTTGCGATTTTCTTGGTATTTTTCGAAGCGTTTCCGGACTCGCAAACACGCGGTACGACACGCCGCCGGCCGTTTCGAGAATGATCGAGCGTTCGCCCGTCATCACTACCGTTCCCTCAATCGCCGCGATCATAGTACTCCCAGTGTATCGCCGCCCTCCGGCAATAAGAAGAGTGAACAATGCAGTTCAACCTCAAAAGTCAATACCGGCCGACCGGCGACCAGCCCAAAGCGATCGAAAAGCTCGTCGCGAATTTCGATGCGGGCGCCCAATACCAGACGCTCTTGGGCGTTACCGGCTCGGGCAAGACCTTTACCATGGCTAATGTCATCGCGCGGCTCCAAAAACCCACGCTCGTGATTTCACATAACAAGACGCTCGCCGCGCAGCTGTATCAGGAATTCAAAGAATTTTTCCCCGACAGCGCCATTCACTACTTCGTTTCCTATTACGACTACTACCAGCCGGAGGCCTACATGCCGGCGTCCGACACCTTTATCGAAAAAGACGCCAAGATCAACGACCTCATTGATGCCTTGCGCCACGGCGCGACGGCCTCGCTCCTCACGCGCGATGACGTCATCATCGTCGCCTCGGTTTCGTGCATCTACGGCATCGGCGATCCCGAAGCATACGAACAGGTCGCGATTCCGCTCAAAGTCGGCGAGCCGCTCAAGCTCCGGGAGTTGTTTAGCCGCCTTACCGTGCTGCAGTACCGGCGCAATGCTCTGGACCCGCGGCAGGGCGAATACCGCGCGCGCGAAAATTCCGTAGAGATTTTTTTGCCGGCCGGCGACGATAAGCTCGCCATCGACGCGACCGGCGGCCGCATCGCCTCTCTGGCGCTTATGCGCACGGACCGCCAAGACGCCGCGCACATGCGGCCGGTGCCCGCGTTCAAAGTATTTCCGGCCAAACATTTCGTGACGCCGCAGGCCAAACTCAAAGTAGCGCTCGCCAATATCCGATCCGAGCTCGCGGCGCAGCTCGAACGATTTCGCAAGGAAGGGAAACCTTTGGAAGCCGAACGGCTCGAGCAGCGCACGAATTTCGATTTGGAGATGCTCGAACACACCGGTACCACGAACGGCATCGAAAATTATTCGCGCCATCTTTCGTTTCGCGAACCCGGCTCCGCACCCTTCACGCTCGTCGATTATTTCCGCCACCGCTTCGGCGATAACTTCCTGACCGTCATCGATGAATCGCACGCGACCGTGCCGCAGCTCAGGGGCATGGAGGCCGGCGACCGCGCCCGCAAAGAGACGCTCGTGGAATACGGCTTCCGCCTGCCGTCGGCCATCGACAACCGGCCGCTCAAGTGGGCTGAATTTTCCGAAAAAATCCGGGCCACGGCGTTCGTCTCCGCCACGCCCTCGGCGTACGAGCTGGCAAAATCCAAACCGTACGTCGTCGAGCAGCTGATCCGGCCGACCGGGGTACTCGACCCGAACATCGAGGTCCGGCCGACCGCGCGCCAGGTGCGCGACGTGATCGCCGAGGTTCAAAAGCGCGCCGCCAAAGGCGAACGCTCATTAGTCATGGCGCTGACCAAGCGCCTGGCCGAGGATATCGCCGACTACCTCACCGAGGCGGGCCTGAAGGCCGAATACATCCACTCGGAAGTGAAAACCTTGGATCGGCCGGATATTATCAAGCGCCTGCGCCAAGGCGAGCACGATGTGCTTGTCGGCATCAATCTCCTGCGCGAAGGGCTCGATATCCCCGAGGTTTCGTTCATCGCCATCCTGGATGCCGATAAGGAGGGGTTCCTACGCAACGAAACGACGCTCTTGCAGATCATCGGCCGGGCCGCGCGCCACACCGATGGCACGGTGATCCTCTACGCCGACAGCATCACCGATTCCATGCGCCGGGCCATGGACGAGACCGCGCGCCGCCGCGCCGTCCAGGAACAACACAACCGCGCACAGGGCATCACGCCGCAAGCCATCCAAAAGGCGGTGCGCAAATCGCTGCTCGAAGAACTTGCGCCGCCGGACGAAGCCGAGGCGTTTTTGCCCGCGGGTCCGACGCGCGAAATCGTGGCAAATCTCGAACGGGAAATGAAGCGAGCGGCCAAAGAGATGAACTTCGAGCTTGCCGCGAAAATCCGCGACCGCATTCGGAAATACCGCAGTCGTTGACAAAATGCGCCCGTTGGCGCAACGCTATACCCAGGCGCTCCCACACCGAATGACCGAGACCCCCGTCGCCATCGCCCGCTCCCTGGAGGTGCGTAATGACACTCGCCGGCGACCTGATCGCGACGCTTCTGCTCGGCCTGACCGCTTCTCCACCGCCGAACATCCACGAGCTTACCGCGAAGCACCGGTGCGCGTATCCCGTCGCCCTCTTCGATGCCGTCAACGACGGCAGGCGCGAATGGGCCGTTCATCCCATCATGGATGGAGCGGACGGCCAGGCCTTTCCCGAAGGGCTGCTCGCCGACCTCGCGGCGCTGGCCGCAAACGCTGATCCGCCGGCGATCGTAGCCATCGGCGCGCCGCTGACCTGGGATCAGTACCTGGCTTCGCTGCCGGAGCATCCGGGCGCTTCGCTCTTTTTCTGATCCGCATCCGCGTTCCGCCGCGGCCGACCGATCGGCCGCGGCGTCCCATCGAATATGAACCACGCGAGACGGGTTGACCATTCGCATTATATTCTTTACCGTACGAACGTATGCCTATCACCCGATCCGCCAAAAAAGCGCTCCGCCAAGCCAAGCGCCGCACGATCCGCAACGCCGCGCGCACGCGCACGTGGAAAACCGCGGTCAAACAGGTTCGCAAATTGATCGCGGCAAAAAACGTGGCCGATGCGCAAAAAGCGCTGCCGTCCATGCAGCAAGCGCTCGATAAAGCGGCAAAAAAGCGCGCCCTCTCGTATCGCACCGCGGCGCGTCTGAAATCGAGAATCGCCAAATCGCTGGCGGCCGCAAAATCCGCGTCCCGATAATCACCGGGGCGCGGATTTTTGAAATACCAGCCGCTCCAACGGCAGCGGCGGCGGCAAGCCGCCGGTTTTCAATTCGCGATCAGCCCGCGCCAAATCCGCAAAATACGCTGCGATCGCAGCCCGATCCAGGCGGCCGGCAATACCGGCGTGTTTTTTGACGACGAACGGATGCAGCCGCGCCGTGGATCGCGCGACATCGTTGTGCCGAAGGCCGTGCCAAACCTGCGCCAGCGCGCGCAGCGACGAGGCAAGCGCCCCGACGATGGCGATCGGTTCCTCGCCCGCGGCCAGAATCGCATAGAGCGGCCGAAATGCCCGCAACCGGTTTTGTAAAAACGAGTCCGCGAAATGCCAGATCATATCCCCCCGCGCTGCTTCGCGGGTGACGGACCAGCCATGCGCGATTTTTTCCATCTCGTGGGCAAGCGCCCACGTGTCGCCGCCGAACCGTTCGGCAAGCATGCCGATCTCGTGAGCCGAAAGCATAAGACCGCGCGCGGCCGCTTCGGCCGCAATCCAGCGCTCGGCAAGCGCGGGCGTGAACATCTTGAACTCTTGGCATTGCTTTTTCGGCGTGGCCGCGGCGATCGCGGTGATATACGGCTTGGCGGTGCGGTCCGCCGCCCCCTCCCAAAACACGACCGCAAGGCGCTTGTCGTCGTTCCACTCGGCCAAACGCGCTTTGACATACTGCCAATCGCTCGCATCCGCTTCCGATATCCGCTCGATGACGTACAATTCCTTTTCCGAAAACAGCGATGCCGTCCTGCCGACCGCCTTGATCGGACTCGCATCCGCGCGCCCGGCCGCGGCCTCGGCTCCGTCAATGCGCGTCACCGCCAATGCACCGCCGGCTTTCTTTTCCAAATCGGCAACGATGTGAGCGAGTTTTTTCCGGCTCCGGTACGTATCCGCGCCGTATACAAAAAATAGCATGATCGTTTTCGGCGTTGGTATCCGATTACTCCAATACGCCCCAATGTTTGCCCTGTTTGACTCGCACCTCCATCGGGACCGCGCCCTGCCACGCGCCTTCTATAATAGCACGCACCTCCTTGCTCACGGCTGGCACATGATCCTCGCGGACTTCGAGCATCAATTCGTCGTGAATCTGCAAAAGAATCGCGGCATCATGCTGCCGGCGTCCGCCGGCAAGATACTGATCCACCGCGATCATCGCCCGCTTCATAATGTCCGCCTCGGTCCCCTGGATCGGATGATTGACCGCCATGCGCTCGGCCTCGCGCTGGAGACGGAAATTGGTCGCCTCGAGATTCGGGAAATACCGCTTGCGGCCGAACGCGGTTTTGGTGAACCCGTGCGTGCGCGCCTGCTCCTTCATCGCTTCCACGAATGCGGCGATGCCGCGAAAATTCCGGAAATACTCTTCGATGAAATGCTCCGCTTCTTCGCGCGGGATGCCGGCCGATTCGGCGAACGAGCGCGTGCCCATGCCGTACAGCACTCCAAAATTCAAGGCCTTGGCTTTGCGCCGCAACTCGGGCGTGACTTGATCGAGCGGGATGGCATTCACGGTCGCCGCGGTCAATGCATGAATATCCGTGCCTTTGCGAAAGGCCTCTATCATGCGTTCGTCCTGGGCGAGGTCCGCCGCGAGCCGCAGCTCAAGTTGCGAATAATCAAACGCCATGAGCGTCGCGCCCGGCTTTGCGACAAACGCGCTGCGAATCGCTTTACCGAAGCGGCTCTTGGTCGGAATATTCTGCAAATTCGGATCGCGCGAAGAGAGGCGCCCGGTCGCCGTGCCGGCCTGATTCCACGTTGTATGAATCCGCCCATCCTCCGCGACCAGGTGCGGCAGCGTATCCACGTACGTGGATTTGAGCTTCGCGATCTCCCGCCACGCCAAGATATCGCCGACGATTCTATGCCGGCCGCGGAGCTTCGCCAGCTCTGATTCGCGCGTGGAAAGATCGCCCCCGCCCGGCGTGCGACGCATGCCTTTTTCGGCAAGACCGAGTTTCTCAAAGAGGATCCGCCGCAGCTCGCGCGGCGAATGGATGTTGAATTCCTCCCCGGCAGCGCCGTGAATGACGCGTTCGAGCCGCTGGAGTTCCTTTTCCAATTCGATGGCCAAGAGCCGCAGCGGCTCCGCATCGAATCCGATGCCCCGCTCTTCCATCGCCGCAAGAATCGGCGTGAGCGGGTATTCCATGCCGCGGTACACGCCCCAGAGCTCCTCGCGATCAAGCCGCTCCTCCAGTGCGGGTGCTGTAGCAAACAAAACCCGCGCGACGTCGCCAAGGCCGGCGAACGCGCGGCCGCGGAATTCCCGGCTCGCAAGCGCCTCGGGTTCATATTTCGCCCGTCCCGAATCGCTCACCCACCACATCAGCATCAGATCCTCGGCGCCGGGCGTCTCGGCCGGAAGGCCGCGCTTCAGGAACCATTTGCGGTCATAAAGAAAGGAATGCGCCTTGGCCGAGAACCATGATTCGACTCCCCGGAATACCGCGGGCCCGAGCGGAATGCGATACGCCGTCGCCGTATCTGCCGCGGCCCACAGCACCCCCGCGGCCGGATCCGGCACCAATACCGTATGCCGGTCGCGCGGAACATCGGCGATGCGCGCGGCTTCACGGATGACCAAATCCACGCCCGGAGTCGGAGCGGCAACCGAGGTCTTGGCGCTTGCGTTTCCGCCGTTCAGGCGCCGCAGCAAGCTTTCGAATCCGAGCCGCGAAAACAACGCGCGCATACCGCCCTCATCCGCGGCACGCATCTTTGCCGCGGCGAGCGTGAATTTAATGGGAACTTTGGCGTTAATGGTCGCGAGTGTCTTGGAAAATAATGCGTCTGCCTCATGGGTCTTCAGCGCGGCAACGATGCCGGGTTTGGCGATCGGTTCCTTGGATTTTTTAAGCGCCCGATAGAGCTCTTCAACCGAGCCGTGGCGCGCGATCAGAGCGGCGGCAGTTTTTTCGCCGATGCCGCGCACGCCGGGAATATTGTCCGACGGGTCCCCGCGCAGCGCCTTATAATCCACGAGCGCGGCAGGATCGAGGCCGAAGCGTTCGCGCACGGCCGCCGCATCATAGAGCACCGTGTCCGATATGCCTTTCTTCATGGTAAATACTTTGGTGCGCGGCCCGACCAGCTGCAGCGTATCCAAATCGCCCGTGACGATGATCGTTTCGATGTTGGGATGTTTTTTCGCCATGGCAGCCGCGATCGTGCCGATAATGTCATCGGCTTCGAATCCGGCCTTTTCGATGACCGGGATGCCGAATGCCGCGGTGATTTCCTTCACGACCGGAATCTGCTGGTACAGCGCATCGGGAGCTTTGGCCCGCGTGGCCTTGTAGCGCTCGAACGCGACATGGCGGAACGTCGGGCCGGCCGCATCGAAGGCCGCGATCGCGTAATCCGGCTTGAGCTCGCGGAGCATCTTCAAAAGGATGGTCGTGAAGCCGTAGGCGGCGTTCGTCGGCGTTCCGTCCGGTGCCGAAAGCGGCGGCAGCGCGTGGAACGCCCGATGAATGATCGCGTGCGAATCGATAAGCACGAGTCGTTTCAATTTCATGGTCAAGAATGCGTCGGTATGCGCACGCGGATGGCGCGGCCCGCCTGTCGGACGGGCAGGCCGCGCCGCTGCTCATGTGCGAACGAAATCCATACCGCATCCGGCGGCAAAAGCGCTCTGATGCGGCTTGCCCACTCGACGGCGACAATCGTTTCTCGATCGGCGAGCAGGGCCGGCAATCCCAGATGCCGCCGAGCATCCGCCGCGCCGAGTCGATACGCATCGATATGCGCGAAGCGGCGGAATCCGGCGATCGGACGCCGCAGTGCATACACGCGCATGAGTACGAACGTCGGGCTCTGCACCGCTTCGCGGATACCCAGCGCCTTGGCAATACCTTGGGTAAACGCGGTCTTGCCGCTGCCCAGCTCGCCTTCGAGCGCGAGCACGAGCGCACCCTTCCGGGGGCTCTGCCGCCGCAACGCTCCCATGAGCGTACGCGCAAAGTCCTGGGTCTCGCGGACGGTTTTCGTTCGCCGTTCCATACCCGGTACTACAACGCAAAAGATTGGTATGCCCGCATACGACTTTTGAGATGATCCGCCTCCGCCCGATCAATACTACGTTTACCGTTGTAAGTACCGGGTATAAGCAACCTCACCCTAGCAGATTTTCCTTTGTATCGGGAATGCTGCGGCCCGGCGCTTCCGCTTCCTTAAATATTTAAACGAATGAAGGCGAGGACCGGCTGGTCCTCGCCTTCTTGCTAGCGGCTGTACCTGAACAGCCGCGGTTGATACTTCTGCTTCCGTTTGGGCCGCTCGTCGTCCGGGCCTTCGTCGCCGGGCGGCGCCGAATTCACGGCTGGTGGCGGCACGGGCACCGGTACCTTCGGAATCGCTGGCGGCCGCAACCCTTCCTGGGAGTATGGATCCATCTCCACCGCACCTGGCTTGTAGACTACGCCGGGCGGGGGCGACACATAAGTTTCGTCGCCCAGGTAGTGGACGCGGTTCGTGAAGCTGTCACAGTTCTCGAACCGATCGTTCACCACTAGCGCACCCTGCGCCCAGCGTTTGCGTGTGCCGGTATGGCAGGGCGTAATGCCCTTGGCCAAGGCCTCGGCCTCGGCGCGGGCAGCGGCCTCGGCGCGCTCGCGCTCCTTCGCGGATCGAAACGCGCTCGTGATCGCGAGCGCATCGAGACCAGCACCGATAAGCCCGCCGACGATCGCGCCCTTCGGGCCGCCGACCGCGTAGCCGGAGCCCGCGCCTAATGCCGCACAGCCCTGCAGGGCAAGCCCCAGAACCACGACCAGTACGATCGGGGACAGCGTTTTGGTCTTCATCTCTTCCTCCCAGTGAGGGTCAGATGCCTGTTGGAAAACAGCAAGGAATCAAGCCATTTCTTACGATAAAGTAGCATATTTTATGAAGTTAGTCAAGTATAGATTCTGCCTTTCCGTTATGCACAGATTCTCGCTTTGACTTCCCCGGGCAAGGCGCTACCAATGGGGCAATCCGCTTTCCTATGCCACCCCAACACCGCATGCCGCTTACTGAGGCGGCGGAAAAGATCCGCGCGGCAGGCGCTGTCGCGATCGTATTGCCGGATGCGGCTGAACTGATCGCGGCCGGCACTGCCGCGACGCTTGCGCGCGCGCTTGCAGCGCCGGATAAAACCGTACACGTATTCGGGCCCATGGGCTTGCCGTTCGGCATGCGCATCGATACCGAACCGCTGCGCGAGTTCATCGTGTCGTTCGATACCGCGCACTCGCCGGTCCGGGAACTGCGCTACGAACGCGATCAAAACCGGCTCAACGTGATCTTGGCGCCCTCCGACGGCCGCATCAGCCGGGACGACGTGGAATTCCGCACCGGTTCCCTGCGCTATGACCTGGCGATCGCGGTCGGCGTGGCTTCTCCCGAAGCGGCGCAATCGGCGCTCCGCCGCGCGCCGGAATTATTTATGGAAAAACCGGTCGTGAATCTCGGCGCCGACTCTCAAGCGCAGCGATTCGGCGAATGGAATCTCATTGCCGACGCGAGCCGCGGCGAATACCTGCCGATCGTCGCCTGGCGCTTGCTTTCCGTGCTCAACGCTCTCCCGCAGGGATCGGCCGACGCCTCACCCCTGCTTGCCGCATTGATCGAAGCGACCGGCCATCTGCGCATGCCGGGCACGCCGGCAGAGGCGCTGCGCATTGCGGCCGATCTTTTAGATCGCGGCGCCCAAGTCCTGCCCGAACTCGCGCCGGGTCCCGAGCGCTTGCGCGCTGCGCAGCTGGCGGCGCGCGCGCTTGCCCGCTCGCGATTCGATCCGGCGCGCGATATTACCTGGTCCGTGCTCACGCCCGACGATTTCCAAGCCACCGGCGGCGAGCCCCGGGGCCTCGATACCATGCGCCCCGAACTGCAACGCATGCTGCCCTACGCCGGCCGTATTATTCTTCTGTGGCAGGATCCTCAAAGCCGCCGCGTGCACGCCGATCTGCTCCTGGCAGGCGCGCCCCTGGAGCAGGCCGCTGGACGCGCCGTCCTTCCCGCCGAGACCTATGCGTCATTTGCCGAAGCCGAAGCGGCGATCGTCGGATTGCTCGGTCGGAACGATGGGATACAATAAGAAGAGCTAATACGCGCGACTCGGCCCTCCGACAGGCAGGTGCCGCGCTCCAGACCCGTGCCGATCTTCGAAGAACAAAAACAAGTCGAACGGCTCGCAAAACTCCGCCATGAGGAGGAAGAGGAAGTGACCAAACTCCTCGCGGAGCGGGCGCATATTCCGTATGCGGATCTTTCGGCCATCCCCGTCAACGTGGACGTGCTCGGGCTGGTACCCGAAGCCGAAGCGAAGAGAGCCGGCCTGGCGGTCATCCAGGGCACGGGCCGCAAACTCGACATCGCGGTGCGGGACCTCAACGCGCCAGCGGCCAAAAAAACCCTCGAACGGCTTTCCGCGAACCGCTACACGTACAATCTTTTTTTGGTATCGCGCACGAGCCTGGAAAAGGCCTGGGCCGGCTATGCCAGCGTCGCGCGCAAAAGCGCTCGGATCGCTGGCGAAGTCAGCGTCTCGGACGCGCGTCTCACGGAATTTCGCGCCAAAGTAAAATCCATCGCCGATATCGGGAAGCTCTTGGCCGCGGTGGACCGCCAGCGCATTACCGAGGTATTGGAAATCATCATTGCCGGAGCGCTGGAGACCGATTCGTCCGATATCCATCTCGAACCGCAAGCCGACCAAGCGCGTTTGCGCTACCGCCTGGACGGCGTATTGAACGACATTGCGATGCTGCCGCCGACGGCCTACAAGTTTTTGCTCTCGCGCATTAAACTCGTCTCCGGTCTGAAGCTGAACATCCAAGAGAAAGGACAGGACGGCCGCTTCACCATTCATACGGGTGAGGTCGAGATCGAAGTGCGCGCCTCTACGCTGCCGGGGCCGTACGGCGAGAACATAGTGCTCCGCATCCTGAACCCCAAGTCCATTGCCGTCGGATTCGGCGAACTTGGCATGCAACCCTGGATTCTTGATGCGCTCGCCCGCGAGCTCAAAAAACCCAACGGCATGATCGTGACCACCGGGCCGACCGGTTCGGGCAAGACCACAACGCTCTATGCGTTCCTCCGCGAAGTACATACGTCCGACGTAAAAATCATCACGCTCGAAGACCCGATCGAATACCACCTGGTCGGCATCGAACAGACTCAAATCAATACCGAACGCGGCTATGACTTCGCCGGGGGCCTGCGCTCGATTCTCCGCCAGGATCCGGATGTGATTCTCGTCGGCGAAATGCGCGATCTGGAAACCGCGCATACGGCCATGAACGCCGCGCTGACCGGGCATCTGGTATTTTCCACGCTCCATACCAACAATGCCGCCGGTACCATCCCCCGCTTGATCGATCTTGGCGTAGATCCGGCCATTATCGCGCCTGCCCTGAACGTCTCGATCGCCCAGCGCCTCGTGCGCCGCCTCTGTCCCAAATGCCGCAAGGAAGCGCCGGCCGATGCTGCCATGGTGGCTGCCATTAAAAAGGAACTCGACGGCCTGCCCAAAAGCGTCAAGCGCCCCGACCTCCCCGAAAAACTCATGCTTGTCCGGCCCGTCGGCTGCGAGCACTGCCATGGCACCGGCTACAAAGGCCGCATCGGCGTATTTGAAATCATCCTGGTAGACGACACCGTCGAGCAGCTCGTGTTCCATAAGCCCTCCGAAGTAGACATGAAAAAAGCCGCCCACGCGCAGGGCCAGATCACCATGCGCCAGGACGGCATCCTGAAAGTATTGGCCGGTATCACCGATCTCGCCGAGGTCGAGCGAGTAGTCGGCGAAACGTAATCGTGTTAAATAGAGCGCCCCGCGCAGCGGAGCGCGAGGCGATGACGAACGGAGGGGAACTACCGGAGAAGAAGTACCTGAGTGAGGACTGTCGTGGCACCAACGATGCAGAGAATGATCATGGACGCGGCGCGATACACTGTCCTCTGCACGGATACGGCCATCGCTGGCTCGCGCCTCGCATAGCCATTCGCCGCCGCGAGGAGAAACGCGATGAGCATGCTCACGAGTCCTGACATCGCGATCGCCATTCGCATCATATCCTCCCTCGATCGGTTAGTTTACTGCACAACGAACATCTAATCACCCTCTCAGGCTGTGGGCAATGCTCCGGTTCGGGAACGCGGAGGTCAGGATTCCCCCGTCGCACGCCCCAGTAGGATCCGCAGCGAGGCGGGAACCAAGACGCCGGACTAAAGAAAACCCCCATTGCAGAAACGGGTCAGTAACTGCAATTGCCCACAGCCTGAGCGGGCGAACAGCATCGAATACGCGAAAAGGGCCTGGTAGCCCTTTTGCAATCGAAGATCTTCAATGCGCTAAATACAGTATAGCAATAAAAATGTCAACTGTCAATAACCCGCCCGCCCCTGCCTCCCCCGCCGCCCGACCCGATGACGCGGCCCTGGATCAGGCCTTACGCCCCAAATCCTGGGACGAATTCATCGGTCAGGCCGCGCTGAAGGAAAATCTGCGCATTTTGATCGCGGCCGCGAAGCAGCGCAACGAGCCCATCGAGCACGTGCTTCTCTACGGGCCGCCGGGCCTTGGCAAAACGTCGCTCGCGCATCTGATCGCGCGCGAAATCAACGCGAATATCCGTATTACCTCGGGTCCGGCGATCGAGCGCGTCGGCGACCTTGCCTCCATTCTCACGAATCTCTTGCCCGGCGATATTTTGTTCATCGACGAAGCGCACCGGATGAACAAACTCATCGAGGAAGTGCTCTATCCGGCGATGGAGTCCCGATCGCTCGACATCATCATCGGCAAAGGGCCGTCGGCGCGCACGATCCAGCTCGAGCTGCCGCCCTTTACGCTCATCGCCGCGACCACGCGCCTTGGGATGCTCTCCGGCCCCTTACGCTCCCGCTTCGGGGTCACGTTCCGGCTCGATTTCTATACTACCGACGATATCGGCAAAATCCTCGCGCGCTCGGCCGCACTGTTGGATATCGCGGCCGATGCCGAGGCCCTCGGCATCATCGCGGGCGCGTCGCGCATGACCCCGCGCGTCGCCAACCGCCTCCTGAAGCGTGCGCGTGATTACGCAGCCGTACACGGCAGCGGCCGGCTCACGACCGACGCGGCGCGCACCGCGCTCCACCTGCTCGAAATCGACGAGCTCGGACTTGAGCCCACGGACCGCCGCATTTTGGAAACCGTAGTCACGAAATTCCGCGGCGGCCCGGTCGGCTTGGCCGCGCTTGCCGCGGCGACCGCCGAAGAAGAAGACACGATCGAAGAGGTGTACGAGCCGTATCTCATGCGCATCGGGTTTCTCGAACGCACCGCGCGGGGACGCATGGCGACCGCGGTCGCCTGGCAGCATTTGGGCATTCCCATGCCCGAGCAACCGCGGCTCATGGAATCTTAGACCCAGGGAAGAAAACCCGAGAAAAAATTTCCCCTTCTGACACTCTTTGCCTGCGGCGGATCGCCGGCTTCCCCTTCCCTGGCATGCTCGGCACACGATAGAAAACCGCCGCACATCGTTTCCCTGATATGAGGAAAAACACGATCCTTTGCGTATTCGCCCATCCCGACGATGAGACGTTCGGACCCGGCGGCACGATCGCGCTTCTGGCGCGCCACCACGACGTCTGGATCGCCAGCGCAACCCGGGGCAACGCGGGCAAAGACAGCCGCGCGCAAAAAACCGGATCGCTCGCCGCCGCGCGGCCGCGGGAACTCCGCGCCGCGGCCAAGATCCTCGGCGCCCGAGGAGTCGTCTTTTTCGATTTTCGCGACGGCGAGCTTTCCAATGCTACGTACCATGCGCTCGCCCGACGCATCGAAGGACTGGTGCGACGCCTCAAGCCGCATACGCTCCTCACCTACGAGCCACTTGGCGTATCCGGGCATCTGGACCACATTGCCGTGGCCCTCGCGGCGCGCTTCGTGTACGAACGCCAACCCCGCATCAAGCGATTACTCGCCTACTGCGTATCAACCCCGCGCGCCAACGCCATGCGCAAAGGATATTTCATCTGGGTGCCGCCCGGATACGAACGCGGTACAATGGGTTTGACCGTACCGACTGCCGGCATGGGGGACGTGAAGCTCAAGGCCATGCTCGCCCATCGGTCCCAGCGCCACGACATTGAGCGGATCCTCACTCGCGCGCGGCAATTTCCGGAAGAAGAATCATTTCTCGTTCAGACGCGGCCGGGCGCGCCCGCGCTTCATCTGCCCCGCGCATAGTCATGTTCATCGCTTTTCTCGCCGCATTCCTTATATATCTCGCAATCGATGCCGCGCTGTCCGCGGCGGCACTCTACCATCTCCGGCAATACACCATGCCGGATTGGCAAGCGGCGCGCCTCATCGTCCCGATATACCTCGCGCTTGCCACGCTCTTCGCCCTGTTGGCGCTGTATGAGCTTTGGAATATCCCGTTCGCGGATTTCGGCACCTCATTCGATCTCCGCCAATTTTTGCCACCGGCTCGATGATCAAGCTCTACCCGACCGAAATCGTCCTCCTCGTTATCCGCCGCCATTGGATCGTATTCGTGGCGCCGATGATCGGATTCGTGATCGCGCTCGTTGCGCCCGCAGCGCTGCTCATTGCGAGCGCCGTTATTCCCGCGCTCGGCGTTGTGGCTGAGTTTGCGCCGTTCTGGCGCTTTTTCTACGCATGCTACCTATTGGCCGTACTCTTCGCGATGCTCGAATTCTGGGTGAAATACTATCTCGACGCCTGGATCATCACCGACCAGCGCATCATCGCGATCGAGCAGCATGGCCTGTTCCATCGGTCCATCACCGAGATCGCCATGGAGCGAGTGCAAGACGTAACTATCGTGGTCCCGGGCCTCCTCGCGACATTCCTCGGGTTCGGTACGATCACGGTACAGACCGCGAGCGAAAGCCGGTACACGATCCGCCACGTACCCGATTGCTATCGGGCAAAGGATTTGATATTGAAACATTCACGCACCCCGCGTACCGATGTCCCGCACGAACCGAATGCCCAAATCATGGGTGGATAACGGAGAGTATGAATCAAGAATTACGGATGGCATTGGGATTCCGTCGTCCCTTGATTCTTGATTCATGATTCGCAATTCTTACGTACATGGCAGGCCATTCCCGCTGGGCTCAAATCAAGCACCAGAAATCCGGCACGGACGCGAAGCGCGGCGTTCTGTTTTCGAAATTGGGCCGCATCATCACCATCGCGGCCCGGGACGGCGGCCCGGATCCCGCAATGAATCCGAAACTCCGCCAAGCTGTCGATCAAGCGCGCGCGGCGGGCGTACCCAAAGACAATATCGAGCGCGCAATCCAGCGCGCGGCGGGGAGCGCGGATGCCGCGAACTTGCGCGCCATGGAATACGAAGCATATGGGCCGGGCGGCGCGGCATTTCTCATCGCCGCCCTGACCGACAGCCCGAATCGCACGACCAACGAGGTAAAGCGCCTTCTCGATGACCACGGCGGACGGCTTGCCGAGACCGGCAGCGTGGCCTGGATGTTTGAGCGCAAAATAGCGATCGCCCTGCCGCCGCCTCCAGCCACAGCGCGCGACGAATTCGAACTCTTTCTCATCGACGGCGGCGCCGAGGCGATCGAAGAGGATGACGATGCGCTCCACGTACTCATTGCGCCGGATCGTTCGGCCGCGTTCATCGCACACCTGACGACGCGCGGTGCCGCGCCTTTGAGCACCGCGCTTACGGCGATCTCCAAAAACCCGATGACACTCTCTCCTGCCGATAAAACCGCGGCAGCGACCCTGGCCGCGGAGCTCGAAGACCATGCGGATGTTACCGATGTATGGACGAATATTGCCGATTAGTAAAAGACGGAAAGCCCTTTGACGGGATTTCCCTTCTGGCACTCTCCGCCGTAGGCAAGCGTTAGCTACCCTTCCCGGGCATGCTTGGCATGCTGCGCATGAGATCAGAAAGTTATCCACATAACCCTGCATTGACGAGCGAGAACCGGAATCGGCAAAATTGCGTATGCGAGCGAACAGAACGGTAGCGCAAAACATCGGCTATGACGATCGTCGGCATTGATCCGGGGAGCCACCGTATCGGCTACGCCGTTATTAACGGCGACCGCCACAAGCCCGCGCTCGTGCGCGCCGAGACGATTGAATTCGCGCCGGGCCTTGCCGCGTTCAAGCGCCTGCCACTCGTCGCCGCAGCGCTTGCCGAACGGTTTGAGCGCGACCAACCGGTCGGTATTGCTGTGGAGCGGCTGTTCTTCGCAAAAAACGTCAACACCGCGTTACCGGTCGCCGAAACGCGCGGCATCATTCTCTTGACAGCCGCGCGCGCCGTCTCTAGCATCTGGGAGTACACGCCGCTGGAAGTAAAACTTGCGGTCACCGGTTCGGGCAATGCCGCAAAAGCGGACGTGAAAAAAATGCTCGCGCTCACGTTCGGCGCCCATGCGCTGCCGCGCGGCGACGACGCGATCGACGCGATCGCCATCGCGCTGACTGCCTTGGCTCGCGGCGCATCCCCGCACGGCGATGCAGCCGGACCAAAGCCCCATCCCGCATCATTTCCTTCCTGATACGCAAAGGTCGTACCCGCAATCTCTAAATTGTTTCGGTTATGACGTATCTTGACGATTTCGCAGAACCCATCCTCGCCGAAGACGACGATCCCGACACGGACGGCGGCGCCGATGGCGACGACGAACTCGCAGACGACGAAGCGGAACTCGACGACGACGAAGAGGACGCAGACGGCACCGAAGCCGCGTAATAAAAACCCCGCCCAGCGATCGCTGGGCGGGGTTTTCCGATGGGATCTAGGGGACGCGGAAAAACTTCTTTTTGCCGATGCGGATAACATCACCGGATTCCAATTCCACGGTAGTGTCCGCTCCGAGCACTGGCCGCTGATTGATCTCCAGCGCCTTTCCGGCGAGTAATCGGCGCGCTTCGGATTTGGACGTACCGCCCAGGCGCGCGATGATATCCAGCGCCGCGTAGCGGCCGGGCCCGAGCGCAGATTCCGGGAATTCGCCGCTCTGATCGCGCGCCGAGAATAATCGCACAAATGCCGCCCGCGCGGCGCGCGCCGCCGCGTCACCGTAAAATCGGCGCACGAGGCCCTCGGCGACCTCGAGTTTCGCATCGCGGGGATTTTCGCCGCGCTGCAATCCGGCCACGATGCGATCTACATCCGCCGCGGGAAGCCATGCCGCAAGCGCCGCGTATGACGGAATCAACGCGTCGGGTATGCGCATGACTTTGCCGAACATGACGTCCGCGGCATCGAGAAGATCAATCGTATTGCCGAGAGATTTGGACATTTTCTGGCTGCCATCCAGTCCGACCAAATACGGCAGCAGCACCACGTCTTGCGGCTCCTTCCCAAACGCGGCTTGTAATTCACGCCCGGCAAGCACGTTCAGCCGCTGGTCCATGCCGCCGAGTTCCACATCGGCTTTGACCGCAACGGAATCATATGCCTGCAGCACCGGATACATCGCTTCGGAAAGTTGCACTGGCTTGCCGGCAGCCAGCCGTTTTTGGAAATCCTCCCGTTCCCACGCGCTTTTCAAGGGAAACCGCGCCAATAATCCTAAGAATTGCTCCAGGCGCATCGTACCGAGCCATTCGCTGTTGTGTCGCACCTCGGCGCGTTTGAGATCCAGCACGCGGCCGATCTGGGCAAGATACGTGCGTTCGTTCTTTTTCACCTGCGCCGTGCTCAATGCCGTCCGCGCGGCCGACCGGCCGGACGGATCGCCGATGCGCGCGGTGAAATCGCCGATAATCAGGACCGCGCGATGGCCTGCGTCCTGGAACGCGCGCAAAAACCACAGCGGCAGCATGTGCCCGATGTGCAGATGCGGCGACGTCGGATCAATGCCGAGTTTGACGCGGAGTTTCCGGCTCGAACGGAGCTTTTGTTCCAAGCGGGCGGCGTCGATGGTTTCGCCCGCCCGAGCGCGCAGGATCGCGATCAATTCATCTGGCCGGGCGGCGCGGGAGACAGCCATACGCCATCGAGCGTACCATGGCGGCGGAGGAGCCGCCAGCGAGGCGCGGGCCGCCCATCGTCCCCGGAGACGCTGTTTTCCTCATCCTCATGAGCTTTTTCTCCCATGGTTTCGCCTGGATTTATATCACAGCCGGGAAGATAGGCGGGCGAAAGAACGCTGGGATTCAGGCGTCAGGCATGATATACTCGTTGCGCAATGGTTCGACTGAGAAAATTGCATATGCGGCACTGGCTCCGCACGATCATCTGGATCGGCTTGATCGGCATACTCGCATCCGTTGCCGCGGGCGGTATCGCCGTGGCCGTCATCTGGCGGAATCTCCCGCAACCCGAAGAATTATTCGCGCGCCGCGTCGTCCAGTCCACCAAGATCTACGATCGCACCGGTAAAGTATTACTCTACGAAGTTCACGGCGAAGAGCGCCGAACCGTCGTGCCGTTTTCCGAGGTCTCGGAGCACGTCAAAGAGGCCACCATCGCGATCGAGGATGCCAATTTCTACAGTCATAGCGGCCTGTCGCTGCGCGGAATTCTGCGCGCCGCGATCACGAACCTGCGCGCCGGCAGCATCGAAGAAGGCGGATCGACCATCACCCAGCAGCTCATCAAGAAATCGTTTTTGACCGACGAGCAAAGCTGGACCCGGAAATTCAAAGAAGCGATCCTCGCGATCGCCTTGGATGCGCGGTTTCCCAAGGACCAAATTTTCGCCGCCTATCTGAACCAAATCCCCTACGGTTCCAACGCCTACGGCATCGAGGCCGCGGCAGAAACCTTCTTCGGCAAGGATGCGAAGGACCTCACGACTGCTCAAGCGGCGCTCTTGGCGTCGCTGCCCCAAGCGCCTTCGTATTACTCGCCGTACGGGCAGCACCAAGAGGATCTCTTCGCCCGCAAAAACTACGTCATCGACCGCATGGCCGCGCTCGATTTCATTACCGACGCGGAAGCGGCCGCGGCCAAGGCCGAAGAACTCAAATTTCTCGAACCAACCGACGACATGCGTGCGCCGCATTTTGTCATGCACGTGCGCGAGTATCTTGCCGAACGGTACGGCCAAGAGGAATTGGAGCGCGGCGGGCTTATCGTGACCACGACGCTTGATTGGGAATGGCAGGAAGAAGCCGAGCGCGTCGTCCGAGAATACGGCGAGCGGAACGAAACCTTGATCAAAGCCCATAATATGGCGCTCGTGGCGGTCGATCCCACGACGGGCGATATTTTGGCCATGGTCGGCTCGGCGGCCGAAAAATATTTCTCCGATCCCGAGCCCAAGGGTTGCGCGCCCGGCGTCTCCTGCCTCCTCGATCCGCAAGTAAATGCCGCGTTGCGCCTCCGCCAGCCGGGCTCGGCGTTCAAGCCGTTCGTATACGCCGCGGCATTCGAAAAAGGGTTCACGCCCGATACGGTCCTGTTCGACGTCTTTACGGAATTCAACACCCGATGCGGTCCTGATGGCCTGCCCCGACCCCAGAGCGGGGCCAATCCCGAAGATTGCTATCATCCCCGGAACTACGACAACACGTTCCGCGGGCCGGTGACCCTGCGCCAATCCATCGCGCAGTCCCTGAACGTTCCTTCAGTAAAACTTTTGTATTTGACCGGCGTTGACGATGCCATGCGCACTGCATCGGCTCTCGGCATCACGACGCTCGGCGATGCGCGCCGATACGGCCTATCGCTCGTGCTCGGCGGCGCCGAAGTGCGATTACTGGATATGGTCAGCGCGTATGGCGTATTCGCGAACGACGGCGTGCGCCATGCGCCGTCCGCGATCCTTTCGGTCAAAAGTGCGAGCGGGGAAATTCTGGAAGAAAAGAAAATTGATGGCCACCTCGTGATAGACCAAAACGTCGCGCGCATCGTCAATGACGTGCTCTCCGACAATGACGCCCGCATACCGACGTTCCAGCCGCGCTCATCGCTCTATTTCCCCGATGTCAAAGTCGCGGCAAAAACCGGCACCACGCAGGACTATCGCGATGCATGGACCGTCGGCTATACCCCGCGCGTCGCCATCGGCGTCTGGGTGGGCAACAGCAACAACGACCCGATCCAGCAAGAAGGATCGGGTGTTATGGCCGCAGCGCCCGCATGGCACGACTTCATGGCATTCGCGCTCAATCACATACAGCCGGCCGAATTCACTCCGCCCGAGTCCCAAGAAACGGACAAGCCAATCCTCCGCGGTATCTGGCAGGGCGGCCAGATCATCACCATTGATAGCGTTTCCCAGAAGCTGGCCACGCCCTTCACGCCGCCCGAACTCCGCCGCGAAGTCGCGTACGGCGAGCCGCACGATCCCCTGTACTGGATCGATCGGCGCGACCCGAGCGGCCCCGCACCGGATGATCCGACCCGCGATCCGCAATACGAAAATTGGGAGGCCGCGTTCCGGGGATGGCTCGGCGCGAGCGGATTTACGGTCCGCCCCGTCGCCGAGATACCGCGCGAAAGCGACGATATCCATACGCCCGAAAAACAGCCGCAGGTGAGCGTCGAAAAGATTTCCCCGCCGGATGACTCAGGCGTCGTACTGCGCGTCGGAATGACCGCGCCCCACGGCGTGCGCGAAGTGCTTGTGGTTGCCGGCGAACGGATTCTCTTGTCTCGCCAATCGCCGCCCCCGCAAATCGAATTTCGCATATCGCAAGCCGAACTTCCCTCGGCATCCAGCATACTTGAAGTGCGGGCCTATGATCCGTACGGGAACATGGGACGCGCAAGCGTCGCGATTCCCTAAATCAAACCGCCCGGGTGATTCCCGGGCGGTTTGATGAATGCTAGGCGGAGCGGATCGGCATCAAGAGATAGAGAAATGATGAGTCATTCGGATTTTGGATCAGCGCCGCGCCGCCCGAACCGTTGAGGTTCAGCGTGACGTGCTCGCCGCCGGCCGCTGCTAAGCCGTCGACGAGATACCGATGATTGAACAGGACCGACCCGGTCTTCCCCTTTCCTTTGGCGGCAAGCCGCGTGGTGGACGAACCCGTTTCGCTGTTCGAGGTCGCGACCGCGATCTCTTGGGGCCCTACTTCTAAACTCACTTCATTCAGCCGGCTCGAAAAAATAGCGGCAAGCCGGATGCGCTGGATCAGGTCGTCGCGCTTGATGACGGTATTCGTTTCATAGGTTTTCGGGATAATAGCGCGATACGGCGGATACGCGCCATCAATAAGACGCGAAACGATTTCTACGTTCCCCGCGCGAAACACAATCTGGTGTTCACCGATGCCGATCGCGAGCGTTCCTTCCGCGGGCAACGTATGCAAAAGTTCCTGCGCGGTGCGGAGCGGCAAGATACATTCCACGCTCGTATCTTTGATCTCAGGTACGGCAAGCGTCTGCTCCGCAAGCCGGAATGAGTCGGTTGCCGCAAGGGTAATTGTGCCCGGCTTAACCGCCAGGTATACGCCGTTGAGCTGGGGTTTAAGATCAGACGTTGCCGCGGCGGGAATAATGCGTTCCAGAGCGCCGGTAAATAATATCGTATCGAGTGAAAATTTCGTTTCCTCTTTAATCGCCGGCAAAACGGGAAATTCATCGGCATTTAAGCCGAATAGCGTCGCATTCGTATTTTGCGTAGTAATGGCGAGGTGTTGCTTTTCCGCTTCCAGCGTGACCGTATCATCACGCAAGGACTGAAGAATTTGTGAAAACGATCGGGCGGGCACGGTAGTAGCGCCGACCTTTAGTGTTTTTCCCGGAATAGTATATTCAATCCCCATTTCAAGATTCGTCGCGCGTAATGCGATGCCCCGCTCTTTTACCACGATAAGAATATGCGCAAGAATTGGCAACGTGATATGGCGCCCACTGAATCGCTCAACGGTTTGTACGGCGTTTTTGAGGTGTTCAAGCGTAGAAGTAAATTTCATAACAATACCGTACGTATATAATTTTATTGTTGTGGTTGTTAGGGATGAATAATATCGGGATAGCGATGGATTGGATAGATGGCGCGCGGGTTTTAAAGCGTTGCAGCTATGGTATAGGGTGTGGACGGCTGCGGGGATAGAGAGGAGAAGAATTTTTCTGTAAGAATTTATATCATCAACCGTCACCGTGTTTTCCCCAAGTAACTCAAGGGTTAGTATAAATTTTTTCTCGCACTGATTTCAGCTCTACCTCAAGCGTGGGGTCGACGGTAAGGTCGTTCATGATTTTTTTAAACGCGTGGATGGCGGTGGTATGATCTTTTTTCCCGAGCTTCTCCCCAATGAACGGAAACGAACATTTTAGTTCATCCCGCATGAGGTACATGGCGATTTGGCGGGGTTTTACGATCTCTTTTCTCCGACTGCGATTGATAAGGTCTTTTTCTGATACGTCATAGAATTCCGCGACCGCGCGGATGATCTTTTTATACGATGTAAATCGCCGCGGAGCCGAGACCACTTGGTTGAGAATGCGCTTGGCTTCTTCGGCATCAATCGGCGCATTCGACATCGACGAACGCAGAATAATACGGTTCAGCGCTCCTTCAAGATCACGGATATTGGTCGAGATGGTCTCGGCGATGCACCGTATGACGTCTTCTGAGAACGCTACATTGCGCGTTTTGAGCTTGGTTTGCAGAATCGCGAGGCGCGTTTCGATATCCGGGGATCCGACATCAGCCAGCTGTCCGCCCTCAAAACGCGAACGCAAGCGGTTTTCGAGCGTCGGAATGGCGGCTGGCGGCTTATCGGAAGAAATGATGATCTGTTTGTTGCGCTCGTACAGGGAGTTGAATAAATGGAAGAATTCTTCCTGCATTTTTTCCGTACGCGCGATGAATTGGATGTCATCGATGATGAGGACATCCACGGCGCGGTAGCGCTCTTTGAGGTCATTCATGGTCTTGGACGTCAGCGCTTCCACCACCTCGCCCATGTAGCGCTCAGACGGCATGTAGCGGACCCGGCGGCCGGGGTTCTGTTTGAGAAATTCATTGCCGATGGCCTGAATGAGGTGCGTTTTGCCAAGTCCTACGCCTCCATAGATAAAGAGCGGATTGTAGCCCGCGCCTCCCGGATTCTGTACCACCGCTTGCGCGGCGGCATGCGCCAGCTCATTGAACGAGCCGACGATGAAATGTTCGAACGTATAGCGCGGGTTGAGGCCGCTTTCGGGATCTACCACGGTATCCCGCAGTTCCAGGCGATCCTGAGGGATATCCGATACGTCGGGGCGCGGGAAAAACCGCACGGGTTTCGGCCGCAGGACGGGCATTGGGCGATCGATCGCGCCAACGACGTATTGCACCTCCCGTATGTCAGTGGCGAGTCCGCGGAGCGCCCGGACGATGGATTTATGGTATTTGTCCTGCAGCCAGCTTTTGGCGAATCCGTTCGGGACCGACACAGTAACCACGCCGTCGTTCATGTCGGCGATCGACGTCTCCCGGAACCATGTAATAAAGCTCGCGCGCGAGATGGTGAGCTCGAGTTCCGCGAGAACGCTTTTCCAGATATCCTCTCGATTCATGGTGAACGAATGGCCTCAAACGCACTACCGCGCGTCGGAAGCGGGTTTCGAAACGAGGATGGATAAGGACGGCGAAGGCGAATCGAAGGCCGGTTCGACCCGGCGCATGGGATACGGTCGGATGCGTAATGTCTGCTCACTACTATATACCAGAGCTTTTGTTTCGGGGAACTTGAAAAGAATCGAGAAAATGTTTATAACTTGTGCATCGTGTGTGGAAGACGGATCGCATAGCGTTCACTTCCTTCGGACTCGCATCCATCGGAGAATTCCCGCTATACTAGGAACGTCGCCTGGCGGCATCAACCATCCATAACCCATGAAGCGAACGTATCAGCCGAAAAAAATTCATCGCAAGCGCGTGCATGGCTTTCGAACGCGTCGGAGCCGGCCAGCCGGCCGCCGCCTGCTGCAGCGGCGCCGGCGTAAAGGCCGTGCGCGCCTTGCGCCGTAGCGCATGCCCGCGCCGTTGGGGCGGGATCTGCCGAATCGGATACTCGTGCGCCGCATCCTCCGGGAGGGCCGTTCTGTCAGCACGCCGCTCGGCCGGATCATCGTGGGCCCGGAAAATCTCGGCCGGCATCCGCGCGCGCTCGTCGTAGCCGGTAAAACGGTTTCGAAAAAAAGCACCGTGCGGAACCGGGCGAAGCGGCGCATTGCCGCATGGGCGCGCCACGAGGCGCTCGCATCGCGCATGGCGCGCAGCATCGTCATCCTGGCCGCGCCGCCGGTAGCGACGATGTCGCGCGCCGCATTCCGCGTTGCGGCCGCAGATGCCGCGGCGCACCTGGCGCGAGCGCGTTCTCGCATTGCATTCTCTCCTTCTCGATGAGCATCCTCAGCACGCTGTATACGGAAATTATCTATCGGCCGCTCTTGAACGGCCTCGCGTTTTTTTACAGCGTAATTCCATATCACGATATCGGACTTGCCGCGCTCGTGCTCGTCGTGGCCGTGCGGCTGCTGCTGCATCGCAGCATCGTGCAAAGCACGCGGGCGCAGTATGTAATGCCGGAATTGCAGGCCAAGCTCAAGGAGATCCAAGCGAAATATAAAGATAAGCGCGAAGAGCAGGCCAAAGCCACCATGGCGCTGTACCGGTCGTACGGCATGCATCCGTTTTCGTTCCTGACGCCGCTTTTGGTCCAGATTCCGGTATTCATTGGCATCTACCAGGTATTTTCCAAAGGCATCGCGGTCAATGATCCCTCGCTGATCTATTCGTTTTTGCCGGCCATCGACGCGTTCAATCCGATCGCATTCGGGCTTATCAATTTTACCGAACCGAACGTGGTTATGGCGCTGGCGGCCGGCATTTCCCAATTTTTGCAAACGTATCTTGCGCCGCGGCCGCCCGAGATGCCGGGCACCAAAACCGATGATTTCGGCCGCATGATGCGCTGGCAGGGCATGTATGTGATCCCGATCGTATTTACCGTCATCGCGTTCGGCTTGCCCTCGGCGATCGCGTTTTCCTGGACAGCGTTTAACCTGGCTGCTATAGTACAGCAGACGTGGATTCACCGACGATTTTCGTATGAGCGCAACCGCAGTTCGCGAGCATCTGGAGCGGATTCTCAACACGATGGGAATCCGCGCGGACATTGAGGAGCGATCCTTGCCGGATCTTTCCATGCCGTACGTAAACCTCCTCACCGACGAGGCGCGTTTTCTTATTGGCTCGCGCGCGCGCACGCTCTACGCGCTTGAATACCTACTGCGCCGCCTCGCGGAACGGCAGGTCGGCGGCGATCGGCCAAATTTTTTTCTCGACGTAAACGGCTATCGTTACCATCAGCTGGAGGAATTAAAAACGGAAGTGAAAAACGTTGCCAAAAAAGTGCGGCTGTATCGGAACGGGATCATGCTCAAGCCCATGTCGCCGTTCGAACGGCGTATCGTGCATATGGCGTTGGCCGAATATCCCGATATCACGACGCAATCCGTGGGCGAAGGCGAGTCGCGCCGCGTCGTGATCAAGCCGTATCCTTAAATGCGTACCGAACAAACCGCCGCCCCGATCATCGGGGCGGCGGTTTTTGCTCTCATGCGTTTCTCACGAGGCAGGCGTGGTCGTCGCCGCAGGTTCATCCGATTGCGTTGCCGGGAGAAGATCAAGCCGCCATACGGTGCCGCTCCGCCAATCGTGGATGAACAAATACCGGCTATCGGGCGTGGCGAACAATGCCGCGACATCGAGATCGGGATTGCCGTCCAAGAGCGTGGTCACGCGGCCGGATGCGACATCGATTTCGACGATACGGTCATGAATGCCGGCAGCGCGCTGGTACCAGGTATCGGGACTGGGTGCGGGGATGGCGTCGCGCGGCACGCCGCACCAGATTTTTTTCTGATCCGCGCTCGAGGCGCATTTTTCCGCGATCGTGGTAACGCCAAGGGCCGCGGCCGTGCCGCCGGCGAGCGTATAGCGGGTCACCGGCGTGGCATTCCCCCGCTGGTCCGCGGCTGACAAAAGAAACGCCGTGCCGCCGGCGAGCGGCTGCAGCACCGCGCCGTTGACGCCCTGGACGAGCTGGGCGACGGCTTTGGTGGCGGGATTGAAGCTGAATACGACGCTCGGCGCCAGGCCTGACGGCCGCGACGGCAGAAGAATCGTATTCCGGGAAAGCCATGCGACCGTGAGATCGGGTATCGGCGTGGTCCAGACGACCGCCGGCTTTTGGTTTGCCGCGTCAGCGACGGTGAGCGCCGAGTCGGATGCGCGGCGGGTGAGGTACGCGATCTGTTTCGAATCCGGCGCCCAGTCGATTGCCGTGATTTCGGGCGGTAGGAATTTCGAGAGCGTGCCGGTGGCGACGCCAGCGAGGAATTTTTTCACGATGCCCGCATCGTGCGAAAAAATTACGACGCGGCTGCGGTCGGGCGCCCAGCGCGCGTCGAACGGCTCGGGCACCGTGATGCTGACGATACTCTGCTCGTTATCGCCCAGAAGATCCGTGGTGAGCACGTGGCCGTTTTGCGGATCAATATACAAAAGTCCATCGGCTCCCTTGGCGAGCACGGGGCCGAGCACGGGCCGGTCAATAATCTGGATCAACGGACGGAGGTTGGCGTTCGGATCGCCGTTCTCGAAGAATCCGTTGCCATTACCGGATACGGGCGGCGGAGGCGGCGGGGTGCCGCTATCGCCGCCGAGAAACGGCAGATTACCGAAGAATCCATCGCCGCTCACTGTTTCTCCGTCGCCGCGGCCGAGCATGAAAAATACCGCGGCGCCGACGAGGGCAACGGCGAGGAGCGCGACAACGAGAATGAACCAGCGATTCGTCAGCATATCTATTTAAGCGCATCCTTGATCATTGTTTCGAGATCAAAGTTATGATTTACCAGAGCCGGATTAATGGTATTGAGGATCACGTAGCTTGCGGCGGCAAGCAGAATGCCGAAAATGGCGTTTTGGATCCAGGTCTTGGCCTGGTCAACTTTCGTGATGTTTGGGCCGGAGAACATGTAGAGCACACCACCGTACACGATCGCGAAAAACGCGGCAATGCCGACGAATCCAAGCATCCAGAGGTAGAGATTGCCGAGGTACTTGGTCGTATTGATCTGAACGTCTTGCGGACCCGTGAGGGCGGGGTTGCCGACAGGCCCGGCGGCAAGCGCAGCAAGCGGCCCAAAAGCGAGGAGCAGCGCAAGGCCTATAAAGAGTATCGCTCGCATATATTAGCGGAGATTGATCGTGAGATCGCGACTGCTTGCCGCGCCGCTGCGGCGCGGATCGCGGATTTCGACCGACAGTCGGTTGGTGCTTGGTTCGCGGGGGCCGGAGAGCAGCGTAAAGAGCCACGGTTCGTCGAATTCGCCGGTGATGCGCCGGCCGTTGAGCGTCCAGGCATATTGCACCGTTCCCCCGGCGGCGCGCGAGAAAAAGAACGGAACCGCGACAAACGCATAGGGCGAACCGGCCGATGCCTCGTATGTTGCAATGGCTTCTCCCGGAGGCAGGCCCGGCGCATCGTTTGGATAAACCCGCACGAGCGGCGGCAGCGGCGCGAATGCGATGCTCCCGGTTTTGCGGAATGAACCGCTCGCGTTTTGTGCCGTGACCGTAATTTTTTCGGCAATCGGCAGCGTAAGCGGCAGGGAAAACGCGGCGCGGCCGATACCCGACGCGGCGGGCGCTATGGTGTCATTGAGTTCCCAGCGGTATGCGAGATCCCGCGCGTTGGCAACGTTGGGGAATGCAGCTACCGATAGTTCAGAAGCCGCCGTCGGCAGGGCTTTGCCCTTGTACCAATACGGTACCTCGGTATTCGTCCACCAATAGAGCGGCATGGAAATGCTCTGTACGGTGATGCTCTGCGTCCGCGTCAGGCCGGCCGGCGTGGTGACGGTCACGCGCACGGTTCGTGATTCTCCCTCGCGACCGGGCGGCAGCGTAAGAAACCAGCGGCCGCGGCCACCTGCGCCGGCCTGCGCCGCGCCGTTGACCGACCATTGGAAGCTCGCGCGCTCGCGATCAAACGCCAAGCTCGTGACCGAGACGCGCACTTCTTGGCCGGGGTTCGGACTTTCGGGCGATAGCTCGAGCGAAAAATCCGATTGCAGCGCGCCTAAAAGATCGGTGGGGTCTTCGGGCCGCTGCACCGTGACAACGATCTGGGAGAGTTCGCGCGGCTGAAATCCGGGGCCGGGGTCCACGAGCACCGATATCGTGATGATTTCCGGACCCTGGGCCGCAGTGCCGATCGCGTATTGGCTCTTTCCGATTCCCGACGCGCTCGGCACCGCCGCGCCATTATATTTCCATTGAAACGTCGTGCTCGCGGTGTTGAAGTTCTGCGGCAGCACGGTAATGACCGCTTGGTCGCCGGCAAACACCGGCAGCGGCGAAATGTCGAGTGTGAAAAGCGGAATCGTCTGGGTCGTTTGAGCACCAACGAGCGACCAGGCCGCCACAACAAGCAAACCGGTTGCGAGGATCGCGACAGAGCGAATGGCTGGAGCGGGGTTCATACCTGTGCAATAAGTATACCTCATGCTGCTTCCTGGAGTGTACGGCCGACTTGCGTTTCTAATTCCTCCCTTTTTTCTTCGGCTTCACGCATGTCTTTCCGCACGTTGTGCCAAGCGTAGAGGATAACGAGCGTGGTGAGCGGCAGATTATTGAAAAGCGGCAGATTGTCGAAGAAAAGACCGAGTATCCAATACATCACTCGTATCTTTGATTTAAGGAACCAGCCTTTGCCCCAAAGGAAGTACATGATTATACCGGAAACGAGGAGACCGGGGATCTGCCCAATTACAGGGATCTCGCCGATGAGTAGGAAGTCGAGGATCCAATCAAGCACGCCGTCTTTAAGCAACCCCAGCATAAGGGCGATAGTGAAAGCAGCTCCGTCGTTGCCACGCTCGATCTGTTCATTCAACTTGTCGGCGATCCGTTTCGCCTCCTTCATGACGAACGTATTTATTGACTCGACGATCTGTCGGTCTTCATATCGGGCCGCGTATAGGGCCATTCGTCGTTGTGCTTCTTCCCCGCGTGATGCCATGGTTAGATTTATTGTTTCTGATCGAATTCTTCGCGCGCCTTTTTGATGAGCATCAATTGCTGCGGGTCGGACGTGATGACCTGGTCTTCGCTGTAGGACGCGATAATTTTAATCGCTACGTGCTTGAGGCCGGCGAAAAAGATCCCTTCCCCTACCTCGGATTCCAACAGCAGGAATTTTTCTTCTTCGGTCAGGTTGAACGTCTCGACGACTTTCTGGATCGTGGCCGGTGATTGCTTAAGCAATAGCTGCAGCGAGGAGTTCGTCACGATCGGCTTGCCGTAGGGCGAATCCATGAAATCGGCGACGTCCTGCGTGATCGTCGCGAGGCCGAGGAAGTATTTGCGGGCGCGCTTGGCGATGCCGTAGAGGAATGATGCGCCGTCCTCGGTGCGCATGAGCCACCAGGCCTCGTCCACGACCAGGAGCCGCTTCTTGAGATCGGTGCGCACGATGTTCCAGATGTAGTGGAGTACGATATACATCGCGACCGGCCGCAATTCCTCTTCCATATCCCGCACGGAAAAGACCACGAGGCGGTTTTGGATATCGAGATTCGTCTGCTGGTTCAAGAACCCGGACCAAGTGCCCTCGGTATATTTCTTGATGCGCGTCGCGATCTGTTCGCCTCCTTGGGTGCTCGCGACCACGAGCGCGAGGTCCGAAAGCGTGGGCGGCGTGATCGCGCCGAAGTCGGATTCGGCCGTGATGTCGCGCGCGGCGTATGTTTCGGTGATGGCGCGGTCCAAAAGCGCGTCTTCTTCGGGGGTCAGGCCGCCGAGCAGAATCCGGAAAAATCCGACCAAATTGATGATATTGGAACGAAGCACGTCGGCCGGCGATTCGTCTTCGCGGGGCACGGGCAGATCGAACGGATTGATGTGGTTCGGCGAAGTCAGCGAGATGTTGAAGTACGCTCCGCCGACCACTTCGGCCAGATACTGGTATTCGCGTTCGGGGTCGATGATGATGACGTGCACGCCGAACATCAGCGAGCGTAAAACCTCGAGTTTCATCGCGTAGCTTTTGCCCGCACCGGACGTCGCGAACGTTACGGAATTGGCATTGGGTAATGACCAACGATCGAAGAGGATGAGCGAGTTGTTGTGGCGGTTGACGCCGTAGAGAATCCCCTTGTTGGACGTAAGGTCGAACGATACGAACGGAAACGTGCTCGATACCGGCCCTGAATTGAGGTAGGTGCTGATCTGCAGCTCGTCGGTATCGAGCGGCACGCATGATCGGAAGGCCTCGGCCTGCTGGAACAGCGCAGGTTTGACGTAGACCAATCGGGCCTCTAAGAGCGCGCGCATTTCGTTCTCCAATCGGTCGAGCTCCTCTACCTTGGAAGCGTAGAGCGAAATATAAAGGCCGAAATTGAAGAGGCGTTCCCGCGCTTGCTGCAGGCGGTCGCGCAGATCTTCGAGGTCTTGATATGCGGTTTCCAGGAGTGGATCGCGCACCTGCCCTTTTTCTTCGCGCATCGCGATCTGAGATTGCACGCGCGCCACCTGTTTGCGGAGTTGCCGCATAACGATGGCCGTATCCACCGGATGGATGAAAAACGTGATGTCGAATACCTTGTCGAGATTGATGATCGGCGAGAACCAGTTGGTCGCCAGATACCGCGGATACGAGAATACGAAAAGGGTCCGGACGAATTTCTCGCCCAGGCGGATAAAGCTCGGATTGACCTCGAGGGCCGCGGGAGCGATAACGTCGCGCAATGTGGCCGCGCCGGTGCGGTAAATCTGCTCCGGCGCTACGGGCGCCAGATCCTCGACCGGTTGGGTTTTCTTTCCGAAGAGGGATGGGAATTCCATGGTTATTCGCGCGATTGCGCGGGTATCTGCGCGCGCTGCGATTCGGCCGGATTGAAGATGTTGTAATACAGCTCAATCAGCTCTTCGGTGTTGAGTTCGACGACGCGCAGTCCCAGCCGCCGGAGCCCCAAGCTGACCGACTCCACGCGCTGCAAGAGCTGATTTTTGTAATGGCCGAAATCATCTTCGGCGCCGCTTGCCGCGGTTTTAGCTCCGCTGCCGAAGAATTTCGTGAAGAGTCCCGCGCGCTGTTCGACGATCGAGGGCTGGAACGGCACGACAATGTAAAACGTCTTGGATACGACTTCGGAAAGTTCCACGAACGAACGAACGAATTCGATGTATTCGGCGATTTGCACGCGCAAGAGTTCCTGCGTCTCCTCGTTCTGCCGCGCGGCAAGCGTATCCAGGTACGGCTGGATATTGAGCCGCCGCGAATGGACGACGAATTGCACGGTAAAGTCGAGCGAGTTCAGGAAATTTTCGTATTGGAAAACGATCGCGTCCTGCTCCTCTTCCGATTTCAAGGCAAAATTTAAGGACGATGCCATAAGCACGGCGCGTAGGCCGCCGTCTTTCAAAAGGACAATGCCGTCCCGAATGGATTCGATCAGGACGAAGTCCTGGGTAACGGCTGATTTGCGCGCAGGAGTTGCCATGGTTATGAGGGACGGCTCGCCTCGCCGGACCCGCCTGTCGGCGAGGCGGTGCCTTGGCGAAGCGGGCGTTCAACGGTTTCCTTGATGTCCAAGCTCCAGGCAAGGTCCTGGAGGCGCTTTTCGGTAAGCGTCGTGTCGGTACTTCCGGGTTTCGGCGCCGCGGCCAGCTGCTGCCCGGCCATTCGGCGCAATTGGTTCTCTTGTTCGAGTTCCTTCGCCGCCGCGGCGGATTCTTTGGGTTCCGTGCCTTTCGGCGGCAGGGCGCGCCATACGTACAAGCGCGGGCGGGTGTAATAGTTCATGGCGCTCGAAAGCACGGTGGTAAGCGGCAAGCCCTGCACTTTCGCAAACGGAAGCGCGCCGACGCCGGCTGCGGCGGGCAGCGCCAGCAGGAAAAACACGATCAGGGGCAAAAGAAACCAGCCCACGAGCAGAATGGACGCGCCGCCGAGCAGGAAGAAAAATTGGCGCAGCGTAAACGGGCCGACAATGCGGTCTTCGACGGTGATGAATTGGGGCACTTGGAATTCCTTCATGATGTCTGGAATGGTTGCCGCCGCCATGGATGTCCGTGATTAGGCGCCGGGTTTTTCCCGATACGGATCATTGTCCCGATGCGGCATGGGCGCGCGACCGGGCGCGGTCGGCAAATTCGGCGGCGCTTGCCCTGCTTTCGTCCCGAGCTCAGGCCGAGGGAAGCTTGCTTCTGGTGAGCGTGTTTGCCCTGAGCCCGTCGAAGGCGGCACCGGGCTCGGAGACGCCGGGGGCGAAGGCGGCGTCGGCGGTTGCGGGGATGCGGCCGGCTGCGGGGCGGGCGCGGCAGGAGTTTCTGTATCAGACGGAGAAACCGGCCGCGGCGTCGGCGTACGCAAAGGATAGATGATCCACGGCTCGGGCTCGCGCGGCCCCTCGACTCGGCTCGGGGCAGACGGCTTGGGTGTTGCGGGAGGCGGGGTTTGGAGTTTTGGCGCTGGCGACGGCGCGGTCGGTGGTTCGACGCGACTCACCGCAGGCGGCGGTGGAATCGGTGGTACCGCCGGGCGGGCGGGCACGACCGGCGGCGCTTGCCCTGCCTTCGTCCCGAGCTCGGGCCGAGGGAAGCTTGCTTCTGGTGAGCGTGTTTGCCCTGAGCCCGTCGAAGGGGTCGAATCCGTCGAAGGAGACGGTTTGGGATGAGGCGCGGGAGACGCCGTCGGTACGGACGGTTCTCCGGGCTTGGCAGCTGCCGGCGCGGACTTTGTCGGCGGTTCGGCATGCAGCGATTCGAGCGTCGTGGTTTTGAGCGCTTTGCGGATCGGTGAAAAAATCTTGGTATTGATTTCCTGTGATGCGGCCGCGGATTTCTGGCGGAAGCCGCCGAAGATATCAAGGAGTGTGTCCAAGAATGCGTCTTGATTCGCTTTGCCGGCGACAAACTGCATGACCGCGTCGGCCATCTTGCCGGTTTGTTCAACGGTCAACTGGTGCTCGCGGCCGATGTCGTACAGGATCCGGGTGATCGGAATGCCACGCATGGCATCGCGCACCACGGGCGGCAGGTCGCGATAATATTTGGTGATGGTTTCCTCGGTGGGGTCGGCCGCTGCATGGGGCGCGGCGCCGACCGGCGGCATGATAATCGGCCGCGGCGCGGGGGCGGCGGGCTGCGGCGCCAGTGGGGGTGGCGGGGGCGGAGGAATTCGAGCTGGCGACGGAGGGGTTGCGGGCTTCGGCGGGGCAACAGCTGGCGGCGCCACGTGGGGTGGGGGCGCTTTTGTAAGTGACTTCGCCCCCCAGGGCTTGGGGCCTTGGCGCACAAGGCGTTGACGCATTGCAGTGCGCAGGGGAATCAAAATTTCTGCGAGGAGCAGGCGGGTGAATGCAGTGGTCGCGTGCGTGTCTCCATGGTTAAGCTCAATCAGGTGAGAGAGAAATTCGCGGGCCGATGTCGTGCCGGTCACGAAACCGCCGATCTCCGTTACTAAGGCCGATGTCATTTCGGGCGAGAATTGATAGCGCTGGCTAATCGTAGTAATTGCGGCTTCAAGGGGCATGGAGGAAACAATATCCCGGATTTCATCCGGTAATGTCCGCTCCCACAGAGAAAGTTGTTCTCCGATATGTATGCTCATGAAGCGCCTTCTTGTCGCTCCTCGAGGCCGCCGAGTCGGCTTTCGAGATCCTCAATACGTTCTTCGTAAGCCGCAACGTAGTCAGCGGGCGCCTGTCTAGGACGCGGGGTTGTGGAGCGTGCGCGCTGGCTTTCTTGGAATGTCCGCAGCGCGGTGTTGATTGCCTGACGGATTCGATCCATCTGTTCGCGCGTTGCGCGAACCGCGTCTTCTCCGGCTTGCCGGAGCGCAGGCGGCTGCGCGGCTACGGCGCTCTGAACCGCCTGCTCGATCGCGGCTGCTGCCATCTCCGGTGTTGCATTGGCGGGAAGGGCGCGGATAGAACGTTCCACGGCGAGCGAAACGGAAATGCGGACGTCGTTTGGCAGATTTTGGATAGCCGGGTGCTGCATGATGAGCGGCGCAACCTGCGTATAGATGGCCTCGTTGCGTGCCGGACGCTCGGGATGCATGGCTGTTTCTACGCTGGCGCGGATAGCATCCTGCTGGCGTCGGAATTCTTCACGAATGCGTTCTTCCACTTCCGGAGAATCGGGAAATGCGCGGCGAGCTGCCTCAAGAGCCGATGCTTCCGCAGCGCCCACGGCCTGAGCGACGGTTACATTCTCCGGAAGGCTTTGCATGGCTTCGCGCATGCCTGCTTCAACAGCCGTTCGGATGTTCTGCGGCAAATGCGTGATGGCCGCAGCGACAATTCGGTTATTACGCTCCTGGAGAGCTCGCTGCGCGGCTTGTTGCGCTGGCGTTGCCGGCTGTCCGAGGATACTCGAACGGATCCGCTGGCCGAATGTTGGCGAGGTAACATATTGATCAAGATCCGGTGCGATGCCGCGCAATGTTTGTCTGCGGCTTTCTTTGAGGGAGTTCCATACTTGCTGTCGAATGCCTGGATTCATCGTGTGCAGCATGCGAGCAAGTTGTGCATCAGGCAGTTTGGCGTAGAAGTCCGCCCTTTTCTTGGCATATGCGGCGTCTTTTTGAATGGCAAGTGCCGCGGCATATTTAAGTCCCGGAGTTCTTCCTACTGCTTGACGTACGCCCGGCGTGCGGAGAGCTCCGCGCGCAGCAAGGCTGCCCACTTTCCATCCTACGCGTTTCCCAGCGCCCTTGCTCCAGCGTTTTCCAAGGTTCGTCACCGCGCCGGCGCCATAGATGGAAAGCTGATTGGATACAATGAGCGAGCCGATCATCAATCCGATAAGCACGAGATATTGCATCCATAAAGTGAACGTGCCCGATGCGGGATCATTCGGATTTGCTTGGATGGCCGTCAACATGGCCCCGCCCGTCTTAATGGTGAGCATGATGAAAAAGAGGTACGCCGGCAGGAAAAAACTCCATTTGAAGAGCGCGGACCACCATCTGCTATTCATGCCGCGCGTGCCTGGCAATATATAAAAGAAAAACGCGAGCGGGCTCAGGATGAGCACGAACATAAGCGCGATTTGCCGAGCGAGGATGAAAAACGCACCGGCCAGGAGTGTGAAAATGAGCACGGGAGCGAGTAGCATCTTAGCAAAAATAGCTATGAATGCGCCTTTTAATTCGTTTTCGCTGCTCGTTGGAGTACCTTGGGGGGGCGGTAAGTCCTCCCGCGTTATGACGGCGACTGATCTGAATTTTGAAATATCGGCAAAGTTTTCGCTTATGGATTTGCTGTCACCGCCCGGGTTAGCTGGGCAAAGCGTGGAAGTTCCCGCGATGACGCAGTAAAACGTGCGCGCGATGCCGTTGGAAAGATTGATGATAGTCGCGCCGATAGCCACGCTGAAGTTGATGAGGAGTGCGATGATGATGAGTTTCGGCAAAAGTTGGCGTGCCGAATAATCCGCCCAATCGAAGATCGTGGCAATGGCGATCCAAAGGAGAATGAGGATGAAGAATAAATTTGCCGTGGCTACTGCAATCGAGCTTCCCACCTTGACGATCGTGGTCTGGCTGATGTCCAAAAGTGCGAAGCGGAGGAACGTATCAAATATATATGCCGCGAGCCGAACGAAGTATGAAGTAACAAAGTCGCTCAGCGAGTCCAGTATTCGATACGCGCCGCACGCGAAGCCGTGTGACCACCAGGAGCAGCTGAAGACGTCGGGCGGTGGCGCCGATGATCCGCCGCCGGGCACCTGTATACCCATTTGTCCAAGCTGTTTTGTTGTTTGCGCGAATGCAGGCGGCGCGTAAATTCCTGCAATAAGCACAACAAGTATCAATACGACAAGGAGTATTTCAATCTGCCTTCGTTTTCTAGAGTTAGACAGAGTCATGCTAGATGACGTCCATTAGTAGATGGAATTGCTAGTTGCTCGCGGCAGTAAGGCCGTCATTGATGATTTTCCAGGCGAACGTATCCACGATCGATGTGATCGCCCCCGCAAACACTTCGGAGAGCTCGTCGGCATTGTCGAATTCTCGGAACATTGAGTTGATGTCTTCTTGGAGAAAATCGGCGATGTGGCGGCCCGGGGTTTTGATTTTTCCGTCTTCGCCGCGGATGCCGTAAAACCCGCCACCCGCAAGGTGCTCTTGCGTAACCGCGCCAAGCACTTCGGCTTCCATTCGCATTTTCTCCGAAAGCGCATCGACGTATGCATTGAACGGATCATTGGCCGATTCCTGGGCGCTGGCGACCATTTCCCAACTGAACGCAGTTCCATTCCTGAAGTCCGCAAGTGCGCCCCCTCCGGTGAATGAGCATTGAAGGCGCAGTGAGAGATCCAAGCTGAAGAAAGCGTTGGGGGGAATTGGGGGATAGCCGTCACAGAAGTTGATACCGGTTAAATTGGAAACAAAAATTTTGGACGCCTCAGTAACGGCGTTGCGAAGATCGATTAAAATACCTTGAGAAAACGTCGGGCCGCCGAAGTTACCCGTCAAAATCCATTGAATCGCCATGTCGCGCAGCTGCTGGATCACGAGCTTCATAAGCCACGCAGCGGGATCCAGCGCGTACTCTTTCACAACCAGGCTATTCAGGAAACCAGTTTGGAGAACGTTTTCGGCGAGGTTTTTTATCGCCGTGGCGGTCTGTAGGATCCATTCGGCAATCGCCTTGGGGCTGAAATCAACGTTGGTCGGGACGACGGCCTCCGCCTTTTTGGGCGGCACGACGATCATTCCACCGACCACCACGATAATGAGGAGAATCGCGACGCTTGATTGGATTTTCGTCCAAGGTATGGCGCTCATGGATTCAAAAACGCATGGGCAGGTTCATCAACCCCAAAAGTAATGGACTGGGATTGGAGTTTGGCTAGCATTTCTCGGCGTGCGGTTTCGATCCGTTGGGTCTGGGCCTGCAATTCTCCTACCGCGACAATGCCGGCAAGCGGATCGTTTTTGGCGTCTTTCAATATTTCGGAAATACGCTTGAGCGCGAGAAGATAGTTCAGTTCCGAAACTGCAAAATCGCCGAACGCCTGTGGCGCGGGCAGCGCTCTGACAGCGCGGATTGCCTCGTCGAGTATTTGGATGACGCCTTCCGGACTCGTAGCATCGGCGCCGGACGCGGTTTTGGGCGACGGTTCGAGCATACCGATGGTATTGCGCGAAAACGACGGGAACGTGGTCGCGTAGATGGTCCCGATGCCGTTGAAGTATTGCTTAACAACCGTGGGGTCGCCGGTGGTGGTCAGGGTCAGTTCGCCGCGGCTCGCTTGCGGGATGCCGAGGGCGCTCTTCGAATCCAGCGTCTCGGCTGCCGATAGCAAGACCTCCGATTGTTCGGCGTTAAGCACACCGTTCGAGTCGATCTCTCCTGAAAAACCGCCAACTATTTGCGACAAAAATGCCGTAGTGAGATTCGGGCCTGCTCCGTCGGGCGGCGCGCCGCCGGAAGCGTTTATTGCCGCGAATTCCAATGGATCATCCGGTCCTGGCTTTAGCGGATCACGGCCTTCCTTTATTTCCGCGCCGTCAAGAGTTCCGTCGCCATCAGTATCGGGATTCTGCGGATCAGTCCGATATACGGTTTCTTGCCAGTCCAGAAGGCCGTCTTGATCGCTGTCCTGATTCGCTGCAGGATTTCGAGTTGCTGCGGAGAGCGCCGATGCCAGCGATTGCGGGCTGGATCCATAGCGTTCGTCGTCCGTGCCGAACGCCGCGCGAACGCCGAAGAACGATGCGGCCGCCAGAAGCGGCACGATCACGAATAATGTCGCCTGTCGCCATGCAGACGTTTTCCGGCGTCGGTGCGTCGGAATTTCCATAGACGAATTATAGCATTTTGCGCATTTTTCCGAGCGTACTGTGGATAACCGAGCGGTCCGCTGGCGTGCGGAGTGTGCAACCATACCGATGTGAGGTCACGCATTGGTCCGGGAACGCTCATCGCGGTAGCTATCATCCTGTTGGCGGGCGCCATCATCGGGTTTTTTGTCGTATATTTTTCCGGAAGGTCTGACGAGAGTCCCACTCCGCCGGCCGCAACCGGCGCATTGCCTCTGCAAGCAGTCTCAGAGTCCCGGCTGCGGGGCATGAATGACCCAAATATCCAAGCTCCCCGGCTACCCGGAGAGCTTGCGCCCCTCGCGGCCGGATCAATTTCGCTCGAAGATTCCCCGGTTTTGCCCGATTTGCCCGTTATTCCCGTGCCGATTGCCGCGCCGCCCTCATCGCAGGGATCGGTCACTTCCCCGCTTTCGCAGCAGCCGATTATCGGGCAGTTCGATTTCTTTTCAGTCCAACAGCGCGCGCTTGCGCTCGGCGTGTCGATACCCGAAACCCCGGTGTTCACCGGTCCGCGCAATACGGATGGCATACTCTTGGCGCCGGGGCCAGCCGACGGGTCTGCGCCGCTGACCGATCGAGAAATTTTCGAGCTCCTTTATCCGGTTGTGTACTTGGACGCGCTCCGCGCGGCGCAGGGTTCCTTGGTAAGCGAGGGCGTCATCGCGCCAAATGATGTCTTGCCCCTTCACACGGAAGCGGAGGTCAAGACAGCGAGCGATACGCTGCTCCGATATCTGCGCGATCAGGGTGCCGTTGATACCCAGGCGTATGAAATTTCCCGGGAGGCTGCCGACCAGGTATTTTCTGCTTCGTACGAGTTCAAGCTTCGCGAAGCGCAGACCATCAAGGCCATTCAGGAGGGTGTATTCTCCAATGATTCCCATCATGCGGTCACGCCCGAAGAGGCCCTCGATGAATTCAGAGAGGTCTTGCGGCTGCAAGGGTATGATCTTGATGCAATCCTCCGCGGCCAATCGAGTTCGCAAGCGCCGTCCGATAACCGCCTCGTACTTTCACGGCATTTGATCGCTGGATTCAGATTGATCGGGGATTTTTTTATGGTCGGCGTGGCAAACGCGGCGTGCGGTCCGACATACTGTATTAGGCCGGCGATTTGTTTTGTCGAGGGCGCCGGCGGCCCAGTAGGTGCCAATTTTCCTACACCGTGTTGTTTTGGCCGCATCTGCGGCGTCCCTATTGGCTGCTTCGAGCTCTGCGGAGAAGGTTCGCGGCCGTTGATTTGGGATCCCGTCGGCATCTGCGGCTGCGGGTAGTCAATGGGATGCGATTCTTGCGAGCGTGATCCAGTCGTTTAGCGAGAGTTCTTCCGGGCGCTTGTTTGCGGCGAGCTTCGATTCCCCGAGGAGCGCCCGCGCGCGATCTTTACCGCCGAGAGGTTTTGCAAGCGAGTTGATGAGCATTTTTCGCTTGCCGGAAAAAGCCGCTCGGAGAAGCGAGAAAAACTTCTCTGGCGGGACGGCCTGATGCGTAAAAAAGTCGTTCGAGATTTCCCGTACTTCGATAATTGCCGATGCTACACTCGGCGGCGGAGAAAATGCGGTCGAGGGTATTTCTGCCACGATATGTGGACTGCCGTAGGCCTGCACGGATAATGCCAGAAGATTCATGTGCGGCGGTTTGGCGACCATGCGTTCGGCGACTTCGCGCTGCACCAAAAGCACCATGCGCTTGGGGCGCGCAGGCGATTCGAGGAGCACGCGCAGTAACCGTCCGGTCAGATAGTACGGGATGTTCGCGACTACCGCATAGTGATCCGGAAGGTTAAGTTGCTTGGGAAAAAGATCAAGGATGTCGCCGGCATGCAAACGGACATTGGCGATCTTTCGTTCTTTGAGTATTGCATCGAGGGTCGCGGCGAGCCGTTCGTCTTTTTCTACGGCAATCACCGCGCCGAAGCGCTCGGCCAATGGCAGCGTCAATACGCCGCGGCCCGGTCCGATTTCCAACACCGTTCCTTGCGAGTCGCGGCCCGCAGCTTTGAGAATCATCGCCAGCGCCGCGGGCGAGGCCAAAAAATGCTGGCCAAGGCGGGGCGTGCGGGGCGCGGCAGAGTGGCGTGGGAGGCGGGATCTATTCATCGAGGTAAATTTCTTCCAATTCTTCGTCGCGCAATACGGCGCGCGCTGTGACTTCGGGTGGCAGTTCGCGTAAAAACCGCGACGGCAAATTCGCTTGCCGCTCGCCAAAGAGCATCCGTTCGACCGCCCAAGTCAAATAGAGCCGCTCTTTCGCGCGCGTCATGCCCACATACGCGAGTCGCCGTTCTTCCTCCAGCTCCGCCCGTCCGCCGGTCAGCGATCGGGCATGCGGCAGAATTCCTTCTTCGAGGCCGGTTAGGAACACCACGGGAAATTCCAAGCCCTTGGCCGCGTGCACGGTCATGAGGCGCACGCGCTCTTCGCCCGTGCGGAGCTCGTCTTGTTCCGAGGCGAGCGCGATCTCTTCGGTGAGTTTCGTGACGGCCTCGGTGATCGGCAACGCATCGTAGCGGCGCGCGAGCGTCACGAATTCGCGAACGTTTTCAATACGCGCCTCGGCGTCGCGCGATACTTCTTCGAGATACGCTTCGTAATTCGTCTCCTTGATCAAGAAGCGCAAAAATTCGGCAAGCGTTTGGGACGCGAGCGCATCGCGGAGCTTCGCGACTGTCCGCTCGAACGCGGTAATGCGCGCGCGTTCCCGCTCACCGAGCGACGCGGCGTCACCCGAGAGGTACGCGAGCAGGGTTTTGGGACCGATGCCGCGCGCGGGCACGTTGATGATGCGTTTGAGGGCGATGGAGTCATCGGGATTCGAAAGAAACCGGAGCCAGGCGGCAAGGTCTTTGACTTCGCGCCGCTCGAAAAAGCGCACGCCGCCGATGATGACATACGGTATGTCGCGCTCGAGTAGCGCCTCTTCGAGCGCGCGGGATTGGGCATTGGTACGGTACAGCACTGCGACATCGCTCCAGTGTCTTCCTTCGGCGCGGCTCGAGAGAATTTCGTCGCCGACGAACGCGGCCTCTGCCCGTTCGTGCGCCTCGGCGTGTACGAGCGGCACCGAACCGGACGGGTTGTTGGTCCAGAGGGTTTTCGGCCGCTGCTCGACGTTTTCTTTGATCAGATGATTGGCCGCGGTCAGGATCTCGGGCGTGGAGCGGTAGTTTTCTTCAAGCAGCACGACCGTCGCCTCGGGCCAATCGCGTTCGAAATTCAAGATGTTTCGGAAATCGGCCTGGCGCCAGCTGTAGATGGACTGCGCATCGTCGCCGATGGCAAAAACATTGCGATGTTCGGCCGCGAGCAGCCGGATGAGTTCATATTGGCTCGGTGAGGTGTCCTGGTATTCATCGATATGGACGTATTGGAACCGCCGCTGCCAGCGCTGGCGCGCGGCCGCGTCGCTTCTGAGCAAGCGCACGGTATGGAATACGAGGTCATCGAAATCCATGGCATTCGCGAACCTGAGGCGCTGTTGGTACGCGTCGTACATTTTCGCAAGCGTGCGCTCGAACGGTTCGCCGCTGTCGCGCCCTTCGTACTCGGCCGGCGCGACCAGGTCCCCTTTCAATCGTGAAATGGCGCCCGCGATCATGGGCGGCGGATAGCGCTCGGTGTTGATCGCCTCTTCCTTCATGACTTCGCGAAGCAGCGCGGCCGAATCACTCTCGTCATATATCGTGAAGTTCGGCTTAAAGCCGACGCGTGCGGCTTCCTGGCGTAAGAGATGCGCGGCAAAGGCATGAAATGTTCCGATCCATGGCATTGCATCCGTACCGCCTCGCCGCCCCCCAGCGCCATTCCCGTCGACGAGCTCGCGTACGCGCTCGCGCATTTCGCCTGCCGCGCGGTTGGTAAAGGTTACGGCAAGAATGCCGGCCGGATGGCGGCCCGCGGCGATGAGGTACGCGATGCGATGGGTCAGGGCGCGGGTTTTGCCGGAGCCCGGCCCAGCGATGACGAGTACCGGCCCCTCGGTGGTGAGGACGGCTTCTCGCTGCCGGTCGTTTAATCCCGCAAGAATGGTTTCGGAGGCGGTGGGCATGGGAGTGGCAGCAGTATCGTAGCAAAAACCGGGCGGCCCCGATACGCGGATGGGCCGCGGGTCATGGGGACGGGTCGTGGATAGCCGGCCTGGTTCCCCGGCTTCTCGGGCGCTATACTAGCGGCTGTCCGAGAAGCCCACGGTCCGTATAAGAAAACCCCGTATTTCCTGGTTTTTTCCCGTACGGCAGCAATCTTCAAGGAGATTCTTCTATTCGTACAATCTTCAATTTCGGCCGCGCGATATTGCCGTATTTCCAATCGCGTGGTGAAATAATAAAACCGCAATTCCCGAGTTCGCTTCTTTTTTCGAAGAAGCGTTTCGTTTTTGATGGCCAAACCATCAAAATAGTTCTTGTTTCCGGCATTTTCCTTCTTCTCGTCGCGCAACCCGCCCAGGCTCAGGCGGGTATTTTGGATCTGATTTTCCGGCTTTTTGCGGGTGTTGGTAATGCTGAAATCGAGGAAAAAATGCCGGTGGCCGTGCCGCGTACCCAGGCCGCGGGCGTACCCGTTCTACAAGCCGAACCGGCGGCTCAGCTGGGCGCTTCGACCGGGCTGGCGCTTATTCAGGCGAACGACGCGCTTGCCGCGCCGCTGAATCCCCAAGGGTGGATTGCCGAGGGTACGGGCGGCGGCGGGCTGATTTTCGTCTACACCGTGCGACCCGGCGATACGATCAGCACGATCGCCGAGAGTTTCGGCGTATCGGTCAATACCATTCTGTGGGCAAATAATCTTGCCAATGCCCGGTCCCTGAAGGTCGGATCCGAGATCGTCATCCTGCCGGTGACCGGCATCCGCCACGAAGTAAAGAAAGGTGACACGCTTGCCAGCATCGCAAAACAGTATAAGGCCGATCAGGACGATATTCAGAATTTCAACGGTTTGGATGCGGACGCCGCGCTGGCGCTCGGCGGCATCATTATTGTTCCAGACGGCGAATTGCCCGCCCCGGTGGCGTCCAGCGGCAGTGCGGTGGCATCGGGACTGCCCGCATACCAGGGCTACTACATCCGGCCGATTGCCGGCGGTCGGCGCACGCGCGGCGTGCACGGCTACAACGGCGTTGATCTGGCCAATGCCTGCGGCCTGCCGGTGGTTGCATCGGCCGGCGGCAGCGTGGTGCTCGCGCGCAGTTCCGGTTGGAACGGCGGATACGGCCGCTACATCGTGCTGAAACATTCCAATGGCACCCAAACCCTGTACGCGCACCTTACCGACGTACTTGTGACCGCGGGTGCGGGCGTGGAACAGGGGCAACAGATCGGCACGATCGGTACCACGGGCAATTCCACCGGCTGCCATGTGCATTTCGAAATCCGCGGCGCAAGAAATCCGTTTTAGGAGAGTGTGTGCATAAAACAAAACCGAGCGCGTGGTACGCGCTCGGTTTTCGATTCGCGGAGATAAGAATTAGTTCACGGAATTGTAGCGGGCACGTATCTCCTGCTCGACATCCGCTTTCGGTCGGCCATAGGTCGCGCGCGAAAAATTCTTGGCAGCCTCCGCCTGCGCCGGGTCCGGCGCGGCCGGCGGACTGGTGTGCATGCTGAAGGCAAGGGCGGTTTGGCCGTGCGCCAACAACTTCACGCAGGCGTGATGGTTATCGGTGTTGATGAGATCGTGCGCCGAAAACACCGGCTGGAATTGGGTGGCGAGAAATTCGCCGTCCTCGGCGCCGACGCGGAACGCGGCCAGCGACCCCACGTTGCCGAACACGGCGGTTTTGATCTTTTCATCGAGCTGCCCGAGAAATTGGTGCGCCAGGATAAGATTAAGCCGGTATTTGCGCGCTTCGGAAAGAATCGTCGCGATCGAGGGCGTGGTGACGTTTTGGAATTCGTCCAGGTAGCAATAGAAATCCGGCCGCTCGGATTCGGGCGCGTCGGTACGCGCGAGTGCGGCCATGAGAAGCTTGCCGACGAGGATCAAGCCGATCAGTGAAGAATTGAGTTCGCCGAGGCGGCCCTTGGAAAGGTTTACGAGTAGGATTTGTTTTTTATCCATGACGGCGCGAAAGTCGAACGCCGAATGCTGTTGGGCGATGATCGGCCGCATGATTTCGTTGGCGAGGAACGTATCGAACTTCGAGGTGATATAGGGCGCCATGTTGGCGAGCGCCGCATCGCCGCCGGCTTTTTCAGCCATTTCGCGCCAGAAGGTCTGAACCACGACGTTGTGCGAACGCTCGAGCTTCAGCGCGCGAAATGCTTTATCCACGAATACGCGCTCCACTTCCAAAAGCGTATTGCCGGATTCCGGATCGTCGAGCACGAGGAGCGTGGCATTCCGGAAATACTGCTCGAACATCGGGCCCATGGCCTCGGGCACCGCGCCGTAGAGTTTCTGAAAAATCGAAAAGAGCTCATTGACCACGAACGTTTTTTGCTCGGGGAAGCGCGGATCATATTCGAGGAGGTTCAGGCCGAACGGCCGCTCGACGTCCGCGGGATTGAAATAGATTACGTCGCCGAGGCGCGCGGGCGGTATATAGCCGAGCACGCGCTCCACGCTTTCGCCGTGCGGATCGATGAAGCAGACGCCATGGCCTGCGAGAACATCCTGGCGGATCATTTCGGTCATGAGCGACGTTTTGCCGGTTCCGGTCTGGCCGATGATATACAAATGCCGTCGCCGGTCGTCCGGATCCATGCGGACATCGCGCGTCTCGCCGCGGAAGATATTCGTGCCGAGCATGACGCCCGCGGTTCCTAGATTCATCGGCAACGCGGCCTCGCGCGCCCTGACTGCGCGTACTTTGGGCGTACCGAGCACCGCATTGGGGAAATGGTAGATGCTCGAAAGTTCCTCGGCCGAAAGCACGATTGCCGAGCGCGGGTGGAATAGCCGGAACGAGTAGTGATACAGGGCCTTTGCTCGGTTTGATCCGGTTTGCGGTCGGATGCTGAATTCGTTGAGCGCGGGTTCGGCGTACTGGCGAAACGCGGCACTGATGTCCGATGCAATGGCGTCGGCCCGCTCCTGGGTAGGCGCGGCGGCGACGATGCGAATGTTTGCGAGAAACAGCGGCCGCGATCCCTTGGTCTCGATAAGCCGGATCGCCTCTTCTTCCTGCGGCGAAAGGCGATGTTCTTTTTCGGGTTGGCCGTCTTTTTTCTGAGTCGTTGCTCCAGCCAACGCAGCAAGTTCCCCCGCGAGGGCTGATTTCGGGATAATGGGCGCTTTGCCGGCGAATGCGAGCTTCGCGTGCGACAAGATCCGTTCGGTCCAGAAGCTCGGCGCGGGGCGCGCAACAATCTGGAGTGCCGCTCCTTCGCCGGTGGACGCGAGTTTTGAGAATGCGTTGGCGACCTCGCGCAACGGATCGCCCTCGGCGCGGCGGTACGTGCGGATCGGCAGGATGGTGGAGCGCGCCAGCGTGACGAGCGCCACGGCGCTCTCGCCCGTCGGATGGAAGATGTTATAGTCGTTCGTTTTTTCGATGCGCGCGTCCGGATATACGCCGTGGATTATTTTCTCGACCGCGGCGGCAAATCGGCGCGGCACCGCGGCGTAAAACCACAGTTCCTCGCCGACATGCGGCACGGTCAACTCGAGCGCGAAATTCGGGGCGCCGTGCCAGAGCGTGCTCCACCACGAGTCGCGGATGTTGCTCAGGCCCGAGAATACCGTCTCCATGAGGCCGATATCTTGGCGTAACTCTTCGGCCGACCGCTGGACATTCGGATCCGGTCGCGGCAGCGACACGTGCAGGAGCGCGAGATTGAGCGATCGCGCGAGCTCGTCTTGGGAGCGGACGCGGCGCACGGCCCACCATGCCGCGCCGCTCGCGACCGCAACCGCGAGTACGGTTCCGTAGCCCAAGATGGCAAGAGAACTCATGGGAAGTGCTAGCGCTCGTTCAATTTGCGCGCGCGGACGAGCTCGTCGTAGTAGCGGTCTTGGAGACGGTCATGGAGTTCATCCAAAAGCCATGGCGTCGCATGGCGCGCGACCTCGGCGGCCGCGCGCACGCCTTTGGTAAGCGCGATTTCGACAAGCGCGGCGACCTGCTGGTCTTCGGGCGCGGTCTGGACCGCGGCAACCTGATCATGGGGCGGCGCGGGCGGCGGAGTGGTCTGTCCGGGGCTTGCCGCAGGCGGCGGGGCGAACGCTTCGCCGTAGCGCTCGCGAAATGTCTCGCCGAACGCTTCCTTTTCTTCGCCGGCCTCGCCCGCGCGTTCCAGCGATGCGCGCTTTTGAGCGAGTAATGATTCCAGTTCCGCGATTTCGTTGGCTAAATGGCCCGGGGCGCGTTCTGGCATAGTCCTTTCAGTATACCCGGTAGTACAACCTTCCATCCAATAAATCCGGCGCGCACGGGCGTGGCATATCGGTTAATTTTTTAACCGCAACGATCTTCGCGCGTTGTACTACCGGGTATACCAGACCGATGGCGGTATTCGCGCGCTATCGTTCCCCCATCGGGCGGTATTGGAGCGCTTCGAGCACGTGCTCGGACCTGATGCCGGGCGAGGCCGCAAGATCGGCGATCGTGCGCGCGACTTTGATCGTGCGGTAATACGTGCGCACCGACATGCCGAGACGGTCGTAGGCCTCTTGGAGAATATGGCGGCTTTCGGCGTCGAGCGGGCAGAATGTTTTGAGTTCGACCAGCGACATCGCCGCGTTCGTGCGGCAGTTTGAACGCGCGAAGCGCTTGAGCGCATGATCGCGCGCCGCCGCGATTTGGGCGCGGATTGCGATGCCCTGGCTGGGATCCGCGGCGTCGGCCGCCAACTTTTCGGACGCGACCGGGCCGACTTCGATATGCAAATCAATCCGGTCCAACAACGGCCCCGATACGCGGCGGCGGTAGCGCGCGATCGCGCCGGGCGCGCAGATGCAATTGCCCCGCGGATTCGAAAGATTGCCGCAGGGGCAGGGATTCATGGATGCGATGAGCGTAAAATCCGCGGGAAAGGAAATGGTGCCGGCCGCGCGGGCGACGGTGATCATGCGGTCTTCTAGCGGCTGGCGCAGCGATTCGAGCACGTGTGTCGGAAATTCGGGTAGCTCATCAAGGAAAAGAACTCCGCGGTGCGCGAGCGTGACTTCGCCGGGCCGCGGGGGCGAGCCGCCGCCGGTAACCGCGACCGCGGATGCCGAATGGTGCGGGCTCCGGAACGGCCGCGTGGCCACGAGCGCGCCCCGGTCGCGGAGAATTCCGGCCACGCTCGCGATCTTCGTGATCTCGATCATTTCATCCTCGGTGGGCGGAGGCAGCAGGCCGGCCAACGCTCGCGCGAGAATGGTTTTTCCGGTTCCCGGCGGTCCTTGAAATAGGATGTTATGCCCGCCGGCCGCGGCGATCACGAGCGCGCGTTTGGCGTGTTCTTGACCGTGGATCAGCGAGATGTCGAAAACGTCGGCCGCGCCGTGCGGGGGCTCCGGCCGTGATATCGGCGGCAGTGCGCGACGGCCTTCCACGTCATCGAGCAATGCGGGGATGTTGGGCGCTTCTTTGACCGTGAGCCCCTCGATGAGCGCGGCTTCAGCGCCGTTGCCGGGCGGCACGTAGCAGGCCGTAGCGCCCGCGAGACGCGCGGCAATTGCCATGGGCAAAACGCCGACTACGGGCTTGAGCGAACCGTCGAGGCCGAGTTCGCCGATGAATAGTTTTCCGGCCGGATCAAACCGGGCTTGTCCGGACGCGAGTAGATATCCGAGCGCAATGGGCAAATCAAACGCCGGGCCTTCCTTGCGGATGTCGGCTGGCGCGAGATTGACGATGAGGCGTTCGCTTTTTTTATGCGGCGGCCGGGCGCCGATGGCGCGGATGGCCACGCCGATGCGTTCGCGCGATTCTTGGACTTCCTTGTCGGCAAGCCCGACGATCGAAAACACGTGCAGGCCCGGAGACAAATCGACCTCGACATTGATGAGCGTCGCATCGAGGCCGGTAACCTGCGCCGAGAAGAGCGCGATCATGGAGTGCGCGAATGCCGCCTCGACGGCTCAAGGCGCGGCAGATGATTAGGCAGATGCGGATTCGGGCTCGTGCTCGATGTGATATGCGGCTGCGGGATTCGCGCGAAGGCGTTCTTCGGGAATCGGCTTGCCGCAGGCAAGGCAAGCGCCATACGAGCCGGCTGCGATGCGTTCCAACGCTTTGCGCACTTCGGCGAGCCGTTCTTCGAGGGCTTGTTCCTGGGCGATTCGCGTCTCGTATTCTTCCCGTACGTCGGCTTGCTCCTCGATGTCCGACTGATCATTGGTGTCCCGGCTTGCGGTATCGGGCATGCGCGCGTCCCAGTCGCCGACCATGCGCGGGTCTTTGGTCGCGATGCCGCCAAGCTCCGCTTCCAAGCGGTGGCGCTCTTGTTCAAGCAGCGGTTGCAATTCCCGGGCGAGATTAGGGTTCATGGATTGGAATCGCGCAGCGCATTGCTGCGATTAGGGATTCGGCGATTCGAACAAGCGGTCGATGGCGGCGCGCAGCGCCGCGGTCGAAGTACCCATGATGATACGGCGCCGCGCCGGGAAGTACAAGTAGCCCCAACCCTGATCGTGGCCCGAAATCAATTCGCGGAATCGGAACTCGATGTTGCGATAACTCTGGGATTTGAATCGCGGCGGCACGGGATCCGCGGATGGCGCGGCGGGAGGCAAGAGCGCGCGTTCGTCCGATGTAGTACCGGTCGCGGCATCCGGCGTTGTAGTCGCGATAAGCGGCGGTGGCGGCGGCGCGGTGGGGATCATGAATGCGAAATCGCTGCGGATGGTCGGCTCCCAGGCCGCGAGCGCTTCGGCTGCGGCCGGCCCGTTTTTTACCACAAAAATTATGCCGGCGTCTCGGCCGTCGGCCCCGCCATAGATGAACCACTGCGGCAGCGGCTCAATCGCATCGAGGAATTGCGGCGGCGGCTCGATGCCGATGGCATCGAAAAATCCGCGGGCCGAAAGGGCAGCCGGATCGGCGCGCAGCCGCTCTACTTCGATCAGGAGTCGCGTGAACGAGCCGGGCGCGCGGGGAATGGCGATCCGTCCGGCCAGAAGCGCGGGAAGCGGCGGCGAGCTTGAACTTAACAAGAGCGTCTCGGTCGCGTTGAAGAAAAATGCAGAGCCAGGGGGCGGCACGGGCTGCGGCAGGTTTTCGACGAGCGCGGGCAGCTCGGATCGCCAGAACCACGCGGTGATCAAAAGCGCGATGACGCCAAGAAGGGCCATCGCGGTGACCTTGAATTTCTGTTCAGTCCAACGGTCGGAAGCCGTCGCGCCCAGGCGCTCTCGCGGTCGTGGCGGGCGTGCAAGGAGCGTTGGTTTTTTCTCGGTGAGGACGCGCTGCATATCCCCCGCCATGGTGCGGGCGGGTTCTGATGCTCGGCGTTCCGATTGAGATTCGGTAGGATGATCCGGCATGCAAACGATCGAGGGAGCGTCGCTTCGCCGGATGAATGGGATCAGCGGCGGTGATGGCGACGCGGGCCGCGTTCGTCATGGCGCTCGCGCGGCGGCGGGCTATACGTCGCTTCGCTCGCGCGTCCTTTGGCGATATCGTCTTCGGAATACCGGCCAGGGACGCTTTTGAGGGAAAAGTTGAGTCGCCCCTGGTCGTCGATATTGCGCACCATGACGGGAATACGGTCTCCCACATGTACGATATCTTCAACCGAGCCCACGCGCCAGGGCGCGAGTTCCGAGATGTGCACGAGGCCCTCGGTTTTGGGCGCTACTTCCACCATGGCGCCGAAGTCGAAGATGCGCGTCACCGTTCCTTCTAGGAGTTCGCCCGGCTTATATTCGCGCGTCACCTGCTTGATCAATTCGAGCGCTCGCGTCATGCCTTCGGCGCTTTCCGAAGTCACGAACACGGTGCCGTCGTCTTCGATGGCAATGTCCACGCCCGTGGCATCGGTGATACTGTTGATCATTTTGCCGCCCGGACCGATGAGCGCGCCGATCTTTTGCGGATCGATTTTCAACGTCACGATGCGCGGAGCATACGGCGAGAGTTCCGGCCGCGGCGCGGGCAAGGCGGCCTCAATCGTGTCCAGAATCTGGAGGCGCGCCTCCTTGGCTTGCGCGAGGGTCTCGGCGAGCATCGGAATGGTTACGCCGTCGATTTTGACGTCCATTTGGATCGCGGTCACGCCGTCGCGGGTGCCCGCGGCCTTGAAATCCATGTCGCCGTAATGGTCTTCGGGCCCTTGGATGTCGGTGAGTACGCGGTATTGGGATTCACTTTCCATCATCAGGCCCATGGCGATGCCGGCCGCCGGTTTTTTGAGCGGCACGCCGCCGTCGAACAGCGCCAAGGTCGAGCCGCAGACCGAAGCCATGGACGACGAGCCGTTCGAAGAGATGATCTCGGATACGATTCGGATCGTGTAGGGGAATTCGTCCACGGTCGGCAACAGCGGCAGAATTGCCTTTTGCGCCAGCACGCCGTGGCCGATTTCGCGCCGGCCGGGACCGCGCAAGGGCTTGGTTTCGCCCGTGGCATAGGGCGGGAAATTGTATTGGTGCATGTAGCGGCGCTTCGTGCGCACTTCCATGCCTTCGATGATCAATTGGTCGCCGGGCGAGCCGAGCGTGAGGAGTGAGAGGGCTTGGGTTTCGCCCCGGCAGAATATGCCCGAGCCATGCACGCGCGGAATGATGCCCGCTTCGGCCGTGAGCGCCCGGAGCTCGTCGGTCGCGCGGCCATCGGGCCGTTTGCCGTCATGCAGGATCTTTTTGTGGACGATGGCGTCGATCTCGTCGTCCCACAGATATGTGATTTCGGCCGGCGTGGCGTCCGGGAATTCCGCTTTCGCGAATGCGGCCCATTCGCTGCGCAGCGCAGCGGTTTTTTCGAGCCGCTCCTGTTTGTCCGCGGTCCACATGGCCTCGCCGATGCGTTCGGAAAAGTTTTTGATGAGCGCGTCGCGCAAGGGCCCGGTCGTCGCGACGAGCGGTACTTCGGCTTTGCGTACCGGGCCCGCGGCGCGGATAACCTCTTGTTCGAGCGCGACAAGTTTTTTAATTTCGGCGTGTGCCAGCTCAAGCGCCTCGACGATTTGTGCCTCGGTCAGTTCGGCCGCGCCCGTCTCAATCATATTGAGTTTTTCCGCGGTGCCCGACGCGATCATATCCAGCGTTCCCGATTCGCGCTCGGCAATGGTGGGGCCGACGACAAAGCGGTCGTCAACCCGGCCGATGCGCACGCCGGCCACCGGTCCGTCCCACGGGATATCCGAAATGGCAAGTGCGAGCGACGCGCCCAAGAGAGCGGGTACATCCGGATCGTGTTCGCCGTCGAACGACAATACGGTCGCGATAACCTGCACTTCATTGCGCATGCGCAAATCGAAGCGCGGGCGAATCGTGCGATCGATGAGCCGCGCGCCGAGGATCGCTTCTTCCGACGGCCGCGTTTCGCGCTTTACGAATCGCGAGCCGAGAATTTTGCCGGCGGCGTAAAAGCGCTCTTCGTAATCCACGGTCAGCGGGAAAAAATCTCCGCCTTCGCGCGGGCGTTTGGCCATGACCGCCGTGACGAGCACCATGGTGTCGCCATGACGGACGAGCACGCGGCCGTTGGCGTGGGGTGCCAACGGCGTGAGTTGGACCGTGAGGGCCGCGTTGCCGAGCGGCAGCGAATAGGATTGTGTCTCCATATGAGAAGCGAGTGGCGTCCGACGCGTTCTCTCCAGGCGGAAGACGTCTCTGGCGTCTCGTCGTCTGGAGACAACTGAACGGACACGAATCAGCTGATGAATAATGAATGCGACGGGTGCGGGCGGTTACGAATGGATCTTGGGCAGCGGCTCGTCGGATTGGTCCTCGGTCGCGCGTCCGCTCCGGCGGCCGCCGATCAGGCGCTTGGAGCGCATGAGAAACCGGCGCGGATCCTCCTCGATATCGAGAAAGTCATCGGCTTCTTCCCGAACCTTGCCCGATGCGCTGCGGCCGAACGCGACGACCTCCACCCGCCGCCCTCTCCCTTTGAGGTACTGGATAAGCGGGATAAAATCGCCGTCGCCCGACACGATGACGATCGTGTCTACCATATCCGCGGTGCGCACCGCGTCAATAGCCAACCCCACGTCCCAGTCCGCTTTTTTGACGCCGCCGGTGAACTCTTGGAGGTCTTTGACGCGTGTTTCGATCCCCTCCTTGATGAGCGCATCGAAAAACGGTTTTTCCTCGCCGGTCTTCGTGCGCACCACGTAGGCGAACGAACGGATCAATTTACGGTGCGCCACCGCGGCGTCCACGACGGCCTTGAAATTCACGCGCGCATTATAGAGATGCCGCGCGGAATAGTACATGTTTTGCACGTCGATGAACACCGCTACGCGTTGTTCCGAGTGCTGCATTTGCGGAAGGGTCATGGGTTGCGATGTGCGGTCGGTCAGCGTTTCAGGCCGAGTTTCCGCGTCACCGTCGCGTAGCGCTTCGGCGCGGACCCGCGCAGGTATTCGAGGAGCTTGCGCCGTCGCACGACCATAGCCAAAAGCCCCCGCCGGGAGTGGTGATCCTTAGGATGCTTTTTGAGATGCGCGGTAAGGCGGGCGATCTCTTCGGACAAAAGCGCCACCTGTACTTCGCTCGAACCCGTGTCCTCGGCGCCCGTCTTGACGGTGTCGATTACGGCTCGTTTTTCGCGAGAAGTCAACATGAAAACGAATAATCTCTAGAGAAATCGATCATATGGTAACCGTACCACACTCCTGCCGTTGACGCAATGGCGCAAAGCTACCGCCCTGCGCGGTGGCGCGCCTTGGCCGCCTCGTGCTCCTCGAGGGTTTTCGAGAAGACCACGTCGCCGTCGGGCGTATGAAGGTAATACCAATAGGCGGAACGGATGGGATACAGCGCGGCGGTGATGGATTCGATGCTCGGATTCGCGATCGGGCCGATCGGCAATCCCGCATAGCGATACGTGTTGTACGGCGAATCGATCTCGAGTAAAGGGCCGCTGGGCGTCGCGTATCGGCCCGTGGCATAACTGACGGTCGCGTCCACCTGCAGCGGCATGCCGGCCGAAAGCCGTTTCCAAAGAATCCCGGCGATGACGGGCCGTTCGCTCGGCTCTCCGGTTTCGCGCTCGACGAGCGAGGCGAGCGTCACGACTTCGAATATAGTTTTGCCTTGGCGCGCGATTTCCGTGCGCAACGCGGGCGTCAGTTTTTCATCGAAGTTTTCCAGCATGCGCCGCGCGATATCTTCGGGTGAAGCATCGGCCCAAATGCGGTAGGTATCGGGATAGAGATATCCTTCGAGTCCCACGTATGCGGGTTTGTCGGCCAGAAACGCGAACTCCTGAGAAAAATCGCGGAGCGCGGGCCGGTGCGTCGCGATACGATAATCGGTCGCCGGCCAGCCGTTCGTATCCCACCAGCGCTCCGCGGGCATGATGTTTCGCTCTTCCAGATATATCCCCAGGGTGCGCTGGTCCCATCCTTCGGGAATGACGATAACGCGTTCGTTCGCGCTGCCGCGCGCCAATTCGCCGATGATTTCCGGGATGGTCACCGCGCCGTCGAACGAATACGCCCCGGGTTTTAGGTTGCCGGCGGTATTCGTGAGCACGGCATATGCGACGAACAAATGGCGCGACCAGACGAGGCCTTGGGATTCGAGCAGCCGGCCGATGGCCTGGGATCCCGCGCCCCGCGGCACATCAAGCGTCACGGGACCGGGAAGAATGACGGGCACGACCATTGCCAGCGCACAGAGCGTTGCGCCGACGGCCAGGGCGATCGCGCCGGTCGCGATGGTGGCGGGGCTTCCGAATCCGGCTTTCGGCTGGTCCGTGCCGCTGATGAGCGGAACGAATGCGAATCCCTCGAATCGTTCGGTGCGCCATGCGCCGTCGGCGGTTTTTGTCAGGCGGATGATCGCGTCGTCCACCGGCGCGACGATGACGCCGCCGGGTTTCAGAAGCGCGCGCCAGGAAGCGGGAATATCGCCTTTTGCGGCGGCTGCGGCGATGATCTTATCGAACGGCTCGGCGCGCTCGAGCGCCGTAGTCGCGTCGCCGCAGATGAACTGAACCGTCGGCGCGGTAATGGCCTCGTATTTTTTTAAATTTGTTTGGGCGAAACGGCAGAGTTCCGGAATGCGCTCGATCGCGACGACCGTGCCTGCCCGCCCGGCTCGCCTCGCTGACTCGCCTCGCTTCGCGGGCGAAGCGGGAGCTTCGGCGAAGCGGGCAGGCGGGCCGCCCGACTGCTTGCCGACGATCGCCGCGAGGAGGGCGGATTGCCAGCCGGATCCGGCGCCCACATCCAAAATACGCTCGCCCGGCCGCGGGTCGAGAAGATCGAGCATGAAGGCGACGGTCTGGGGTTGCGAAATGGTCTGGCCAGCGCCGATGGCCAGCGGCCAGTTTGCGTACGCCTCGGCCGCATCCTCGGGACGCACGAAGTCCTTGCGATCCACGCGGCCAAAGGCCTCCGCGACAAGCGGCGAGCGGAGCACTCCTTGGCGCTTCAGTTCGCGGATAAGTTCATCCATGGCGCACCAGTGTTGACGCAAGCGCATGGAGACGCTTTTTCAGTTCGGCATTCAGACAGATCACGGTAGCCCCGGGTAATCGTATAGTTGCAGCCGACGTGCCAATTGGATGGCGGGGGTGCCAGGATTCGAACCTGGAAGTTCGCTTTTGGAGAGCGACAGTTTGCCGTTGAGCTTACACCCCCAGCACGGATGAGCGCGTTAGCGCATTATAATACGCCATACGCGTTCGATTTCGTTAGGTTTTTTTCGCTTCCTTGTGCTGCGTCTGCTTGTGGCACCAGCGGCAGAACTTTTTCAGCGCAAGTTTGCCTTCGCTTTTGCGCACATTCTTGCGCGACCAATAGGTATAGCGCTTGCAGGCGGAGCATTGGAATCTGATCAGATTTGCTTGCGGCATGCGAGTGGCGGGTTATGCGGATATATGCTCGAGCCGATGGTGGGAATTGAACCCACGACCTACTCCTTCGCGTACTACCTCTTGTTTCTGGGGCACCATCAGAGGGCTAGACTGTATATTGATCCGCGTTGGACCGGATCCCCCTTGTCAGTCGTTCGGGCCCTGAGGCAGGGCCACGGTCTATATGCCCGTGCCGGGCCGTGAACCGTTATTCGGGGTACGCCGCAACAGTTTCCCGTTGCGGGGGCGGGAGATCAAGAGCGATCCCACCATGGAGTTGCTCTGCCGCTGAGCTACATCGGCATTACGGCTGATTTATTTATGCCTGATGCATAATATATCGCTAGCCATGATTGCGCAATATCATGCGACATGCATGAATGGCGGAGTTTTTGTACTAATGCTGCGCTATAGCGCGATATCAGTACAGACTGCTATGGCAGTAATTTGAAATGAGCGCGAGCCCTGCCCTCGCCATAGCCCAGGGATGGCGTTCGAAAATGAATCACGTAGTTTTGAATCCCGAATGTCTGGATAACGAAATCAATTTCATCGCGTCCGTCCGCTGGATGCACGAAGACGCTGCGATGGAGCGCATAGCATTGCAGATCCCGTAGTTTTCTTCTGAGTGCGTCCCGCGCAGACTTCTTTTCTTCAGGAATATCAAACAGTATTACGGTCCATTGTTTATTCCAGTGTTGCGGCACCGCGAGCGACATCGTATCGAAGTCAAATTCACGCAATTTTTTCTTGCCACCTTCGGTAATCCGCATGACAATTTTTCCGTGATGAGGCACGAATTCAATGAGTCGCTGGCGTTGCAGCGCATGGATTGTACGCTCAAGCGCACGCCTATTCGTTTTTCCGCGGCGTTTGGCGACTAACGGAGCGAGCATCTGTGCAGCGTTTGGAACAGCCGCGGCACTCAAAACAAGAGCACCCGTGCCGATGATCGAAAGAACAGTTTTCCCAATAAAATACCACGTTTTTCGTTGCATGTACTACTATTACGCTATAGCGTAATAGTAGTACATTGTCGCAATGGATGCGAGTCGTTTCGTGAGTAAAATACGTGACGCGGGCAAAACGTGAGAATGGCCAACGCGATAGCTACTCTTCTATCGATAAACGATCCATGCCGAGGGTGGGAGTCGAACCCACAACCCTTGCGGGACAGGATTCTAAGTCCTGCGCGTATGCCAGTTCCGCCACCTCGGCAGCGAAGGGACGGGCGCGCACTGAACTATAGCGATATTGCTCGGAAAAAGCAAAACGGCCCCTAGGGGCCGTTTTGCTTTTCGTATCGTTTCCGGGCGCGGTTAGACGCTGGGGACGCAGTTGTCGAATGTTTGCCCGCCAACGGTTGCCTGGACGAATGGAATGGCATTGGTCGCAAGCAGTGCGACGGCGATGCCAATCAGGCCCCAGAGCAGTGTTGAGCTCGCTTTTTTCCGCGTTTCTTCATTGCCGCCGCTCGTAATAAACAGGAAGCCGGCGTAGAGAATGAAGATAACCGCGACGATGAAGACCAGGATCCCGAACCAGGTCAGGACGAGTTCCACGAGAGTGAGAACATCACAGATGTCCTCGATCTGGGCCGATGCCATGAACGGAGCGGCAAGGAGAGCAAGGGCGAAGAGTGAAGCGCGAACGGTTTTTTGCATGGTGGAGAGAATGATGAGTACTGACATTATGCGCTATCGGGCCGACCTTTAGGCAGGGCTACCCTGCGGAATGAACAAAAATCCGTATTCCTAGCATAGAAAGAGTTGCCAAGTTCGTCAAAGGGCGCAATTCACTTATGGGTGCGTCGGCTGCGTTACGGGCAATTGGCGGGAAGGGTGCCGCCGACGATGGTTTGCACGAATGCCACGACTCCCGAGGCGAGCAGCGCGACGGCGATGCCGACCAATGCCCAGAGCAGCGTGGATTTCGCTTTGGTGATCTGCTCATCGCTGCCGGCCGCGGTCATGAACAACAGGCCGGCGTAGAGGATTGCAATCGTCGCGATGATGCCGACCAGGATGCCGAACCATTCCTTGATGCGGTTCAGGAGCGTCACGATATCGCACGCGGAGGTGATGGCGGCGTCAGCGAAAAACGGCGCGGCGATGATGCCGATGCAGAGCGCGAAAAGGGCGAGCTTTGATGATGACATACTAAGGGCCGAGGACGGTCTTGATAATCGCGTATATGCCTTTGGCCAAAAGAACGATGGCAATGCCGACGATGGCCCAGAGAAGCGCCCGATGGGCTTGCTTTATCCGCTCGGGGCTCCCGCCGCTTGTCATATACGTAAAGCCGACCCAAAGAATGATGATAACGGCGATCGGCCCGAGCACGAGTAGCGCATAGTTGGTGAGGCGGTCGAAAATAACGTCAAACGTACAAGTCGATCCAGGGCAGAGCGGATTGATAATAGTAACCGTCTGCGCATGCACGGGCGATGCGAACGCGAGAACGGAGGTAAGGAGTGTCGCAGTGCGGACCATCATGGTGCGAAACCTTCTTTGCATTTTTCTAGATTGAATTCGTTCCACGGACCGAGTTTACCCGGATAGAACGTATCCGACCCCGAAGCAGCGGTGGTTCCAGTCAGTACTTTAATGAGCGTATCGATGAATGTCCATGAAAGCAGAATGATGACGATGCCGATGACCGTGCGCCAAATAATCGTTTTGCCCTGCGTGCGGCGCTGTTCCGACGTGCCCGATATCAAGAGCATGATCCCGCCGAGTGCGAACAAGAGCGCGGAACCGGGCAGCGCGACGCGCAAGATGAAAAAGTCCGTGACGCGCTTGAGTAGTTCCGCAAGATCGCAGATGTGGCACTGGGTAATTGTGCAGGGTACGAGGCCGCTTTGGGCGCCGGCCGAAACGGGAACAAAGACCGCAAGCACGGTGAGGAACAACGCAATACGGAAGATACGGGGCATGGCGGAAATCTATGGGTTGTCCGGCGGCCGGAGCGCTTCGGCAAGCTGCCGGTGCGCGCGTTGGACGGCTTGCGCGAGTTCCGTCTGGCGTGTTGCCGCACTATCAATCATATCACCGAGGATGCGCGCGAGCGAGTCGCCGGCCTCGACCGGCAGCGTGCGCGCCGAGAGGATTTGTCCGTAAAACGCGGCAAGGTATTCGCGCGGCGGCTGCGACGCGATGAGGTCGCGCCGCGCGGGCGGCAAGGCGCGCGCGTCCGCGTAGCGCTTCTGTACGTCCCGTTCTTGCAGCCAGAGCAGAAAATGCCAGGCATTGTTCGCTTCCTTGGTCAGGCGCGAGAGCGCGATGATATCAAATCGGCCCATGTTGATCCGTATGTTCGCACCGGTCGGCTGGGGCACGGGCGCGACGTCAAAGTTGAGCTGCGGATTCAGCGCCGTGATGCGCTCGGCATCGGCGGCATAGCCCAGAACGAACGCGGCATCGCCCGTGGAAAACGCGTCGATCGACGGAGGGAACAGCGCATTCCAGCTGAAGCTCCGTTTCGTCGGGTCCACGAAGGCGGTATAAAAGCCGAGCGCGGTTTCGGTTTCGGGGCTGTTGAGGGCGCTCGCCCGATTGGCGGAATTCACGATGTCGCCGCCGCTTTGATAGATCAAGAGCGCCATGATTTCGTGCGCATGCGCGACATTTCCCGACGAGCCCATCGCGACGCCCGAGCGGCGAATGGCTCCGGTCTCGGCATAGCGCGTCAGCGCCCGGCTTTGATTGACGAGTTCGTCCCAGGTCGCGGGCGGCAACGGAATGTTGGCCGTGTTCAGATAATCGCGGTTATAAAAGAGCGCGAGCGTGTCGAAATACAACGGCGTGCCGAGGAGCTCATTGTCGGGGCCCGTGACGGCATCCACCACGGCATCCGGAAACGCCGCCTTGAGCGATTGCTTGGTATAGCCGAGCGATTGCTCCTGGAGCGGCTGGACTTTGTCGCGGTGCTTGGCCAAGAGCGTATTGGACAAGAAAAACGCGTCCGGGCCCGCGCCGGAAGCGAGCGCGTTCAAAAGTTCGGCCTCGTACGTACGCGGATCTTTGGGTACGTATTCGATTTTCGCGTTGGGCGACTGTTCTTTGGTATAGGTATTGATCAGCGATCGCCAGCGCGTTTCATCGGGGTCAGTCCCCCACACGGTAATTTCGAACTCCGGCGCTTTCGTGCCATCGTCCCCGAACCCTCGGAGCAACAATATGACGGCAAGCGCGATGATGACGACGAGCGCGATGCTGAATACGAGCTGGAACTTGTTCATGGTTCGATCATTCGACTACGCTCATGATGCAGATGCTGAGCACGTCGAAGCACAGGCTCACCACGAGTAGTTGAGAGAAAAGTATAGCGCATATGTCTTGGTATATTCGTTGCTCGCCCTGAGTCGCGTCGAAGGGTCATGGGTTAGGTGCGGGGTTTGGTAAAGAGCATGCCGTAATGATGGCTGCCGGCATCGAATTCCCGGACGAGTTCGAACCCTGTTTTCGCGGCAAGCTGCTTCGCTTCGGCCCGCGGGACGCGCAGAATCATCGGCGGGCCGGCGGGAAACGGCGTATCATCCCATTCCACGATTGCGAGCATCCCGCCGGAGCGGAGTACGCGGCGCGCTTCCGCGACGACGGCATCCCGTTTCTCGGCTTGGAACAGAATATTCGCGATGATGACGAAATCCACCGCGCTTTGGGGAAGATGCGAGCCGTCAGGTCGTTCCAGATCCGCCCACACCGGTTCCAGTTGCGGCAGGTGCTCAGCCGCGACTTTCGCCTTGAGCGCGGCAAGCGCGTTTTTTTGGACATCCAGGGCGTATACTTTGCCGTTCTCGCCGACCGCGCGCGCCGCAGGAATCGAGAAGTACCCGCCGCCGCAGCCGAAATCGGCCACGATCATGCCCGGCCGCAGATCGAATGCCGCGATGGTTTTATCGGGATGCAAAAATCCGCCGCTGCCGGGAGGCGGAGGCGGCTCGGCGCGAGTCGGAACGGTTGCGGCTGTGGTCCGTTCGCTCGATTCTGGCATGGGTGCTTAGAGTGTCGTGAAAGACGCGATGTGATCTCCCTCGTTGAGGCGCATGATGCGCACGCCTTGCGTCGCGCGGCCCAGTGTCGGGATGTCGGCAAGCGGCGTGCGGATGACTTGGCCTTTTTGCGAAATAGCGACGACTTCTATCTCCTCTTTGATGATGCGCGTGTTGACGATTTTGCCGTTTTTGGCCGTGATCTTTGCGGTCTTGATGCCCGAACCGCCGCGCTTCTGGCGCTTGTATTCGCGCACCGGCGTTTTTTTCGTGAATCCCTGATCGAAGACCACGAGGATTTCAGCGCGTTCTTCGCCGCCGACCGCAGTGATGACGTTCATGCCGCGGACGAGATCATCCTTCCTGAGGCGCATGGCTTTGACGCCGCGCGCGCCGCGGCCCATAGGCCGGATATCGGTTTCCTTGAATCGGATCGCCTGGCCGCCGGCGGTTACCAGGAGGATCTCATCTTTGCCGCTGGTCAGTGAAACGCCGCGTAGCGCATCCCCGCTGTCGAGATTGATCGCGACAATGCCGCTTTTGCGCACATTGGCGAACGCGTCGGAAGTGACCTTCTTTATCATACCACGCTCGGTCACCAGTACGAGAAATCCGCTGGGGCGGGGCGCGGTGCGTTTGGGCACCGGCACGACCGACATGATCTGCTCGTCCGCCTTGACCGAGAGGAAATTGACGATGGCTTTACCCTTGGAGGTGCGCGACCCTTCAGGTATCTCGTAGGCCTTGGTTTGGAATACTTTGCCCGACGAGGTGAAAAACAAAAGATCATCGTGCGTATTGACGGTCACGAAATGCTCGACCACGTCCTCCTCCTTCGTTTCGATGCCCTGGATGCCTTTGCCGCCGCGCTTTTGCACCCGATACGCTTCGGGGCGGATACGCTTGATATAGCCGCCGCGCGTGAGCACGATGATCATTTCTTCTTCGGGGATGATATCTTCGGTCGCGATCTCGCGCGCCGCGTGCTTCATGACTTTGGTCCGCCGCTCGTCGCCGTAGTTGGCTTTGAGGCCGTTGAGTTCCTTGGCAATGACGTCCGAGATCTTTTTCGGATCTTTCAACAGCGCTTCGAGCTCGCGCGCGAGCTTTTGCTTTTCCTTGAGTTCGTCGTCGATCTTCTGGCGCTCGAGGTTCGCGAGCGTCGCCAAGCGCATGTCGAGAATGGCGTTGGCCTGGATGTCGGAAAAACTGAATTTCTTTTTCAAATTCGCATGCGCCGCTTCGCGGTCAGCGGATTTTTTGATCGTGTCGATCACCGCATCGATATGATCAAGCGCCTTGGAAAGTCCTTCAAGAATGTGGATGCGTTCTTTGGTGCGCGCCAGATCGAACTGCGTCCGGCGCGTGACCACGTCCTTGCGGTGCTTGAGGTATTCCTCGAGCATCTGCTTCAAGGACAAAACCTGCGGCTGGATGCCGTCCACGAGCGCTAACATGTTCACGTTGAAATTTTTTTCGAGGTCGGTGTATTTGTACAAAAAGTTCAGTACCTTTTGCGGATAGGCGTCGGTTTTGAGGTCGATCGCGATGCGCAATCCTTCCTTGTCCGATTCGTCGCGGATGTCGCGGATGCCTTCGAGCTTTTTGTCGGTTACCAGCTCCGCGATATGCGTGATGAGCTCGGCCTTGTTCACCTGGTACGGAATTTCGGTGATGATGATCTGCGTTCCTTCGCGGCTCGATCCTTTGGCTTTTTCGCGCTCCGCGATCTCGGCAACGCCGCGCATGAGAATCGCGCCGCGGCCCGTGGCATAGGTCTGGCGGATGTTTTTTTCGTCAAAAATCAGGCCGCCGGTCGGGAAATCCGGGCCCTTGAGGATCTCCATAAGGTCGTCGTGCGTAGCGTTCGGATGCGCGATGAGGTGCTCGAGCGCATCCACGATCTCATTCAAATTATGCGGCGGAATATTGGTCGCCATGCCGACCGCGATGCCGAGCGCGCCGTTCAAAAGCAGGTTCGGGATGGCCGCCGGCAGTACCGTGGGCTCTTCGCGCGTCGCGTCATAGTTGGGAATAAAGGCGACGGTTTCCTTGTCGATATCGCGCAACAGTTCGGATGCGATTTTGGTCAGGCGGACTTCGGTGTAGCGCTGGGCCGCGGGCGGATCGCCATCCACGGATCCGAAGTTGCCCTGCCCGTCTACGAGCGGATAGCGCAACGCGAACTCTTGGGCAAGGCGTACGAGCGCGTCATACACTGCCATGTCGCCGTGCGGATGGTATTGGCCGAGGCACGCGCCCACGACGGCCGCGGATTTGCGGAATTTTGCGCCCGCGGTCAATCCCATGGAATCCATGGTGTACAAAATCCGCCGGTGCACGGGCTTGAGGCCGTCCCGGACGTCGGGCAATGCCCGCGCAACGATCACCGACATCGCGTAGTCGAGGTACGACTCGCGCATCTCGTCGGTAATCTCGCGCGGCGTAATTTTTCCGATATCAGCCATTGCGCCTTCTATCGATTATACGATTCATCTGATCCGAACCAGTTCGTGATCCATGCGCTGAATGAGGCCCAGGCGCTTCGCTCATTGGTTGCCGCGGCGGGTTCGGCCGCGGTTTGCGGCGCTGGCGCGTCGGCCGGAGCTCTGGGTGCGGATGGAGCGGTTTTTGTACTCGAGGCCGATGCGACGGACGCCTGCCCGGCGTCTGTCGCCGGGGGCGTTGAAGTCGTCACGAGCACCGGTACGTCCGGATTGCCGGGCCGGATTGCGCCAAGCTGGGCGCCGAGCGAAGCGGTTTTAGAAACGAGGTCCCCTGCCGCGTTGGTGAACTGCGAAATTTCCCTGCCAATACTCTCGAGCGGTCCGGGCAATTCCCGGGTATCCGTTTCGGGCGCGCCGATCCCGACGATCGCGTGGCGGACAGATCCGACCCAAAGCGCGATCGAGATCGCGGCGATTGCTACGTAGACCGATATGCCGAGAATCTTGCGCTCCCGTTCCGGCCGGTTGCGCAATCTGCCGAGGAATTCCGATGCCATACGAGGACGCTATCGTTCGCCGCCCGCGGCGAGCAACACCAAACGGGTTTCTTCTTCTGCGGGCAATTCTTTGGAGCGGATGGCGAACTTGGGCAATCGTTCGGGAGCGCTTGCGCCGAACGCCTTCAAGAACGCGTCGGGCGAAGCTATGTCCACCGAGAGGCCTGGGATCGCGTAGTGCATCGGGATCACGATTTTAGGCTCGATGCGGTTTGCGATCGCAGCTGCGGTTTCGCCGGCAATGGTATGCGGCGCGCCACCCACGGGAATCAGGAGGATATCGACTGCGCCGAGCGCCTCGAGGGTCTCCGCGCGTAGATCCTTTTCGCCGAAATCGCCGAGGTGCGCGATCGTCATGCCGTCAGCCGTGATGCGCCAAATCGTATTGAGGCCGCGTTCTTGGCCTTTTGCCGCGTCGTGGAACGACGGGATGCCGGTGATCGCGACCCCTTTGACCTCGTATTCCCCCGGCCCCGTGATCACGCGCGGCGTGCCGCCAATCGATTCGGCGTTGGCATGCGCGGGATGTTCATGCGACATGAGTATCACGTCGGCCTGGAACCGCGGCGCGGCGATGCCGATATTTTTGGAAAACGGATCAATGGCGAGGGTGGCCTCGCGCGTCTCGATTTTGAAGCAGGCGTGGCCGTACCACATGATCGTCATAGGGTTGGGGGCCACTCAAGGGTAGCATATTCGGCCCGGGCCGAAAAGGCCTCAATTATGCGGCATCTTGCCAATCAGCGGGCATCCGGCTATAGTGTTCGGGTACGTATGGAACGGAATATCGCAAAGAACCAAACCGCTGCTCTGGCCCGCGCCCGCCACCCCATGGAGGTGCTCTTAAAACAGAAAAGCGAGCCCGGAACATTTCTTAAAATCGGCGATATCGTAGACGGGACAGTCATTGAAAAGCGCGGCAGCCGCATTTTCGTGGATTTAGGCGCCCGTGGCACCGGCATTGTCTACGGCCGCGAATACTATGCGGCGACCGAAATCGTACGTGGCCTCGCCGTCGGCGACGCGGTAACCGCCAAAGTCGTCGAGGTAGACAACGATGAGGGATACGTGGAGCTCTCGCTAAAGGAAGCGGGCCGCGAGAAGAGCTGGCAGGACCTGCGCCAATTGATGGAAACGCGCGAACCGCTGACTCTGAAAGTGCTCGATGCCAACCGCGGCGGCCTGATTCTTGAATTCCAGCGCATGCGCGGGTTCCTCCCCGCTTCCCAGCTTTCCCAGGAGCATTATCCGCGGGTTGAAGGCGGCGATAAGGAAAAAATCTTTGAGGAGCTTAAGAAACTCGTGGGCCAGGACATGACCGTGACGATTCTGGACATCGATCCGAACGAGGAAAAGCTCATTTTTTCCGAGAAAACGCGCGAAACGGAACTCGTGCGTCAGAAATTGTCCGCCTACCAGGTCGGTGACGTGATCGAAGGCGACGTAGCGGGGCTCGTGTCGTTCGGGGCGTTTGTCCGCTTCGGCGAAGGCCTCGAAGGACTCGTGCACATTTCCGAAATTGATTGGCAGCTTATCACGAATCCGGCCGACGTGCTTTCCATCGGCCAAAAAGTGAAGGCAAAAATCATCGCAGTCGAAGGCGAGCGCGTCTCCCTTTCGTTGAAAGCCCTCAAAGAAGATCCGTGGAGCCGGGTGGAAGAGCGCTATCATAAAGGCGATCTGGTAACCGGCACCGTGGTGAAATTCAATCCGTTCGGGGCATTCGTAAAGCTCGACGAAGACATCCAGGGCCTTGCCCATATTTCCGAATTCGGCACCGAGGCGCGCATGAAAGAGCTTCTCACCCTCGGCAGCCAGCAGGAATTCCGGATCATCACGATCGACGCGAAGGAGCACCGCATGGCGCTCGGCATGCCCGCTTCGCCGGAGCTTCAGCGAGGCGAGCCGGACCGTGTCGTGACCGATGACGCGCCCAAAACGGGCGAAGCGACGCCGGCCGCATAAGGGATTACGGGCCTATAGTACAGTGGTAGTACACGGCATTCGCATTGCTGAGACGCGAGTTCGATTCTCGCTAGGTCCATATGCAATAGAATAGATTGCCATGCCGATCCTGCGACCTGAATTTTTCGATATATTCGGCCTTGCAGTATTTTCGTTTCTCCTGGCCAGTGCTGCCTGGTCTTTGCGTACGCACCAGCCGCTCCCTCGCTGGGCGCTGTGGCTGATCGTCGCCATCGGCATCGCCGGGCTTCTCGTGGATAGGGCACTAGTAGTCCGGCGTATCTGATATAGTGGCGTATTAACGGTTGAAAACCGGAAAATATTCTGCTACAGTGCTTGCGCATACGCAGTAGCTTTTTGCCTGGGTAGCTCAGTGGTAGAGCGCAGCCCTGAAGAGGCTGGCGTCGTCAGTTCGATTCTGACCCCAGGCATCGGCCGGGTTTCCGGCAGAAGATTTAAAGCGGTCATTGTTTAGTGGTAGAACGCGTCCTTGCCAAGGACGAGACGCGGGTTCGATTCCCGCTGACCGCATACATACATTCAGTCAACCCTTGTGGTTGGCTGAATGCATTTTGTGTGCGTCAGTTCCGGGAATCGAACCTGGGAAAGGGGTCGGGGAAACGAAAGTTTCCCCGTGGTGGAAGAATTGAAACCGCAAGGTTTCAAAGAGCGGTGCTAGCGGATCCGCCGCAGGCGGAGACGCGTGCCGCGACGGGTTCTAGGCGCGCAGCGCTGGATTCCCGCTGACCGCACCAAAATCTGACTTTTTGCAATTTGACCGACCATTTCGGTGGCCGCGCGGAGCGCGGCCCAAACGGATTCCCCCGACAAATCCTCTCCGCTCGGCGCGGTGAGGCGCGCCTCGCGGTTGGCCAAGACGAGGTTCGAGCCAAAGATTTCTTTGACGGTAACCTTTTTGGCAAAAAGGTTGCTCTCCCGCGCGATTTCAGGCAGATTTTCTGCCTCTTTTATCCATTCCATCATCGGTTCGAGCCAGCCAGTCCGCTTTTGTTCAATCCGCGCCATTTGCTCTTCCAGCGACTTCTTTTCGGAAAGTAGTTTTGCTTTCTCGGTTCGGTAAATTTCGCGCTCAATATCTTGCTCCAAATATCCATCAAGAAGTCGCTGGAGCTTCGTTTGTATGGCGCGGATTTTGGTTTCGGCTTCCTGAACAAAAGCGGTTGCGGATTGGGCGGATTCCGATTTTTCTTTTTCCAACATTCCCCGCATTTCTTCCGCCCAATCCGGTCTCAAAGAAAATTTTTGAATAAGGGATGATAACTGGCGATCCAATTCTTCTTGGCGAATACAAGGTTCGGGACATTTCAATTTTGACTTCTTGGTGCAGTGGTAATAGACATACTCGTGGATATTCCCGTTTTCGCCGCCGCTTTCGGCGCCGAAATGGAAAGCCCCCGCCCGCGCGCGGCTCCGCCGCGCCGATAAAAACTGCCAAAGAACCGGAAGAAAAACATCGGCTCGAACCATATTTGGTTTTGCGAAAAAAGAATTTTTAATCATTGAGCTTCTTTCAAAGTAGCGGTGCTTGCTGCTATTTGACTTTTTCATATAGATATGCTATTATTTAAGCAGTAAACTAGCACTTTAAATAAGCTATATTCTACGGTAACAAAGAGAGTGTTAAGTGGTTAGTTTCTTCTTTGTTGCCGTAGATTCTGGTGCGGCACATACGTTCCGTAAGCCCTGACCAAAAGGCAGGCAGGAACAAAAGGAGGCTCACATGCAGAAGAAGATCGCGTTCGCCATCACGGCACTGGTGTGCTTGGCGCTCGCGCAGATCGGTGCGACGCTCTACGCCTCATTCGCCACCCGTCTGCCGAACGAGAGCTTCGGCGCCAACTGGATCATCCGCTTCTACGATCTGAGGGTGCCGGTCACCGCTCTCGAGTGGCTCATCCATGCCATCGGCATCGGGGCAGTGGTGACGCTCGCCGTCACGCTCCGACACCGATGGGGAGTCGGCGTGTTCAGCTCATTCGTCATCGCTGGCGGTCTCGGCGCTGTGATCGTTCCTCTGTTTTTCAGCGCCGTGCACACCCTCGCGCTCGGCCACTACGGCCCCGACGACTACCTGCACAAGACGCTGGGCGATGCGCTCACATTCCTCATCTTCAAGGTCACCATGACCCAACAGGCGATGATCGGTCACGTTATCACGTCCGCTCTCGCCGCCGCGTTCGGTGTCGCGTTCGGTCGGCATCTGACCATGGATGCGTCGAGCGGGCCGGGTGCCCTCGGCGCGATCGCGACCCGCACGCTGGCCGTCATCCGGCGGTTGCGAAAGCGGGACACCACGACGGTGCTCAAGGCCGCCGAAGCCTAGTGACACGCCGCGACTGAAGCAGTTCTGGGCCCACCTAGTAGCGCAATGCGAACGGTGGGCCTGATTTTTTGTAAAAGAATTTGCCGCCAAAGCATCAAATTTTTCAACCATCCCTTATTTGAAAAATTTGATAAATCGAGTTATGATTAACTCGATTAAAAACTTGAAATTGTCATCGGCGCGGCGGAGCCGCGCGCGGGCGGGGGCTTTCCATTTCGGCGCCGAAAGCGGCGGCGAAAACCGTTCGAACTATTTTGAGAATACTGCATAAATAAATTTAGCCAACCCGCGTGGTTGGCTGAATCGCTATTTCAGAATTTTGAACTTTGTATAGTTCCCAAAATATTCCCGCCCCGTGCCATCTGGCATGGGGCGGTTCGTCATGATTGCGCCGCGGCTTTACTGCGGCCGGTGCTCGAGGTCCTCCACGACGCCTGCGGCGACCTTGCGCAGATGATGCATGAATGACCAGTCCAGGTCGCTGGCATGAGCCAGTGCTTGCATCGCGGCATCGAGTCCGCGCCGTACTTCGGCGCAGGCCTTCAGCACCGCGGGAAAGGACTCGGACGGGATCTGCATCTTCGCAATGAGGTCCAACTTCTCCAGCATGATGTGCTGCTGCCGCCGGTCCGACTCGATACCATCGAGTGCTGCGATCAGAGCCGTGCGCACGGCGTCGTCGTACGGAAGAGGGCCCGCCGTCTTATTCATATGTATCTCCTCCGTGTGGATGTATTGCCGGGAGCGATAGGTGTAACTACGAAAGCACAACAAGAAAAATTTGTACAGCCGCGCGGAACTATCCGGAATATTGGAGTAAAAAATGGTAAGGAGCTCGGGAACGAACCGTCCCCTTTTCATATGCAATTTATTGTAATCCGAGCGGCAGGGTACGGCTTCGCCCTGCTCGCGGCAGGTTTTGTGTTCGCGGGTTCGGGTATTGGCGCTGCAGAAGCCGCATCGCTGCCGAATCTCATTCAAAATCCGTCCATGACCGACGCAGGTGTGGGCGGCCTGCCCGCCGGCTGGTTCCGCGGCGGATACGGCGACAACGACGCGACGTATACCTATCCGGTGTCGGGGAAATCCGGACCGGGCGCGAAGGTCGAGATCACGCGCTATGCGTCGGGCGACGCGAAGGTATATTTCGCTGAAGTGCCAGTCACGGCGGGCAATTATTACGAATTTCGGGATTTTTACCAATCGAACGTTCCGAATTTCGTGACCGTGCAGTACCGTTTCGCGGACGGGACGCTTCGGTACATGGATATCGGCATGCCGGAAGCCGCGGGTAAATGGGAAAAGTTCGAAACCGTATTCCGCGTACCGTCCGGCGTGGTCTCGATGACCATATTCCATCTCATCAAAGAGCCGGGATTCATCGTAACGGATGAATATTCGCTAGCCGAGCTCAAAAAGCAGCCGATCTTCGAGGAAGGATTCGTATCGCTTAACTTCGATGACGGATGGCTGTCGCAGTACGAGGAAGCAGCGCCTATTCTCGCCGCCGCGGGCTTGAAGGCGACGTTCTATATCACGACCGAGCGACTGGGCCAGACCAATTTCATGACCGCCGACCAGGTGCTGGGACTGTATCAAAGCGGCCATGAGATTGGCGCGCATACGCGCACGCATCCGCATCTGCCGCTTTTGACCAAAGACCAGATGCGCGAAGAAATCGTCGGCTCCAAACGAGCGCTGCAGGGACTGGGCGTGGCGGATGTGATGACCTTCTCCTATCCGTTCGGGGAATGGGATACCACGTCGCTGCGCATCGTGAAGAATGAATTCAAAGGCGCGCGCGGCAGCGGCGGGATATTCAACGAAAAGATCCAAAATATCTACGTACTGAACAGCTTCTCGCTGCGGAGCGATACCGCAGTTGAAACCATCAAGCAATGGATCGATCAAGCCGACCGGGACAAGACATGGCTGATCCTCGTATTCCATCGCATCGACGAGTCGGACTCGAGCGGGTTCGATACCTCATCGGTCGCGCTGCAGGAGATCGTGGACTACCTTGTCGACAATCAGGTGCCGGTCAAAACCAATGCCGAAGGCATCGCGCTGATAAAGAAAAATTAGAGCCGCCAACGGTCGAAGCACCAAAAATCCCCCTCTGCAGAGGGGGATTTTTGGTGCAGTTTTCGGGTTCTATGCCGCTTCGCCCGGTCGTAGATATTTCCTCCGCAGGCGCAAGCTTACGTATCCGGTGGCCATTACCAAAAGCCCCGCAACTACGAGCGAGAGCTCCCAGCCGAACGTGTCGGCGAAGTATTCGGCCGTGATTTTTCCGATATAGCCCATGAGGAAGAGCGAGCCGAGCGTCAGAAACGCGCCCGAGCGGGTCGGGACGGAAAGGAAGATGAATCCGACGGCGAGGAACGGGAAAATGAATTCCCAAAATGCGTTTTGATCCGGGAACCATCCGCCGAGCGCGAATGCCGCGCCGAGGAATCCGAGCGTACCGATCGCATACAACCGCCGCGCCGCATACTCCATACTGCGCAGATCGAAGTAATACCCAAGCGCGAGATATGCTGCGCCGGCGATAAGAATAAGGTATTGGATGAAGCGGCCGGTCTGGAACATGGGGTTCCCTTCGACGAGCCAGAGTGCGGTGGCAAAGTAAAACCAGGTACCGAACAGGAGCGTGAAGACATAGAATACCGTGCGGCGGAATACGACCGACGAGACGCCGAAGATAAGAAGACATACGGACGCGAGGAGCACTTGCGTATTGAGCGCGCCGATATCGAGATCCATTTCGTATAGAATCGTGGCGACGCCAATCGGCATGAGTATGCCCGAGAGCGCGGCGAATACCTGCCCAAGCTTACCGAGCGCCGGGTGCGAAAGCAGCGCGATGCCCACACCGTACGCGGCGACGGCTGAGCCGAACGTCACGAGAATCCGGGCGATCGTCGGGAGGTTTTGCCACTGCTGGGCGATGAGTACGCCGATGCCCGACAGCACGAGCACACCGCCGAGCGCGTAGAGGACCTCGGCAATGGTGAACCGATGCCGAATCCATCCGGCCCGTTCCGGAGCGGGGGCCGCGGCGATGGTGCGCGAAAGATCGGCCTCGCTGATAATGCCTTGGCTGATCCACGAGCGAATTTCGGCAAGCGCTTGTTCTCTGTTCATAAGGTCCTCTGCAATATTAGGGAATAATCCAGCCTAAAAATTGCGGATTATAATCGTAATATGGCGTTGATGGACTAATTGATATGCGCCGCGCGGAACCGTTTTTCGTCAGATACCATTCGTTATACCGACTGCCGCCGAAGAGCGCCTCGAAAATATTTTCGGCCCCGCTTCCCCGCTCGAGGGCGAAGCCGTCGGGCGAGCGCGTGGAAGGATCGAGCTGCAATAGTTGCGTCTCTTCGAATGAAATTTTTCTGCTTGCGTCGTCCCGTGCGTTATAGCGCCAGAGTTCCGGCTCTGCGGTCGTGCGCGGATACGGCGGAATTTCCGGCTGCTGGACCGGATGGCGGACCAGTTTGCCGTTTTCGACCGCGTAGGTCGCAAGCGGCGGATAGCCATAACTGGTGGCATAGAGAAAATCGTATTCTGGTCGTACCATCCACTGCGGCACGATAATGCTTGCCGCGACGGCGATGATCATGACGACCGGAACGACAATGGCGATAATGAGCGGAAGGTTTTGGCGGTTCATAAGACCATAGTATCGGAGATTCGGCCAGTTTACCAGAGCTACTCGTATGATTCAGCAGAGTCGCGCTACCGGGTATACTGAAGCCATGCTGTTGAGCGAATTGGAGCGGCAATTTCTCGAGTATCTGGAAGTAGAGAAAAATCGCTCCGTGAAAACCGTCGAGAACTATGACCGCTACTTGCGTCGGTTCTTTCAATTGAGCGGCGCGGCAAAGCCAGCTGACATTACGGATGAATTGGTGCGCACGTTCCGATTGCGGTTGGCGCGGATCGAGGGCGAGGACCAGAAGCCGCTGAAGAAGCAGACGCAGCTGTACCACCTTATCGCGCTGCGGAGTTTCTTGAAGTATTTGGCTAAGCGCGACGTTAAATCACTCGCGCCCGAGAAAGTGGAACTCGGAAAAATGCCGGCGCGTGAAATCCAATTCCTGGAATTCGACGAATTGGCGCGCCTGCTTGCCGCGCCCAAAGGCGCTGCGTTCGAGGCGTTGCGCGATCGCGCGATTTTGGAACTGTTATTTTCCACGGGCCTCCGCGTTTCCGAACTTGTGTCGCTCGACCGCGAGACCGTGGATATGAAGAAGGGCGAGTTTTCCGTACGCGGCAAGGGCGACAAAATCCGCGTGGTATTCCTTTCCGATACGGCCAAGGCCGCGCTCGCGCGATGGCTCGACGCCCGGAAGGATCCGGATCCGGCCCTCTTTATTCGTATACGAACGATCAAGGCCACGCGTGACAGCGATCTGCGCCTCACGGCCCGCTCTATTGAACGCATCGTGCGCCACTATGCGACTGCTGCCGGCATCGTCAAAAAGGTGACGCCGCACGGACTGCGCCACGCCTTCGCAACCGATTTATTGCAGGGCGGCGCGGATCTGCGCTCCGTGCAGATGATGCTTGGCCACGCGCAGATCACGACCACGCAGATCTACACGCACTTTACTGACAAGACGCTCGGCGAAATCCATAAAAAGTTCCACGGAAGATCGCGCGAATAAACCAAAACCGTCTCGATGGCCATCGAGACGGTTTTGGTATGGGTCCGCCCGGCAGGATTCGAACCTGCGACCGTTTGCTTAAGAGGCAACTGCTCTACCAACTGAGCTACGGGCGGATATTTAACCAATGCCGAGGATGGCGCGGGGAGCCCCTGCGCCCCGCACAAGTGGTGGGAGAGGAGGGAGTCGAACCCTCAACCCCTTTCGGGGAGCAGATTTTAAGTCTGCCGTGTATACCTGATTCCACCACTCTCCCACCAACTGTGCGGGGCAAATCTGCCAGCATGCACAGCACTTAATGTAGTGCTGGGTTTCGCCACCCAGGCAGAGGCACCGGTGGGAATCGAACCCACGTATAAAGCTTTTGCAGAGCTTCGCCTTGCCACTTGGCTACGGTGCCGCGTGCTGCAGGATACCACGGTCATTCCTCGGGTTCAATCGTTTTTGCCTCGTCCGACAGGAGTTTTTCCACGCGCTCGCGGCGCTTTTCTTCCTCGTCGATCGCGAACGTGATGCGGGGTACGGGTCGCATGCGAAGCGTCCGGTTCAAGCGGTGCTGTATGTCGCCGGTTGCTTCCTTGAGGCGCTCGAGCACGGCCGCTTCATCGCCGCCGAGCACGGAGACGAATACCGTCGCGTAGTATAAATCTTCGGAAGCGGCAACGCGCGTGACGGTCACGAGCGTCGCGTCAGGAAACGGGATTTCTCGCGCGAGAACCCCCGCGATTACTTCGCGGATAAGCACATTGACTTGTTCGATGCGGCGCGGATTGGCCACGGACGTTGGGTGATCAGAGCGTCGGCGTGACGCGTTCTTCGGTATACGTTTTGAGCGTGTCGCCTGCGGCAAGGGAAAGATCCGCGTCGGCCATGATACCGAATTCGCTCCCGGCCGCGACTTCGTCTACGTCGCGCCGCTGCGACTGTAATTGCATGATTTTCCCGCGGCCGATGACGCGCTGGTTGCGGATGATTTCGAACGCGGCGGATTTCCGGACGCTTCCCTCCTCCACGCGGCCGCCGATGATCTGCCTGCCCCGCTCTTCTTTGAATAATGCGATGACGCGCGCGGTACCGAGATCCACGCGGCGCAGCTGGGCGGGTGCCAGTGCGATCATCGCCTGCTTCACCGCGTCGAGCAGTTCATAGATGATATCACTGGAAACGATCGTTACGCCGCCGCGTTCGGCTTGATCGCGGATGGCCGCGGGAATTTTCGCCCGGAACGCAACGATGAACGCATTTTTGCTCGCTTGCGCGAGTTTGACGTCTGATTCGTTTACCTCACCCGCCTCGCTCTTCAGAATTTTGTGGCCGAGCTCAGCCGAGCCGATTTTCTCAAGCATCGCTTCGAGCGCTTCTTTCGAGCCGAGCGTGTCAGCTTTGATGATGAGATTGACTACGGTTTTCGGCGTCTCGCTGATCTGTCCTGAGCTTGTCGCAGGGGCCGGCCCCGCGCTCGCTGCCGGCACAGTGGCTCCGGCTTTGGCAGCAGCCGCGGCTGCCTCGGCTTCCTTCCGATCGCGATACACGCGGAACGGCTCGCCCAGTTTCGGCACGCTCTTGAAGCCGACGATGCGTACGGGCTCGGACGCCGCCGCTTCAGTAGCGGATTCGCCTCGATAATTTTCGAAAATGCGGATCGGCGTCGCTTGGTCGCCGATGACGATTGAATCACCTTGGCGTACGGCGCCGTCTTCGATCAAGAGCGTTGCGGCAGCGCCCCGCTTCGGGTCCAGGTGCGATTCAATGACTACGCCAGCGCCCGGTGCGTCCGGATGCCATGTCGGCTCCTCGAGTTCGGCGAGCAGCAAAATCGTTTCCAACAAATGATCGAGCCCGGTGCGGTCTTTGGCCGAAATCTCGGCGACCGGTACGGTCCCGCCGTAGCCCTCGACGAGGATGCTTCGCTCGGCCAGTTCGCCTTTGACGCGGTTCGGATCTGCGCCGGGCTTATCCATCTTGTTCATAGCCACGACGAACGGCAGCTCGAATTGCTGGATGATCCGAATTGCCTCTTCGGTCTGCGGCTTCACGCCCTCATCGGCCGCGACGACGAGCACCGCAACGTCGGCGACGTGCGCGCCGCGCGCCCGCATGGCCGAAAACGCTTCGTGCCCCGGCGTGTCGATGAACGTAATTTTTCTTCCGCCATGCTCCGCCTGGTAAGCGCCGATGGCCTGCGTGATACCGCCGGCTTCGCGCTCTGCGACTTTCGTCTCACGGATCGCGTCCAGCAGGGTCGTCTTGCCATGGTCAATATGGCCCACGACGACGACGACGGGCGGACGATGCGCGAGTTCGGTTTTCTGTTCCGTGGTAGCGGGCATGATTATATATTCGGGCGCATGGCGCGCTGCAGCACCGTCTCTTCTTCGTCCGACAGCGGATGTTTGGATCTGCCGTTCGCGATTTCTTTGGCGTACACGCGGACTCCCGTGCGCGCGTATAAACTCGAGATCACGAATCCGTTGTCGTCCCGGTCCAAGAGCGCGGCGGCGAAACTCTGGTCTCCGCCGGTGTCCGCGAATGGATTGAACCGGAGAAAGCCTACTTTTTGCACGGCAACGCGGCCGATCCGTTCCAGTTCGTTCAAGCGCGGCTCGCCCGCGGCGAGCTTCTGCTCTGCGCGTTGCAGGCGATTGAGCACTTCGGCCAGCGCATCGCCCGAGGGAGCACCATTTTTGAACACGCGCTGCCATCGGCGCCAGAGAACAAACGCAATGACGAGCGCCGCAATCGCAATACCTGCGATGGCGCCCGTCGCGAGCGCGAGCATTTCTGGCGTAAGGAAGGACTGGGGCATGAGCTGATACCAAGCGTTCACCGGAGGCGGGAGGATTCGAACCTCCGATACCCTTGCGGATATACCGGTTTTCGAGACCGGCCCATTCAACCACTCTGGCACGCCTCCGGCGAGCGCTCGGAGATCGGCAAATACCAGCGGAGAGTATCATTTTTCATGCGTTTTCGCAATGCGGGGTTTAGATGCCGTTCAGGGGTTATACACGGGTTTTCCGGATATTTTCCGACATGGGCGTAAGAACGGCCGTTCGACGGCGTCAATATTTGCATCGGTCGTATCATCGTGTTCCGCCGTTAATTGCTTGAAAAAACCTATGCCCATAGCCGTTATTCTTTCCGCAGCCGTATTGGTCAGCGCCAGCATTGCCTCCGAATGGACGCTGCCGGGAAATCCGCTGTACCGGATAAAGACCGGAGTGAATGAACGGGTACAGGCCGCCCTGGCACTGTCTTCTTCGGCCGATGCCGGGCTCCAAACCACGTTTGCCGAGCGCCGCCTGCAGGAAATTTCAGAGCTGAGCGCCAAGGGCGAGGGTAATACCGAAGCTGCGGCCGAAGCGTATGCGCGCTATGAAGCGCATGCGTATCGGGCCGCCGCGCATGCCGCCCAATTTCGGGCATCGGGAGATATTGAAGCTGCCGCGGACATCGAAGCGCGGCTGCAGTCACTCGTCCATATAGATACCGGCACGGAGGCGAGCGCCCAGGCACAAGGATCCGCTGCTGTGGAGCTCGGCCTCTAGAGAACAATTTATATCATGGGACCAAAAACGCCTTGGACTCAGGGCGTTTTTGGTGTCGAGATGGCCGCAACCGTCGCGTTCGGAATTTTTTCCAGGGCGCGAGGCGCTATTTTTATTTTCGCAGCGCGCGTGCCCGCGCCGAGGATGATCCAATCGAGCGCAAGCAGCGGTTCATCAATGAGGAGCGGTAGATCGGGTGGAAGGCCGAATGCGGTCACACCGCCGATCATCATGCCGGTCAGCTGTTTTGTTTCTTCGGCTGATGCGAACGAGAGCTTTGCGCCGCCCACAAGATCGCGCACCGCATGGTTCACATCGAGCTTCTTCATCCCCTGCACCACGCAGGCCGCATAACGTTTGGGATATTTTTGTGCGGCGACGAGAATCGTATTGGCCGACTGTTCGAGCGTGAATCCGTATTTCTCGCAGAATGCGGCGGTATCCGAAAAAGCCGGATCGATTTCGATGATTTCAAACGGAACGCCGGTGGCGTTTACGGCAGCGAGGACGTTTTCAGAAATGTCATGCATGACTGAGTGCGCGGCATAGGGATCGAACCTATGGCCTTCACAATGTCAATGTGACGCTCTACCACTGAGCTAGCCGCGCAAATGCGTTTTCAAGCGCACGAAAAGGATAATACGGATCAGTCACTTTTTCCAGCCCTATCGGTTTTCGCCACTTCGGCATGGCGGAAGCACGAGAGCGTGTGGTCGTTGACCATGCCGACCGCTTCCATGAACGCATAGCACACGCCGGTTGAGGTCATGAGGAATCCGCGTTTCCGGAGATCCGTGCTTAGTGCATCGGAAAATCCATCCCGACCCGGGTAATCGGCGAGCGTTTGGAAATGATGCTCTATCGGGCCGCCGCCGACCGGCTGCCAGAGGTACTTATCAAACGTGCCGAATTCTTCCTGAATTTTCATCGCTTGGCGCGCATTGGAAATAGTCGCGGATATTTTCTCGCGGGTGTGAATGATGCCGGGATGCCGCGCGAGTCGCAGGACGTCTTCGCTCTCAAGCCGTGCAAGGCGCTGCGGATCAAAGCCGGCGAATGCATCTCGGTATTGGCGGCGATGACGAAGGAACACATCCCAATAGTAACCGGTCTGAAATGTCTGCAGCGTCAGCGCTTCGAACAGCCGCGCATCATCGTGCTGCGGCACGCCCCATTCAGTGTCGTGATAGTGCACGATCAACGGCCGCGGCATCACCCACGGGCAGCGAAATCGGCCGTTGGGAAAACGGTGATTCCGCGCGGTCGGTTGCTTGCGAGCATTGAGCTGCTTCATGCACTCATCCGAGCACGCGCACGAGGATCAGTACCGAGGCGGCAAAACCGATGATTTCGGTCGCGAAAAACGGATGCGGGCGAAAGTATATGTTCTTGAGCCACTGCGGGTCGCGGTATTCCTCTATCAGGTCGTCGATGCGCGCTCGCTCCCAACAGTAGACGAGCTGACGGGGCAATTCTTTGCCCGGCGTGACATAGCGCCAGAAGAACGTGTAGTTTTTATCCGACAGCGGCCAGAGCCAGGCCACGCCCCATCCGAGGCCGATGGAATCGTGCGCGAGATGCGCGAGCGTGGTGATCAAAAACAGCACGCCCCAAGCGGGCGAGATGAAGAGCGCGAGGAAGCCGCCCGCGGCGACGTAGAGGATCGGATAGTGCAGGTAATCACGATGCCGGATCATGGCGCGATAGTTATTCGGTCCGTAGCGCAAAAGCGCGTAGACAAAATCGAGATCCGGCAAGAGCGCGAAACCGATGCCGGCCATGATAAATAATTCCGTTGGAATTTCGCCAAATAGATTCGCGACGCCGAGCGCGGCCAGAATCCCGAGGCCGATATCCAGTAACATGATTAGAATAGGGGCATTCCGAGCAGAACTAGAATGCCCGGCAGTGCCGCGAGAATCGCGGTGCCATATAAAAGGAGCGGATGGAATTTTCTCCGGGACAAATAGATGAGGATAAGTACGATGCCTGTTGCGCCCAAGGCCCAACTCAGGATGTAAGCGGCTACTTCGTACTTGAGCACGCCGAACATTCCCCACCCATCGATGCGGCCGGTTCGAAAGAGGTATGCGTAGTAGTATTTTGCGCCCAGCCCCAGCGCTAATGGCGCGGGCGAGAGATACATGTATATCCGGGCAAGTTTATCCATAGATAAACGATACCGATTTTATTGCCTTTTTTCAATTTTTCTGGTATTTTCGATTTGGTTTGGCCCCATCGTCTAACGGCTAGGACGGCGCTCTTTCAAGGCGCAAACCGGGGTTCGATTCCCCGTGGGGCCGTGTGGATCTTGCGTCGTTTCTCGGAATTTTGGTAAGCATTTTCGCGCTTGCTTTAGTATTGATCGGCGTACCAGCGCAAATCGCCAAAAATTATCGGGAGAAGCGATCCGGACAACCGCTTTTGACGATACTGATTGCCATTGGTTTCTATGCTTCGCAGATTGCATTTTTCTTTGCCACGAATGCATATCTGCCGTTAGTTTCGTTTGTAATCGGCATTCTGATGTGGGGAATCGTTTTAATACAGTATTTCTTATATGCGCATCCTCGGGATCGAGACCAGCTGTGATGAAACGGCGATTGCCGTTATAGAGGCGACCGGAACGTCCAGGGCGCCTCGCATTCGCGTACTTTCAAACGTCGTTTCCTCGCAGATGAAACTCCATGCCAAATTCGGCGGCGTGGTGCCGAACTTGGCGAAGCGCGAGCATCAGCGCAATCTCGTGCCTGTACTGCTGCAGGCGTTGCGTGAATCAAGAATCATGAAGCATGAATCACGGAAACGGGTGGGCATGTCCCACGATTCTCAATACAAGATTCTTGATTCTATTCTCGAACGTGAGCCGGAATTATTCGCCGCGATGCAAAAGCGCGTTGTTCCGTTTGCCACACCCGACATTGATGCGATTGCCGTTACTGCGGGGCCCGGATTGGCGCCCGCGCTCTGGGTCGGCGTGAACTTCGCGCGCGCATTGTCATTTCTTTGGAAGAAACCTTTGATTCCGATCAATCATCTCGAGGGCCACATCTATACCAATCTTATTCCCAAAGACGCGGATGGCGGAGCATCATTTCCTCTGCCTCGATTTCGATATCCGGCGCTCTGCCTCATCGTATCGGGTGGACACACGGAACTCGCACTTATGCCGCGCGCGGGAACGTACCGTATTGTGGGCGAGACGCGCGACGATGCCGCGGGCGAAGCATTCGACAAGGTCGCGAAAATGATGAACCTTGGATTTCCCGGCGGGCCGATTATTTCTAGATTGGCGGAGCGCGGTAACACGCGGGTGTACGCGTTTCCGCGGCCGATGATCCGCGATGAACATTTCGATTTCAGTTTTTCTGGCTTGAAGACCGCGGTGCTCTATACGATCCGCGACATGAAGAAACTGGGCGCAAAAGAGAAGCGCGATATCGCGGCAAGTTTCGAGCAGGCCGCGGTGGACGTGCTTGTGGCCAAGACCGTGCGCGCGGCGAAGAAGTTTCGCGCGCGAACCGTGATGATCGGCGGCGGCGTTGCGGCAAACAAGAAACTGCGCGAAACCCTGCGCGCGAAACTCGCGGCCGAGCTGCCGCGCGTGCCGTTCCTGGTGCCGCATGTTCCGTTGACCGGCGACAACGCGCTCATGATCGCGCTGGCCGGGTTTTTCAATACGAAAAAGAAATCGGCCTGGAACACGGTCCAGGCCGATGCGAATCTGCGGCTTGGCTAGCGCTCGCTAACCGACCGGACGAAAGTGCTGGGGGAGGTCGCCCCGCCGGCCGAGGATCGCGATGACCCTCTGGCGGCGGGATTCGAGGCGCCGGCGCTCGTCCGCTCGGAGCCGCGGGCTCGCGAGCTGGCTGTTGTACATCATGAGCAGCGACACGCTGGCTCGCCGTTCGAGGTCTTCGTGATCCCGAAGCCGCATACATCCCTCCTGGCGCTCGATGCCTAGGCCGGCGCGGCCGAATGGCTCGAGAACTCGCCGTTCAAGACGTGGAAGTGGCCCAACTCGATGAGCGAATCGAGGAGCGCGCCATTGAGGCGCGGGTATCCGATGAGCTGCCAAGTACCGCAGGCGATGCGCTTGCGGTCCACGGAGATGGGGCGGAACTTCGGATGGCGTTCGAGGTGACTGAGCAGCGGTTCGGGTCGCGTCAGCGGCGTGAAGGGACGCTCCCAGAGACCCTGCCGGCGGCACGTCCGATGCCGGTAATCGGCGCAGTCGTGCCGGGTGAAAGCGGCGAAGAAGAGTACGGTGGGCGCTCCCGCCTTGATGGTGCGCGCCGAGACCGTCGCAGCATTGATGTTGGTCGCCAGTGCGTTGAAGCTGCCGGAGACGAAGATCGAGCGGTGCGGCCGCGTCGGAAGGTTCCGGATGCCCGTGGCGGTATCGATGAACAGATGCGTGCGCTCGAGCATGCCGTGGGGACGCGGGACGTAGAACGCCGTCGCCATCTCTGCCTCCTAGAGTTCGAACGCTTCGCGGACGCGCGGATCGCAGGCGTCTTCCGCGCGGGCGGTTGCTCGCGGGATGACGACCCGCTTCAGATGATCGAGATGCCAGCGGCGCTTTTCCTGCTTGCTCGCCGGCGGCCGATCGCACGGACCGTCCGTGGCGATGCCGCGCTGCAACTTCCGTTCGAGCGCGGCGACTTCTTCGATGCGCCTGCGTACCTGATCGAGCGGATCCGGGTCGGATTTCACCGGGCGGAGTTCGTGCATGGACTCTCCTTGTCAGTCGGCGCCGGCATGTTCCCAGCCGGCCAGTTCACTCTGCATCAGTTCACGATGACGGAGTGCAACACGGGCTTCGTCGGTCCGATCGTAGCGCAGCACCTCCTCTTCGGAATAGGACGTTGCCAGGTTCGCCTTCGTGACCCAGATGATGCGCGCATCAGGTCCGCGTCTGTACGCGAGGTGGGCGGCATCGGCCGCGTTGTCCTGGATGGGCTCAGCGAGGAAGAAGCGGCCGGTCCGTCGCGGCACGACCACGGCGTAGGCCATTACTGTACCCCCCTGATTATGAAAGAGCCGCGGTTGAATGGTTGGGCTCGTCGGGTCTTGCACCCTTCTTCTTGTGGAAGCGCCCTCCGGCTGCGGCGTGGTAACCGCGTTGCCATGGCATGAGCCCATCTACGAAAGCAGTCCCTGCGCCGGAGGCGAGGGACTGCGTCTGGAGTTCGTTGTTGCTGCCGTTTATTCGGCTGCTACCAGCTGCATTCCCTCGCCGCCTTTCTTGCGGAGGATGTGTACGATGACCGCAACGACGACGACTTGCATGAGAAAAATCCCGGCCGTCGAGGCGGTCCAGATGGCGGAAATTGCGGCACAGTTCGACATACTTGCAGCGGCGCACAGCGGCACCGCATTTACCGTAGCGGGATTCGGCGGATGCTGTCAATGCGGTTGGGGAAAACGGAACCCCCATCCGGACGAATGGGGTGAACTGCGCAGGCGTGCTGGCCTGCTTCGGCGGCGGTTCGCGCGCGGGCAGCCCTTAGCCGGCTGCCGGGAGCACTGCGTGCCGCATGCGATAACCGCACAGGTCCCGGTGACACCGATCGGATCGGTACTCTTCCCGATCGCGGAGCGGGCAGTCCGGACTGCACGGACCGAACAGCGGTTGGACGGCGTGCGGATCTCCGAGCTTCGGATAGTATGTGCGGCCCTTCCGATCTCGCAGTTCGCTCAGCGGCATGACCCCTCCTGAATGGCGTTCGAGAACCGTGGAAATTCGCGCGTTTTTGCGCTACGCTTGGGAAGTATAAAAAGGAACTACTGCCATGGCAACCGATCCGCGGGTTGAATTGGCGAAGGCCTACGACCCGAAACACATCGAAGACGCGATCTACCGGAAGTGGGAAGATTCCGGTTTTTTCAATCCGGACACTTTGCCCGGCGAGCGAGGCAACCCCTTTTCCATTATTATGCCGCCGCCCAATGCCAACGGCGCGCTGCATATCGGGCATGCGGTATTCGTGACGTTGCAGGATATCTTGATCCGGTTCTGGCGCATGCGCGGCCGCAAGGCCTTGTGGCTGCCGGGTGCGGACCATGCGGGCTTTGAGACGCAGGTCGTGTTCGATAAAAAACTCGAAAAGGAAGGACGTAATCGGTTCCAGATTCCCCGCAACCAGCTCTGGCAAGAGATGTGGGAATTTACGCAGGAGAATAAGGTAGTGATGGAGAATCAGCTGCGCAAGCTCGGGGCGTCGGCCGATTGGTCGCGCGAGAAATTTACGCTCGATCCCGATATCGTCGCGGTCGTGACCGATACGTTCAAGAAGCTTTATAAAGACGATTTGCTCTATCGCGGCGAGCGGATCGTCAATTGGTGCGTGAAGCACCAGACCACGCTCTCGGACCTTGAGATCAAATACGAAGAGCGTGCGGATCCGCTGTATCACATGCGGTACGGTCCGCTCGTCCTGGCGACGGTGCGGCCGGAGACGAAATTCGGCGACACCGCGGTGGCCGTGCATCCCAAGGACAAGCGCTACGCGAAGTACGTTGGCAAAGAGCTTGAAATCGAGACGCTCATCGGCCCGGCAAAAATCAAAGTGATTGCTGACGAAGCCGTGGATCCGAAATTCGGCACGGGCGTAGTCAAAGTAACGCCGGCGCACGATCCGGACGACTTCGAGATCGGCAAGCGCCATAACTTGGAAGTACGGCCGGTCATCGGCAAGGACGGCCGGCTCAACGAACGAGCCGGCCCGTACGCGGGCTTGAAAGTCGCCGAGGCGCGCGAGCGCGTGGTCGCCGATCTCCAAGCGCGCGGGCTTTTGGCAAAGATCGAGCCCGAGTACAAACATAATGTCGCGGTCTGCTACAAATGCGGCAATGTGGTGGAGCCGCTCGTCATGCCGCAATGGTTCGTGCGCATGGCTCCGCTTGCCGAAAAAGCCATTGCCGCGGTGCGCGCAAAAGAGGTCCAGATTATCCCTGACCGCTACAAGAAGGTCTATTTGCATTGGCTCAAGAATATCCGCGATTGGAATATCTCGCGCCAAATTACCTGGGGCATCCGGATCCCGGCGTGGTTTTGCATCGGCTGCGGTGAGGTGCGCATGGATGCCCCGATACGGGGCAATTGGTATTTCGTCCGTCATGGCGAGACCGATTGGAATGCAGAGCGCCGGGTACAGGGCCATAGCGACGTGCCGCTTAACGATCGCGGTCGCGAGCAGGCGCGCCAGGCAGCAATAGCGCTGAAAGAATCCGGCGCCACCATCGATGCCGTTATCACTTCGGATCTCCAACGGGCGCGCGAGACCGGCGAGATTATCGCCCGTGAACTCGGCGGCGTCGAAGTAATCAGCGATACGGCGTTTCGCGAGCGCAATTGGGGTGATTTCGAGGGCGCAAACTACGACGATATTCGCGCGCGCCTTATGCCCGAGCGTGATCCGCATGAAATTCCCGGCGGTGAAGCATTGAATGAATTCGAAGAGCGTGTGGCGCAGGCATTCGAGCGGCATCGTAACCACCATATGCATCGAAATATCGTGATCGTTTCGCACGGCGGCGCGATCCGCGCGCTGTTGGCGCGGCTCAAGAATATTTCTTGGAACGAGCTGCGGGCCACGCCGGTCCACAACGCGAGCATTTTGCATTTCTCGGTCACGCATCCTTGCCCGCGCTGCGGCGTGGATATGGTGGAGCAGGATCCGGACGTGCTCGACACGTGGTTTTCATCCGGCCAGTGGCCGTTCGCCACACTGCTGGCGCAGCGCGGAAACTCGAAATCCGAAACTCGAAATCCGAAATCGCCGTGGACGACAAAGGATTTCGAGACGTTCTATCCGACCGACGTGATGGAAACTGGCTACGATATCCTATTTTTCTGGGTGTCGCGCATGATTATGCTCGGCTTGTACCGTACCGGGCAGCCGCCGTTTCGCACGGTATATTTGCATGGCCTCGTACGCGACAAAGACCGGCAGAAAATGTCCAAGTCGAAAGGAAACGTCATCGATCCCCTCGGCGTGGCCGCCGAATACGGCACCGACGCGGTGCGCATGGCGCTCGTCGTAGGCAACCTACCGGGCAACGACATCATTATTTCGGAAGAAAAGATCCGCGGTTACCGTAACTTCGCGAACAAGCTCTGGAACATCCATCGGTTTCTCATGATGCGCTATGATCCTGCGCTGGCCGACGTCCGGCCGAAGCTTTCCGCCGAAGACCGCCGCCGCCAGAAGGAAGCAGCCGCATTGGCCAAGCGCATCACGGCCGATCTGGAAAAATTCCGGTTCCATCACGCGGCCGAGGCGCTGTACCACTACGCGTGGCACACGTTCGCCGACCAATTGATCGAGGCCGCAAAGCCGCGCTTGGATCCGGCCGGACCCGCAGCCGACCGCGCTGCCGCGCAGGCGACGCTTTTTGGCATCTACGGTACGCTCCTAAAACTCCTCCATCCGTTTATGCCGTTCATTACCGAAGCGCTTTGGCAGGATTTGCCGGCATCCCTCCGGCGCATGAGCACGAGCGCCGAGGCGCCGCTGTTGCTCGTTGAATCTTGGCCGGTTCCCGAACGCGTGCGAACATAAACCCATGGTTGCTTTGGTCGGGATGTACTTGGGGTATCTCGCGCTCGCGTTTTTGCCCCCGCTGTTGTGGCTGTTTTTCTTTTTGCACGAGGATCGGCATCCGGAGCCGAAGCATTTGTTGCTCGCCACGTTCGTCGCCGGCATCGTCTCGGCGTTTGTGGCGTTTGTCGCCGAGTTCGCGCTATTCAGCGAGCCGCTGGTAGATTTTGCAGGCAAGGTTATGTTTGGCGGCGGGATTTTGTACCGGCTCTTCCCCGCCACGTTCGGATCGTGCGATTTTTCCTCGGCCGCAATCCTGGCCGGGGGCCTCGCGGGCTGCGCGATCCTGTTTTTGGGCATCGCCTTCGTGGAGGAGTACGTCAAGTATTTCGCAGTGAAACTTGTCGCCCTCTCGCGCGTCGAATTTGACGAGCCCGTGGACGCCATGATCTATATGGTGACGGCGGGTTTGGGATTTGCCGCCATCGAGAATGCGTTCTTTATCTTTTCCGGCCTGCCGGATTTGGGAGCAAACGGCAGCGTGTACCTTGCAGCCAATCGCTTCATGGGCGCCAATCTTCTTCATGGGTTGGCGTCAGGCCTCGTTGGATACGCGCTCGCGCGCCACGTATTCAGCCCGTGGCGCCGGCACGCGCTCGCCTCGGGCATTGCGTTCGCAACTGTGTTGCACGCGCTATTCAACTACCTTATTATCAAAAAGAGCGTCGAGGCGATTCGCATCGAATTATATGCGGCCGCCACCCCGTTCTATCAAACGCCGTTGTTCTGGTTGCTGCTGGTCGGCGCACTGCTCGTGTTCATGGGTATCGCGGTGCTGGCGGAATTCGAACGGTTGCGCCGGCGCAATGATCGGCGCATGAATCCCGTTACAGCTCAGCCGAGCGGCAGCGATTATCGATAAAATTTTCGATCGGGGCGAATCCGGCGAACTACCATCTTCTATGGCTCAATCATTTTTCGAACGTCTTACCGGAAGCCTGCGCGTCCGCGAAGGAAGCCGCGATGACGCGGATGAAGCACCGGCTGCTGCGCCCGAACGCCCGGGACGGACGCGCGTGCGTGAATACACACCCAAAAAGCATATGCGGCCCGTCGTCAATGATGCCGATGAAGATGATGACGATGATAAAGACGAAGAGGAGGAAGAAAACGATGAGGGTGAAGAGGCCGAGCGCGTCGCGCCCGCAGCCATCGCGCCCGAAGAAGAAGGCGAGCTGACCGTAGATATTTTCGACGAGGGCGCGAATATCGTGGTGCAATCCACGGTCGCCGGCGTAAAGCCCGAAGACGTGGATATTTCACTCGAAGAAAACACGCTGACCATCCGCGGCACGCGCGAACGCCAGCACGAAGTGAGCGATGACCGGTTCTACGCGCGGGAACTGTACTGGGGCGCGTTTTCGCGCTCGATCATCCTGCCCGAAGAGGTGGATTTCCAAAAAGCCGATGCTTCGATCCGCGGCGGCCTCTTGACGATCAAGCTGCCCAAAAAGGAGCGCGGCTCAAAGAAGCTCAAGGTGAAGTTTTCCGAATAGCGATAATCAAAACCTCCTGCCTCGAGGCGGGAGGTTTTGATTAATTGAGCACTGGCAGCAAACTTTTGCCCGTCATCTCGTCGGGTTTGGGCAGATCCATGAGCGCGATGATCGTCGGCGCGACATCAATGAGGATGCCGGCCGGCTCGCGTTTCTTCACGAGGATTTCTTCTTTGGTATGCGGCGTCGAGAGGCGCCGGTCGTTCGCGATTAAATAAAACGGCACCGGATTCGTGGTGTGCGAGGTGACCGGCTCGCCCGAGAGCGGATGGACTTTTTGCTCGGCGTTGCCATGGTCGCCGGTGATGACGAGCGCGCCGTTGCGGTCCAATACCGCTTGCATAAGTTTTCCGACTTGCTGATCAAGCACCTCGACGGCTTTGACGATCGCGCCGAAATTCCCCGTGTGGCCGACCATGTCGGCATTCGCGAAGTTCGCGAGGATGAAGTCGTAGTGGGCAAGGTTTTCGATGACTTTGTCGGCGATCGCGGCGGCGCGCATCTCCGGGTGTTCGTCGAAATGCGGTACGGAAAGCGACGGCACGAGGATACGATCTTCGTGTGCAAACGCCTGCTCCTGCCCGCCGTTGAAAAAGTACGTGACATGGGCGTATTTTTCGGACTCGGCGATATGGAGCTGACTTTTTTCGGTCACGGAGAGGACGCGCGCAAGCGGCCAGTGAATTTCGAGCGGCGGAAACGCCGCCTGGACGCCCGGAACGTTCGCTTCATATTCGGTCATGGTTGCGATCGCGAGGTCGTCGATTGTGCGGCGCTCGAATGCCGAAAATGAGCGAGATGCAAAGGCCGCGGTAATCTCGCGCATCGAATCTTCCCGGAAATTGAAAAAGATGACGCCGTCGCCGGGCGCGATGCGGCCGATCGCGCGCCCGTTTTCTTCCCGCCATGCCGGCTCCAAAAATTCATCCGAGCCGCCCGCTTGGTACGCATGCGCGATATACGCGAGCGGATCCTGAAATGCCGCGCCGCCCGCACCGGTCAGAAGATCGTAGGCGCGCTTGATCCGCTCCCATTGGCCGTCGCGATCCATGGCGAAGAAACGCCCGATGAGCGATGCCACGGCGATGGTCGGATGGCGGGCGCGCAAGCGTTCTTCGAGGCGCGCGAGGAATTTTTCCGCTTCTTGGCGCGGCGCGTCCTTGCCGTCGGTAATGCAATGAAGCCATGCCCGCGGCAAGCCGGACCGCGTCACGAGTTCGAGCAGTGCGTACAAATGGTCGGCATAGCTATGGACCGAACCGGACGAGGTAAGGCCGATGATATGAAGCGCTGATTTGCGCGCTTTGACGTGTTCGATAACGTTTTGGAACGCGGGATTCTTGAAAAACGATCCGTCGTGGATCGCGACGATGATGCGCGGCAGATGATGATAGAGCGCCCGGCCTGCGCCCATGGTCAGGTGTCCGACTTCGGAATTTCCCGGCTCGCCCCATGGCAGTCCGACGGCCACGCCGGATGCTTGGATCGTCACGAAGGGAAACTGTTCTTCGATACGGTCGAAGTGCGGCGTTTCGGCGCCGAGGATTGCGTTGCCTCTGGCCTCGGGCGATACGCCGAAACCGTCCAATACCGCGAGCACGACGGGTTTGGGAACGCTGGCCATGCATTCAGTGTAACAACTGCATGGAGTCAGGGCGAGGTGAGTTTGCGCTTTTTGCGATGATGGGTTGAAATAAGGAGCCGATTCTGCTACGTATGAGTCCATGGCGCAGGAATATCTAGAAACCGAACAGCCCCCTGCCGCCGCTCCGGCGGCGGCGCTGGATATCCCCGATGAAGTTATTCTCGCGTCGAGCCAAGAACGGCCCGCGCTTTTCGGGCTGCTCGTGGATCGCTATCAGGCGCCGTTTTTGCGCGCGGCGCAGCGCGTGGTCGGCAACCGGACCGATGCCGAGGATGTGGTGCAGGAGGCATTCGTCAAGATCTACCGGCATGCCAAGAAATTCCGCCAGGGCAATGATCGCAAATTTTCCTCATGGGCGTACAAAATCGTGCTCAATACCGCGATCACCCATTACCACCGCATCAAAAAACGCGAACTGCCCATCCCTGAAGAAATGGACCCGACCGCGGAACAAGCCCACGACGGCTTCCGCAAGGCAATGCTCGAGCGCGAAACCGCCGAAGTAGTACGCTCGGTATTAGAAATGATGCCCGCGGATCTGCGGGATCTGCTCTCGGCCTATTATTTGGAAGACCAGGCCTACCAGACGATCGCCGACCGCCACGGCATCACGATCGGTGCCCTCAAGATGAAACTATTTCGGGCCCGCAAGGTGTTTAAGAAGTTGTTAGCATCCTAATTCGTTTCTATGCGTTTTTCAGGAATCTCTCGGTCCCCCGCCGATCCCGACGCCGCGCTCAAGCAGCGCGTGATGCGCCGCGTCTACACGGTTTGGTTTTGGAAGAGCGTCGCCCCCCTCCTTGCAGTTGAGGGTGTGTTGCTCGTGGGCGTCGCGGCCGGGGTGATGACCCAGATTTCCCTCCGCCAGATTCTCCTGAATGCGCTCGCGGCATCCGACGGCCTTACGGCATTCGTTCAATTCTTCGTTGATAACTTTTTCGTCAAAAGCATGCAGTCCCGCTTACTCGTGATTGCATACCTGGCGATCGGCGCATTCTTCGCCCGCGACATCCGCAATGCGCTGGCCCGGCGTTCGGCCGCATTCGAGGAATTTCTCTCGCCGCTCGCGATATCTGTCCCGAGCCGCCGCTAACGCGCGGCTTCTCGCCTACTACTCGCCGTCCAAAGGTCGCCGAAACAACTATGCCAAAAGCCCCGGCGCCCCGCCCCAGGCGGGCAGGCATCCGGGGTTTTTTGGTTCTCGATTCGGCGTTGCGCAGAGTTGACGTTCGTTACGCTTGCCGGTATGATGCAATCGTCCTTTTGTAACCACTTCCCTGAACGATTTACCCGGCGCCTGAAAGGGCGTGCAGGGTTCTCGGGGTAATGAGACGACCGAAGCGGCTGAATCGCGACCGCCCGACCCCTGTTCGTACCCGATTCCGACGCTCCGGGCACCTGCGCCTGCCCTACCGACAGGCCGCCCGTATGCGAACTCGCACACCTCTTCAGAGAGAAGAGATCTCAACACGCATTCGACGCTAACCGCTGATTCCAGCGGTTAATTCTCATTGCTGCCGAATCGAATCGGCAGGGAATACGAGTCATATGTCACTCCCTATCGTCGGTGGCTTCATTGCCATCCTCGCCGTAGGCATCGGCCTCGGCTACTTTATCAATTCGCTGATGTCGGAGCGGCGCAAGAACTCCGTCGAGTCGCGCATCCGCGAAATGCTCGAAGGCGCAAAGCAGGAAGCGAAAGAAATCCAGATCGAAGCGAAGGAGCGGGCGGTCAAAATCGTTACCGAAGGCCAAGCCGAATTGAAGGAGCGCGAGCGCGAACAAAAACGCTCCGAGGATCGCCTCCGCGAACGCGAGGCATTCCTCGACAAAAAGATCCTGCAGCTCGATGAGCGCGACCGAGAATTGGCCGACCGCATTGAAAAAGCGAAGCAAATCAAGGCGGATTTGGAGCAGGCGCGCGGCGCGGTGGACAAGGAGCTGGAACGCGTCGCCGGGTTATCGCAGGCCGAGGCCAAGGAGATTCTTATGAAGAAAGTCGAGCAGGAAGCGGATGAAAACCTTGCTACGCGCATCCGGAAACTCGAGACCACAGGTCTTGAAGAATTGGAGCGCAAGGCCAAATCGATCCTGGCGACCATTATCCAGCGCCTTGCGACCGCGACTACGTCCGAAGTGACGACCACGACAGTTTCTATTCCGAACGACGAGGCCAAAGGCAAAATCATCGGTCGCGAAGGCCGGAATATCCGGGCGCTCGAGCGCGCCGCGGGCGTTGAGATCGTCGTGGATGATACGCCCGGCGCGGTCGTGATCTCCGGCTTCGATCCGGTGCGCCGTCATATCGCGAAGCTCGCGCTCGAAAATCTGATCGCCGACGGCCGAATCCAGCCCGCGCGCATCGAAGAAGCCGTAGACAAAGCGCGCGCCGAGATTGAAAAGCAGATCAAGGAGGCGGCCAAAAACGCCGCGTTCGAAGTCGGTGTGTTTGATCTGGACGAGCGGCTCTTGTCGCTCTTGGGGCGCTTGCGCTTCCGTACATCGTACGGCCAAAATGTGCTCCAGCATTCCATTGAAATGGCGCACTTGGCCGGGATGCTGGCCCAGGAGCTCGGTGCCGACATCGCCATCGCCAAAAAGGGCGCGCTCGTCCACGACATTGGCAAAGCCGTGGACCACGAAGTGCAGGGCACGCACGTGGAAATCGGCCGCCGTATTCTCCAGAAGTTCGGCGTGGACCCGCGCATCGTCCAGGCCATGCAGTCGCATCACGAGGAGTATCCCTACGAAACGCTTGAGAGCGTTATCGTGCAGACGGTAGACGCGATCTCCGCTTCCCGGCCCGGCGCGCGGCGCGATAGCGTGGAAAACTACCTCAAACGCCTCGGCGATCTCGAGGCGATCGCCAACTCCTTCGATGGAGTCGAAAAATCCTATGCTATTCAGGCCGGCCGGGAGATCCGCATCTTTGTCACCCCGGAAAAGGTATCGGATTTGGAGGCCCGAAATCTGGCAAAAAGCATCGCGAACCGGATCGAGAGCGAATTGAAGTATCCGGGCGAAATCAAGGTAAATGTCATCCGGGAAAGCCGGGTTATCGAATTTGCCCGGTGAACCGAGTGGCGCGAAAAATCGGCTCCCAGAGCCGATTTTTCGTTGCCGGTGCCCGAATCGCTTGATTGTATGCAGTATTTTTCAACAGGGTGTTGAAAAATTCATTGATTTCAGGCCCCTTTCCCTGGTAGCGTCAGGGAGCAAGGGAATAGCGCCATTTCCGATACATCCCCATTTCCAAAGGTCGCGCGATAGTTACTCAGCCAACAAATACCCCACTACCATGGCAAAACCAGACAAGCGGTGGCTCTCTGAGCTCGTGACGAACCACATTGGCGGCACCAAGAAGCAAGGTCAGGAAATCGTGGACATGATCTTCGATAACATCACGAAGATGATGGTCAAAGGCGAGCAGGTGAAAATCGCCGGATTCGGCGTTTTCAAGGTCTCGCGCCGCGCTGCCCGCGAGGGAATAAACCCGCGCACGGGCGAAAAGATCCAGATCGCGGCAAAGGTGGCTCCGAAATTCCGCGCCGCCAAGCAGCTCAAGGAAATGGTGAAGTAATTCCTGCCGCATAGGCGCGGATTACGCAAAACCCCCGCGTACGCGGGGGTTTTGCGTTCCGCGAGCGATCGGAATCACAGGATGGCGGTCAGTTCCTTGAGACGCCGGATTTTTTTCCATGCGATTGCCTCCAATTCCTTGGCTTCGAGCTCAGTCTGAACGGCAATGCCGCGCTTTGTGACGCGGAAGAGCTCCATATCGTTCGAACTGTCCCCGACCGCGACGCATTCGGCCGGCGCTAGACCATAACGCTCACAAAACGCCATGAATCGGATGTATTTTTGTGCGCGTCCGTCGTAGTTGGTCTCGATATCCGTCAGTCTGCCAGCCGCGTCCCAGATAAGCGTTGTCAGCGCGTAGCGGTCCGCAATACCGAGTTTTTCGCCCACGATGTCGGCGTAGATATCAAACGATCCCGTGATCGCGGCAATGCGATATCCTTTGTTACGCAGATATGCGACCGCCGCAGGAGCGTCGTCGTGGAGTGCGATTTCTTCAAGAATGGACCGAAATGTTACCTTGAGCGGCGGCGCGCGGCGTGTCCAATTGGCGATCAAGCGCTGGCGCAGCACCGACTCCGTGATGCGTTCCGTGCTCCAGTCGGCGAATGCCGCGGCATTCTCTTCGAGCGAGCCGCCAATGCGCATAGTCAGATAATCCCAGGAAATCGTGGGCGACAGAGTGCCGTCGATGTCGAAAATAACGGCTTTAATTGCCATGACGGAGGAAATTATCCACAGATTTTAGCGCCCAAACTCTTGACAAATCCATTTTTATCGCCACCGGACCGTGATACGGTACCTTTTTACAACCAGAAAAATCCTCCCCGCCCGGAGGATTTTCACGTTTCGGGGTCCGCGGGCATGCGGCAAGCGGGTGACGGGAATTGAACCCGTAGCTCGACCTTGGAAGGGTCGCGTATTGCCGTTATACAACACCCGCAATACGGGGCTATTCTGGTCGATTTCCGGCCAATATGCAACTTATAGGAAAAGCCCATGTATTTGCGTTTTCGCAGGGATTCCGCAATCGCGGGCGGTTCCGTGTAAGAAGTGGTGGGCCGTTGCGTCATATAACTTTTGCCGGTCTTGCGCGGCTTGGTACGAGCGCGTAAGAAGCCTGGTATCCTCTCGTCAGCTTATAACGCGAGCTTCCCCATGAGCGAGCAGGATTTTATCCGCTGTTACGAGGAATATGCCGACCCTTTGTTCAGACACTGCTACTTGCGGGTGTTTGAGCGTGAGCGTGCCCGCGAGCTCGTCCAGGAGACGTTTACCCGGACTTGGCAGTACGTGCGCAGCGGCAAGGAGGTAGAGAATATGCGAGCGTTTTTGTACCGCGTATTGAACAACCTGATCGTGGACGAAGCGCGGCGGGCGAAAGCAACGTCGCTGGATGCGCTTCAAGAAGAAGGATTTGAGCCGGCAATTGACGACCGGGATCGGATTGCCCGTACTATTGAGGGCAAGGCCTTGCGGACGCTCTTGGACCGCATGGACCGGCGTCATCGCCAGGTGCTTATCCTCCGATACGTTGATGATTTTGCGCCTCAAGAAATTGCATCTATAACGGGTGAGACGGCCAACGCGATATCCGTTCGACTGCACCGCGCCGTCCGTACGCTGCGCGCGCTCGCCCAAGACCATGGATAACGAGATTAAGAATTTATTCGATGCTCCCAAGCGCAATTTGCATTTGACCCGGGCCGAACGCCTGGCCATGCGCGCGGAATTGGAAGCATTCATGAAGCTGTATCCAGCCCGCCGGTCGCGGGGGTTTCAAGATTATTGGCGGGGCGTTGTGAGTGCAGTATCGCCAATCGTACGCATTTCCCGAAGCCCCCGCCTCGCGGGGGCTATTGTTGTCGCCATATTCATGGTCGCGGCCGGTGGCGCATCGTACGCGGCCGAGGGCGCGCTGCCGGGAGATTTGCTCTATCCGGTCAAAGTGCATATCAACGAAGAGATCCGCGCGGCCGCCGTATTCAATTCCGAGCGGCGTGCAGAATGGGAGGCCGAACGGCTCGCGCGGCGGTTGCAGGAGGCCGAAGAACTTGCCGCCGCGGGGAATTTGGGTGATCAGGCGCGCTTGGAAATCGAAGAGCGGCTGCAGGCGCATGCGGAGCGCATCCGCGCGCATGTGGCAAAACTCGAAGCATCGGGCAAGTTCGATGTCGCGGCGAATGTGAGCACCGGCGTCGAGACGTCGCTGGGCATCCATGAGCGGATTTTGGCGACGGTTGTCGCGTCGAGCACGATGACCGGCGGTACGGAGCCGCTCGTCACGTCGCTCCGGGCGCGCTACCAAGCGGCCGCCACGGCGCGCGAAGAAGTGGAGCGGCGGATTTCGGCAAACACGGCATTGGGCACGGCCGCGCAAGGCCGCATCGGTGCGGCCGATGAAAAAATACGCGAAACCCGCGCGCGCTTGGAGGATAAACGATCGAAGTTTAGTGATGCGGTCGCCGCGCGCGCCGTAGCGCGCTTGGATTTGGCCGGACGCACGCTCGCTGACGCGCGGACAAAGTTTGCCGCGGATGATTTTTCGAGCGCGTTCCGACTGGCGCAACAGGCCTACCGCATTGCCCAGGAAGCGGAAATCTTGATCAATGCGCGCAGTTCCCTCTCCGTGCGCCTCGATGTCGATATCGGCTCTGTCGTGGTTACCGATTGGTCATCCGGGGATGATGACGATGACGAGGATGGCGCTACTACCGGATCGTCGCAGCGGGAGGAGTTGAGCGCCGACATTATCGTGTCCGACGGGTCGCTGCGCATCCGCTATGAGGACGACACGGCGGTGGTGACCGGCACGTTCGGTCGGGCCAATCCGTGTATTGACTGGAAAATCAACGTATCGAGCACCAAGGATCTGCCGCCTTCGACGGTTCAGATCAACCTCACGGAAGAATCGACTGCCGAGATTTGCGTTCAAGTACTCGGCAAGCCGCAAAGCGTACGCGTGGTCGTGCCGGCGGGTCCGGACACACGCTACATCGTGCGCGTGGGCGGTGAAGTGGCGTTCGACGGAAAACTTACGAATAAACCGCGATAAGAACGGACCAAAACGGGCGCCGATGGTCGGCGGCCGTTTTGGTCTCGCCATATTCGGGCCGCTGGAGAATCCTCCTCCCCCGCGCTTCGTCCGGGCTTCGCCCGACTTCGCGCTCCTCCGGAGCCCGGGTTTTTGAAACGCAACGACTGTTGCGTTTCGAAATATCCTTCGATTCCCAGAACCGAATATACAAAAACGAAACCACCGCGAGGGTAGTTTCATTTTTGTATTCGGGCCGCTGGGAATCGAACCCAGTCTACGCCCTCCCGAAGGGCGCGTACTGCCGGTATACTACGGCCCGGCCTCCATTAACACATCTACTGTACCGGCTTGATCGATTTTATCAAGCCGTTCAGCGCACGCGGTACTTCCCTTTGATTTCTTGTTCTCGCTGGTCGTCTAAAAGCTCCACGCGCGTCTCGGCTTTTTCGCGCAACGCCGCAAGCTCGATGTCGGAAAGCGCTCCGAGTTCTTTGGCGCGCGCGGTCAAGTATTCCTTCTCGTTTTTCTTCGGATCATCGAGCACTTCTTCCAACAGCGCGTTCAACACGTGGCCGACCTTCGGCCCCGGGCCGATGCCCAAGAGCTGCATGATCTCGTCGCCGCGAATATTGAGCATCGTGACGCGCACGGCTTCGTGCTCGCGGAGCACCTTCTCGACGCGAAATTGGAAATGCCGCAGCCGGTAGGGCACGGCTTTGGGTACGCCCGAGCCGATGCGGTCGCACATGCGCACGCGCACGAGGTCCTCGATGCTTTCTTCCCCGATATTGCGGATAAGCCGGCGGATCGCCGAATCCGTGGTCTGCACCTCGTCGGCGTCGTAGTCGTAGCGGAATAAATGCCAGCGCACGAGTTTGGCCACGGTTTCGATGAATGCGTCCGGGTACCGCAGGCGGCCGAGGATTTCGGTGCTCATCTTCGCGCCGGAGACGTCGTGGCCGTAAAACGTCGAATCCGGCCCTTCCCCGCGCTTGGCGCGGGGCTTGGCGATGTCGTGAAAGAGCGCGGCGATGCGGACCAGGGGCGTCCACTTCTGGCGTGCGGCATAATCGAGCGCGCGCAGATTATGTTCCCAGACCGTATACACATGGTGTTTGTTTTGCGTGCAGCCGACTCCTTCCTCGAGCTCGGGAAGGAATTCCTTCAATAATTCCAATTCACGCAGAAGCTCGATGCCCTGCCAGGCGCGGCTTGCCCCGATGCGGCGGACTTCTTCGGCCGGATGCGCGGCGGGTTTGCCCGGCACGTCGGTTTTCATGCCGTATTCGGGTCCCGGGTTCCACGATTCCGGATCTTCGATCGCGATAAGTTTTGAAAATTCGTCACGGATGCGTTCTTTGGAAATCGCGCGCAACAGACCGGCGTGCCGCTTGATGGCTTCGCGGGTCTTCGATTCCAGCGAAAAGCCGAGCGCTGCGGCAAACCGCGCGGCGCGGAGCATCCGCAAGGCGTCTTCGCCGATGCGCGCGTCGGCATCGCCGACCGCGCGGATGACGCCGGTCTGAAGATCGGCCTCGCCGCCGAACGGATCCACGAGCACGACCGCGCCATGGGCATCAACGCCGAGCGCGATTGCATTGACGGTGAAATCGCGGCGGCTCAGGTCTTCTTCGATGGTTTTGGCCGGCTTCACGTCTTCGGGATGGCGGAAGTCCTCGTATTTTCCTTCGGCGCGAAACGTCGTGACCTCGATTTCGGCGAGGCGCGGATCTTCGGCGCCGGTCTGCACGGTTACGGTAAAGAATTTGTTCGCATAGAAACTTTCGGGAAAAATTTTCTGGATTTCTTCGGGCCGCGCGTTGGTCGCCACGTCCCAATCTTCCGGCCCGCGGCCGAGACAGAGATCACGCACCGAGCCGCCGACCACGTATGCCGAAAAACCCGCCTGCTCGAGAGCGCGAATGACGGCGAGCACGGGTTCGGGGATATGGAATTGCCGGGAGATCGCGCGCGTCATAGCGCGCATTATAGCAGCCGTAGCATCTATTGACAAATTGTTTGTATTGGTATATATTGTTTTTCGCCCCTGCGGTTCTCCCAAGACCAAGCTAGGAAAGGAGCCGCTATGACCTATCGGGTCTACTTCGGCGGAGAGTTGATCGGCGAATTCAATGCGACGAGCGTCGCGGCGCTGATCGAGCGCTTCGGGCTGGAAGCATGTGGCGACATCAGCGCCGCGAAGCGGTGCCCGACGGAGCGCGGACTCCACGCCCACATCCCGGCCGGCATGTTTTCCGGCGAGCCGGTGATGCGGGGGGAGCAGGCGTTCTTCGTGGCGAATATCCCGGAGCTCGGCGAGATCGCCTATGCCTTCGGTCCGGGGCGGGTCGTTCCGCCGCCCATCACGTTCGCCCGCAGAATCTAGCACGCGCCCGCCTCAGCAGAGGCGGGCGCGAATCACGTCTGGAAACGACGGCGAGCGGAATGGTATGGTAAGGACGCTTCGTTTCGAGCATTCGCGCCCTCGTGGTGAAATGGATATCACGGCAGGCTTCGGACCTGCTATTGGGGGTTCGAATCCCTCCGAGGGCGAGGCGGAATTATGGGATCTGAAGACGAAGCGCGCTTTCGCGATCGGATCGTAATCGGTGAAGTCCCGGACTCTATCGAGAACCCGCGGCAGTATCGCGCAATGGTGGACGATACCGCGTCTCAGGTGGTAGAAAAGCTGGAGCTCGCGCCGGCGCTCGCAAAGACGGGCAGGGTATTGCAAGTACGCGGGCAGAACAATAAGTATGGGGCCTATGGTGTAACGGCAGCACGGCGCTCTGTGGCAGCGTCGGCACGGGTTCAACTCCCGTTAGGCCCCCTGGCGAATTCAATAGAATTGGCGTACAACAAGGTCGTCCCGCACGCGGGGCGATCTTGTTCTTTTCATCAGGAGGGCGACATGTCGCAAGCCAACGCCGCAGCGGGCGTGGACTACCAGCTCATGAATCCGTGGAAGCGGATGATGCGCGGGCTCGCCGATTCCACGCGGCGCCTGCCGTTCGACCGGCGCAAGATGTTCATCACCGAGGACGGAACGTGGTCGTATCTGGGCGACCAGCCGTATCGTGAATTCGCGATCCTCGAGAGCCAGGGCCACAAGACCCTCTTTGCCGAGATGATGTACCGGCTGACGAATGATGCCCGCTACTTCGCGGGCATGGGATTCGACACGCTGATGATGACGGAGTACGACCTCTTGCGCCGCGGCGCGCTCCCGTTCGCGTACCTGCTCGGCGTGGGCGCAAGCGCGGACGCATGGTTCAACGATGAGCGGCGTATCCGCGTGATCGTCGAGAGCTTCCGCCATGCCTGCGAGGCATCGCGGGCGGCACTGCTCACCGGCGATTCGCCCGCGCTGCCGTACCTCGTGAAGCCGTCGGCCCCGTCGCTGCCGGTTCCCGATGCCGCGGTATTCTTTGGCTCGGGCATCGGTATTATCGCTCCGCCCGAGCGCATGGTTCGGGATCGTGGCATCGATCAGGGCTCCCAGATCATCGGCGTGGCGTCGCAGGGCTACCATACCAACGGCAGCTCGCCGATCATTCGCAATCTCCCAACGCTTTCCGAGGGCTTGCTGCACGTGCTGCCGGACAACCGGTGCCTCGGCGAGCATCTTCTCGTGCCGACGCCGTCGTACGCGGATCTGGTCGAGGCGCTGATCAAGGAGTGCGAGATCTTCGCGATCAAGCCGCTTACCGGCGACGGCGCGGCCAAGATGGCGCGTGATCGGGCACCATGGCAGTTCACGTATCGCATCCGGCGGTGGCCCGCGCCGACGGCGTTCTGGTCGTTCCTCCGCGCATGGCTTGCGGACTGCGGCGTGACCACGAAGGACTTCTACGAAACTTTCAACGCCGGCATCGGCATGGTCTTCATCGTGCCCGAGCGCATGGTCGATCGGGCGCTTGCCGTCGGCCGCCGCATAGGGCACGAACTCATGCATCTTGGCCATGTCGAATACGGTCCGCGTCGGGTGATCCTGGAGCACGAAAGCGGCGTCGAGCTTGCCCCGAGCGGCGAATAGACCTTTCCGACTTGTACGAACTGCGCCGGTCAACGTTGACCGGCGCATTCCTTTTTGCGATGCTTCACCCCGTTACAACCCAGCCCAAGGGCCTGGATCTCCAATACGCTCGTTTAGATTTTTTCCTCCTCCCGTCCTGAAGGATGAGGTGTCCGGGTTGTAACGGGGTTTACGCGCAGTTTCTTCATGCCATCCAGTCATTCAATTGCCGCACGACTCACCCGGCTGCGCGCGCTGCTCTCCAAAGAACGCGTGGATGCGTTCGTGCTTTTCGTGGACGAAGGCGGCAATAAGAACGTCCGATACCTTTCCGGATTCAGCGGCACCTCGGCGGCACTCATCATTACGCGCGAACGCGCGTATATCGCCACTGACGCGCGCTATACCGAACGCGCCCGGAGCGAAGCGGGACACTGCGAACTGATGCAGGCGAATGCGAATCGGAAATTTTCTGATATCATTGCCGAAATTTCCAAAGCGGCCCGGGCCTCCATTAGCCGAATCGGCTACGAGGGTGAGCGCGTCTCGGTGCTCATGGCCGAGCGTCTGGCCGCGCGCGTAAAAAAGAAATGGATTCCGCTCGACGATATCGTCGGCAAACTCCGCCAAATCAAGGATGCCGGCGAGATCGCGGCTTTGCGCCGCGCGTGCCGCAGCACGAGCCGTGCGTTCGCCGATGTCGCGCCGCGCATCCGCGCAGGCACGCGCGAGATCGATGTTGCGCGCGAAATCGATATGGCGTTGCGCCGGCGCGGGGCGATCGAGAATAGTTTTTCGACGATTGTCGCCAGCGGTCCGAACGCCGCGATCCCGCATCATAATACGAATGAACGCCGCTTGCGGCCGGGCGAGACGGTCGTTTTGGATTTCGGCGGCCGCTATGCGGACGGCTATTGCAGCGATTTGACGCGTACGATATTCGTTCCCGGCAAGAAACCCGATCCGGAATTGCGGCGCGCATACGATATCGTGCTCGCCGCAAACCGCGCCGCGGCCCGCGCATTGCGGCCCGGCATGAGCTGGAAAGAGTATGATGGCATTGCGCGCTCATACATTGCCGAGCGCGGCTACGGTAAGAATTTCACGCATGCGCTCGGCCATAGCGTGGGGCTCGAAGCGCACGATCCGTGCGACTATCGCGCTGCAATCCGGGCGAGAACCGTACTGACCGATGAACCGGGCATTTATCTTGAGGGCCGCGGCGGCGTGCGCATCGAAGACGATCTGGTCGTAACATCGTCAGGCGCCGAACGGCTCACCAACGCCCCCTATATCCGCCGGTAACCCTATGCCGACCAAACCACCGAAGAAGCAAAGCGTCCGGCTGCCCGGACACATCACGCCGATCCGCTACCATATCACGCTCAAACCGGACTTGGAGCGATTCACGTTTGAGGGTGAAGAAACGATCCGGATCAAGCTCGCACGATCCGAACAACGCATTACGCTGCATGCCAAGGAATTGGCGATCGAAGTCGTCGAAGCCGAAAAGGGCGCCGAGAAGCTGTTCGCCCAGCGCATCAGCTACGACGAAAAGGCAGAGACGGCCGCATTCGCGTTCCCGCGCGCCCTGCCGAAGGGCGAGCTTTCCTTGCGCCTCGTGTTCCGCGGCATCCTGAACGACCAGATGCGCGGGTTTTATCGCAGCCACTTCGAAGCCGACGGCAAGAAGCATACGCTGGCCACGACGCAATTCGAGGCGACCGACGCGCGCCGCGCATTCCCCTGCTTCGACGAACCGGCGGCCAAGGCGGTATTCGACGTGAATCTCATCGTGCCGCAAGAAAGCGTGGCGATTTCCAACACTTTGCCGATCGAAATCCGCGAACACGAGGCCGGCTACAAGATCGTCTCGTTCGCTCCCACGCCCAAAATGTCGACGTATCTGTTGGCGTTTATCGTCGGCAAGTTCGAGTGGATCGAGAAAAAAACCGCCGATGGCGTGCTCGTGCGCGTGTTCGTCACGCCCGGCAAAAAACACCAAGCCCAATTCGCCCTGGACTGTGCGGTAAAAATTCTTCCCTTTTTCTCACGCTACTTCGGCATCCGCTATCCCCTGCCCGCGCTCGACCTCATCGCCATTCCGGATTTTGCCGCAGGCGCGATGGAAAACTGGGGCGCGATCACGTATCGCGAATCCGCGCTATTGGTGGATCCCGAGCATACGTCGGCCGCGACGCGCCAATGGGTTGCACTGGTCATCGCACATGAGCTTTCGCACCAATGGTTCGGGAATCTCGTCACCATGGAATGGTGGACGCATTTGTGGCTCAACGAGGGGTTCGCCTCGTACATCGAGTACTTGGCGGTCGACCATCTCTTTCCGCAGTGGAATATCTGGACGCAATTCGCGTACCAGGATTTAGGGCGCGCGCTCGAACTGGATGCGCTCAAGCATTCGCATCCGATCGAAGTGGACGTGCACCATCCGGACGAGATCAGCGAAATATTCGACGCGGTCAGCTACTCGAAAGGCGCAAGCGTCATCCGGATGCTTGCCGAATATATCGGGGAACGGAATTTTCGCGACGGCCTCCGCTATTACTTGAAGAAACACAGCTACGCCAACACCTCGACCGTTCATCTTTGGGAAGCGTTCGAAAAAATTTCGGAAAAACCGGTTCGCCGGCTCATGGCGCAATGGACCCGCCGCGTCGGATACCCCGTGGTTTCGGCCCGCAGGGAAAACGGCGCGCTTACCTTGGATCAGAAGCGCTTTTTTTCAAGCCCGCTGTCGGCGCGTTCGACGGATCGGACGGTCTGGCCGATTCCCCTGTCCATCCGCATCGGATCGAATACTGCGGCCAAGCATATGCTCATGGAGCGGCGGCGCGAGCGCATTCCCGTGCCGCGTTCAGCTTGGATCAAGCTAAACAGCGGCGAATCGGGGGTATTTCGCACGCGTTATGCCCCGGACCTCCTGGCTGCGCTGGAAAAGCCGGTGCGGCGGCGCAAACTCGAGCCGCTGGATCGCCTCGGTCTGGTGCGCGACGCGTTCGCGCTCGCCGAAGCGGCCGAGTTGCCGAGTGCCGAGGCGCTCAAACTCGCCCAAAGCTACGTCGGCGAAACCGATTATACGGTCTGGACCGAGATCGCGAGCGGGCTCGGCGATATCTGGACGCTCATCGCCCGCGGGCCGCTCGCCGCGCCGTTCGAATCGTTCGCGCGGCGGATCTTCGCGGACGTCGCTCGGCGCGTTGGCTGGCAAAAGCGCCCGCGCGAGAATCACACCGATACGCTCTTGCGCTCGCTCGCGCTCTCGAACTTCGGCATGTACGGCGATACGGCAACCATCACGCGCATCCGGCGGATGTTTCGCGGCGTGACCGAACGAAAGAACCGCGTGCCCGCGGATCTACGCAACGTGGTCTATGGACTCGCCGCGCGCAACGGCGGCGCGCCGGAGCATCGGAAGCTTACGCGGCTGTACATCCGCGCCGAATTGCACGAAGAAAAAAACCGGCTCGGCCGGGCGCTTGCCCTTTTTGGCGATGCTGCGCTGCTCCAGCGCACGCTTGCGTTCGCGCTGTCGCGGCACGTGCGCCAACAGGATACGATCGGCATCGTCGCGACGGTCTGGACCAACCCGTATGGCCGGGAGCTTGCATGGAAATTCGTGCGGAAACATTGGAAGACGTTTTTGAACCGCTACGGCGGCCAGCACGGTCTTGCCGCATTAATTCATCCGGCGGGATTGTTCGCTATGCGCGCGAAAGCCCGCGAGATTCGTTCGTTTTTTCGCACGCACCAGATTCCCGGGGCCGAGCGCGCGGTCCAGCAGGCAATCGAGCGGATCTATGCCAACGAGATGCGCTTGCGGAGGGATAAACAGGTGCTCGAAGAATTTTTGCAGCGGGATGGGCAGAGCGTTTACTAAAATTTGTTCGTTGCGCTCAGAATTTTAGAACGCTATGCCAGAACTTCCCGAAGTAGAACTCACGCGGCGCAAACTTCTACCGCTGATTTCCGGCGAGCGCATCACGGCATTCCACAGCGCATGGCCGCGCAATATTATCGGCGCATCCCGCATAGCCATGGCTCGCGAACTTCCCGGCCGGGCCATCCGTTCGGTTGAACGCCGCGGCAAAGTATTGTTGGTCGATCTTTCCGGCGCGCCGGCGCGCCAATTCGCGGTGCACCTCTGCATGAGCGGCCGCTTGGCGGTCGAGCCGGCCGGATCGGTGCGTTCGCCTTGGGCGCGCGCGTGGTGGACGCTCGGCAATGGAACCGAACTGCGGTTCATTGATCCGCGGAAATTCGGCCGTATTTGGTACGGCGATCCGGCGCGACTGTTGGCGCATGCGTATCTTAGCTCATTGGGGCCGGATGCTCGAACGATCGGCCGCGAAGCATTTATCCGCCGCGTAGCCGGGCGCCGCGCGGGCATCAAGGCATTGCTGTTGCGCCAGGATACGATCGCCGGCATCGGCAATATTCTCGCGGATGAATCGCTGTGGCGAGCGCGCATCCATCCGCGCGCGATTGCCGCATCGCTTTCCGCCAAAACGCTCGGCCGGCTCCATCGCGCGTTGCTTGCGACGATCGCGGCGAGTTTGCGCGCCGGCGGTTCGAGTTTGCGCGACTGGGCAGGCCCGGACGGTGCGCGCGGCGGATTTCGCGAGCATCATCGCGTCTATGGTCGTGCCGGATCGCACTGTCCGCGCTGCCGGTGTGTACTGAAGCGCATGATTGTCGCCGGCCGCGGCACGACCGCGTGCAGCCGCTGCCAAAGGAACCGGTAAGTTTTCGGGCCGTTTATTCACAATTGTCGTTTGCGCGCGGGCAGCGTATAGTCGGCTCACCATGGATGCGGCGATACCGAATGCGCGCATATGGCGGTGGGGCATTGCCGCGGTTGCAATCGCAATCGTGACCGGCGCGGTGCTGTGGTATGGCAGAGCGCCGTCGCCGGTCTTGCCGCTTGAATTTTCAGAACGCCGCGCCGAAGCAGCTTCACTCCTTGCCGAGCATAATAGCATTGCGGACGTGGATATCCGTCCGCTCGTCGAGCTTGAGTCGAACCGCGAGTATGCCGCGGCAATCGCGCTGCTTGATGCGGCGCTTGCGGCCAACGCCGCCCAGGAGCAAGCCAGTGCGCAGCTAGCCGCGCTTGCCGGAGATCTCGTGCAATTATCATCGCAGATTGCCTCTCCTCTGGCGGCGGCAAAGGCCGAGCAGGCATTCAAAGCGCTCGCCGCGTTCGCGGATGCGAGCGCCCGGTATCATCATGACCGCGAACGGTTATTCGCGCTGACAAAGCGGTACTATCAAGATTTAGTAGATGGCAAATCACCGGAAATTCCGACCGAGCTGCCGCCGCTTGCAAAGACCGTAACTGCCGAGCTCCAAACGAGTATTGAACTGTCGAATCGGCTGCGCCAGCAGCTCCGAGAATTTGACGATCTTTTTATCAATCAGTAAATAGGGTCTTTAAAGGCATATTTTCTGCTATTTTCGATAGTACTATTGACATATTCAGATATATAGCGTAATATATATATTATACAGATATGCTGTCGGCAGGCACATTCCAAGCCAAACACGGGTGGTGAGGAGAGACACCAGCCATTTGTATACACAAAAACGGCCGGGGTTCTCTCCCCGGCCGTTTGTTTATGGAGGAATTCTTCTCGGGGCTACGATTCATGGTGAATCGCGGTCCCCAGGTGGAGTTCTTCGAGAAAGGAGATCGTCATGTTGATGAAGATCTGCACGAGCGTAGTGGCTGGATTCGGGACGGCAGTGGGTGTTCTGATGATCGTGGCCGGAATGGAGGCCACCCCGTGGACGCTCCCGGTTCTTCTTCATCTGGACATCATTCCGGGTGAGGGCGACCCGCTGCTCGTCACGGTAGGCTTCGCGGTGCACTACATCGGAATCCTGACCGGCGCCGTTCAGCACGTGGATTTGCCGAATCCGGGTACGTGGTACACCCGATTGCCGCGTCGCACCTGGGCGTGGCTCCGGTCGTAGTGTTCGCGGGAGGGAGACGGTCGAAGTAGATCGCGCTCCCTCCTCGCTTCAATTGGGTCTTCGAGCATGGGGCTCGAAGATTCTGAGAGGCGAAAAGCTCTCATGCGCAGGGGCAGGAGGAATCCAATGGCCGGCAACACGAGCAGCAATTCCAAGGCGCAGCCGAAGCAGCAGCCGATCACCGCCAACCCGCTCAAGGTGGAGTGCATCCCGACCAACAATCCGCGCGAGGTGGACTGGTCGGTCGTGAAGTAGGCGGCGCGTGCTCGACGGCCGATGGAAGGGAGGTGAGATATGGCATAGGCAGTCGATCAACCACGTGAGAAAGGAGACGATCTTTATGCCGGAGATGTGAAGACGCTGCACACAGGAGATGGGCGCATCCCGCCGCCCATCTCCCCTAACCCGAGTCCACTATTATGCGGATCAACGCGGATAAAACGCGGATGTACGCCGGTAGCGGATTCAGAGAAGGGCAAAGAAAGTTCTTCACGCGGCGCAGGTGCGAAGCCACGATACGCGGCAGGAGGTAGCAAGGATTCTCTGCTCCTGCTCTCACCCGAGTTTCTCGATGTGTGATTTCGGGAAATTCAGGCGAGATGGTAGGTTTTTATTAGCGACCTCCGGAGAACTATTCTCTCCATCTCTCCGGAGATTGGTGATAACAATCTGCCGCTCCAGGACGAGGCAAGGACCCCACCGCGCGGATCAAGGAGGAGATCCGATGATCGCGAATGTCAGGCGCTACTGCGACTCGAACCAGCTCGTCATCGTGCTCGCGCTGGTGCTCGTGCTCGCCGGGACCCTCGTCTACGGCTATCAGGCTTGGCACTCTCCGACGGCGCCGCTGATCACTATCCTCGAGGAGAAGATCAGCGAGAATGAGTCCCTGATCGCTACCGCGGCGGCGTACTGCAACACCGCCGAAGAGGTGGAAGCCGCATATGAGCGGCAGCATCCGGATCGGGACATCGTCCGGCTGCAATTCCAGAAGTGTACGCCGGACGGCCAGGGGTCCTGGGCCATCACCACGAAGAAGCGGAGCTGACGAAGGACGAGAAGAATGAAGCGGCGCCCGAAGCATCGGGCGCCGCGTACATATTTAGTAACAGCGCTATATCAATGACGCCGGGCATATATCCCGCACCGGGCAGAGCGAGCATTTTCGCCCTTTGGCCGTGCAGATCGCGCGGCCGTGGTCGATCAGCGTATAGGTGAGGACAAACCAGAGCTGCCTTGGGAATAATGCCATCAAGTCCTGCTCGATTTTCACCGGGTCGTCGTGCGTCGTGAATCCAAGGCGCTGGGATAGGCGGCGCACATGCGTATCCACGGCAATGCCCTCCACGACGCCGTAGGCATTACCTAAGACGACGTTGGCCGTTTTGCGCGCCACGCCGCGAAGCTTGAGCATCTCGGCCATGGTCTTGGGAATTTTTCCGTTGAACTTCTCGCGAATGATGCGGGCCGAGGTGATGATGGCAAGCGCCTTGGCGCGGTAGAATCCCGTTTGCCTGATTTCCCGTGCGAACGTTCCGAGATCAGCATCGGCAAAATCGTCCACGGTGCGGTATTTCCTGAAGAGCATTGCCGTGACCTCGTTTACCTTTTTGTCAGTGCATTGCGCGGACATGATTACCGCGGCCAGAAGCTGCATTGGGTTTCCGAATTTCAACGCGATTGTAGCGCCGGGATAGCGCTTCCGCAGGCGCGCTACAGTTTTTTTAGCTCGGGCGCGCTTGGCTTCTGGGCTCTCATTTCGGATAAGCAAGGGTTTCGTGATGTCTTTCGAAAACAACATAGTGCAGCCAGTATACTGGATTTAGGCATCGTATGCATCGTATAGTAACGCCATGAGCACGAATCAAAAGACGATCCTCATGGCCGAGGACGATCCCTTTATGGTCACGCTCCTTTCGGATGCATTCCAGAAAGAAGGCCTACGGGTAGTGCTTGCGATCAGCGGCGAGGACGTGATTCAGAAGTTCAAGGATGAGAAGCCGGATCTCTTGCTGCTCGATATCGTCATGCCGCAAAAAAGCGGACTCGAAGCATTGCGCGAGATCCGCGCGCTCGAGGGGGGTGCGGCCGTGCCGGCCATTATGCTTTCGAATTTGGAAGACGAGCAGTCGCAGGCGGCCGCGAACGAGCTCAACGTCGCCCAGTATTTGGTCAAGGCGAAAACCCATCTTCCCGAGATCGTCGAAAAGGTAAAAGCGGCACTGGGCGCATAGCTCGGTGCAAACAAAACCGCTCCGCCGTACGGCGGAGCGGTTTTGTTTGCATATCGATGTCAGGCGCCGAAATTCCTCTTGCGGCGGCCGAACTCTTCGATTGCTTTGTCGAGCTCTTGTTCGTTGAAATCGGGCCAATACACGGGCGTGAAATAAAGTTCGGCATATGTTGATTGCCACGGTAGGAAGCCGGAAAGCCGCTGCTCGCCGCCGGTGCGGATCAAGAGATCCACGTCGGGTAGATCGGCAGTATAGAGCTTGCGCTGGACCGCGGTCTCGTCGATGGTTTCCACGGACGCGGGATTGCGCGCGGCCTCGGCGGCAAGCGCTTTTGCGGCGCGGGTGATTTCCTCGCGTCCGCCGTATGACAGGCAGGCGTTGACGATGAGCTTGGTGTTCGTTTTGGTCGCTTCAACGGTTTCGGCGAAGACGTTCCGGATATCCTCGGGAAAATCCGCGATGCGCCCGGCAATGCGCACCTGTACGCCCTGCCTCTTGAATTCTTCGAACTCTTGCGCGAAGGCGTCCTTGATCAGGTCCATGATCGCCCCGATTTCCTCCTGGGTGCGGCGCCAGTTTTCCGTCGAAAAAATATAAAGCGAGGCAACGGCGATGCCGCGGGCGATCAGCGCGGGCACGATCTTCTTGAGCGCTTCACTGCCGTAGCGATGGCCTTCCAATTTTGAAAGGCCGCGCTGGACGGCCCAGCGGCGGTTGCCGTCCAAAATGAATGCAATGTGCCGAGGGCGTGGGGGCGCGGATTGAGGTTGCGATTGGTCGGGCATTCCGGTAAGTGATCTCGGTTATGCTACCGCGCCGCGCCGCCGCGCGTCACGGTTCGGGCATGCGATTAGCGCACTTCGTGGCGTTCGGTCAGTTTCGCCCGGCACGTAAGCGGCTTGCCGTTGCGGACGAGCGAGATGGTTATTTCGTCGCCGATTGCCGCGCGTTCGATGATTTCCTCAACGGGCATGGTATCGGTAATCGGCGTCCCGTTGATTTCTATGATCACGTCGCCGGCGCGCAGGCCGGCTCGGTCGGCGGCAGAACCCGGCACCACGGCATGGCCGTTGAGCTCTTCGTTGACGACCAGCGCCCCGGTATCGCTCGGGGCTCTCAGTTTCTGGCGCAGTTCCTTGGTAAGCGCCAAGTAACGTACGCCGAGGAAGGGCTTTCGAATGCGGCCGAATTTTTGCACGTCGGCGAGGTCCTGCTTGGCCTTATTGATCGGGATAGCAAAGCCAATGTTTTGGGCGCCGAAGACTACGGCTGAATTGATGCCGATGACGTTACCGGTAAGGTCGACGAGCGGGCCGCCCGAATTGCCGGGGTTGATGGCGGCATCGGTCTGGATTAGGCCGCGCAAACGCTCGGCATGGCCGTCCATGTCGGTTACGGCGGTCACGAAGCGGGATAGGCCCGACACGATGCCGGTTGAAACCGTATTGCGGAATTCGCCGAGCGCATTGCCGACCGCGACCACGCTTTGGCCGAGCACGATTGAGTTGGAATTTCCAAGCTCGAGGATCGGCAGCTTCACATCCGCCGAATCGATCTTAAGGATCGCGACGTCATTAATGGGATCCCGCGCGAGCACGCGCGCGGGGAATTTTTCTTCGGTCGGGGCCACGACCGTGTATTCGGCATCGGGGTCGGCCACGACGTGTTTGTTGGTCAGGATGAATCCGTCGGCCGCCACGACAAATCCCGATCCGCCGCCGACGCGGATTTTCCCGCCGTCGGTTTTGGGCAGGCGTTCGACGATTTCTTCTTCGCTCGGCCCCCACAATGGCGGTTCGCCGTAAAAGGGAAACCCCTGGGCCTCCAGCGCTTTGAGGTCTTTACCGACGATAATGGAAACAACCGCCGGCAGGGCTTTTTTGACCACACCAATGACTTGCTGTTCGTAGGTCATGACGGAGAGCGTCGGGTAACGAGTGAGAACTAGTGTTTATTTTTTGCTCGAAAAAATCTGAAAAACGGGTCAAGAATGCCGATACCCATGACTTCTTCGCCCCACCGATTGTTGCCTCCGAAGGCCGCTGTTAGATATGCATAGCCCGCGGTGCCCCCGATGACATAGGCGATCCAGAAAAAGAATGATTCGCGCGTGCCGAGGAATGGCAGAGCGGCAAAGGAACTTATGAGAAATAGTAGGAAGAGTCGCTCGAGCCAGATAAGCGCCTTGATATTGGGTTTACGATTTTTCGGCGCATGCATAAATCCCTACTGTATGCTACCATATTCCGACGATATTCAGCATCGACAGATAGCCGATTTGCCCCTGTAGTTCAAAGGACAGAACTGCGGACTCCTAAGCCGCGGATCCAGGTTCGATTCCTGGCAGGGGCGTTGCAAAGATGGGAGTTTCCTGCCTGCGCAGGAATTCTCTCCGGGGGCGCATTCAAAATTTTCTTGTGGATAAAAATTGCTTCGCTCCGATAAATGCTTATAAAAAGCGGCTTTTTGCGCGTGGCCCCCGGCCGGCGAAACCTATTGCCAGTGGCCGGTATGTGCTATACTAAAAACGATTGCTGCTTTCCAGGAGCGATCATATAGGACCTTCGGTCCGCCCCAGCTCTTTATTGAGAGACCGCCGATTCGGCACCAGTGTCTGCCTCTGCAGATTCTTCCACTGCCGTTCGCGGCAACCATTTCCAGGAGGGCTCCCAGTGTGGTGCCCTCCTTCTCTTTTGGAAGGTTGGATCGCAAGTGCGATTTCTCGGGGATTTGAAGGTCCGAACTATGCGATGCCGCAGGTGAATGTCTGCGGCATTTCGCTACCACACTCATCGAGGTATATCATCGCCAAGCTTTTTGAGATAAAGATCGATCATTCACGGAGAGATTTAAACCCGATAAGAGAAACCAATACTGCCATACCTCGATGAGTGTGGTAGTTCGCTTGCTCGAAAGCGTCTGCAACGGTATACGCGGTATACCCGGTAGTGAAGCAGAGATCCTTGTTATCACTCGAAGTTGCGCGGCGCGCATGGCGGAGACCTATTCTCCACCGCATTGAAGTTCGCTCTACTACCGAGTATACTCCAAGCGCTTTCCAAAACAGTTATTGGGCCGTTGGCGCAGTGGTAGCGCGCCTCGATGGCATCGAGGAGGCCGCGGGTTCGATCCCCGCACGGTCCACAAAATTGGTAGATTCGTATCACTAATTGAACTCAAAAACCGCAGGCAATTTCGCTTGCGGTTTTTGATTGAGAACGCTATAGTCCGAGCGAGAAAAGAATCTCACCGACGAAAGGAAAGTACCGTGAAATACACTCTGCGTGGTGTGGCATTGCGGGGCGGGATGCCCATCCCGCAGGAAGCAACGATAGAGGCCGACGCATCAGGAGTGGCACTCGAACAGGCGCAGGCGATCGCTGATAACATGTTTCTCGTTGAGCGGGCCGCTATCCGGCTCGAAGTATTCGACGAGGGCGGCAATGTCATTGGGCGAGTAGTCGGTCCATCACCGAACTGTCCTCGACCATGTGAGGGGATTACGTTACCCGATGGGACAATCGGGAATTGTCCCGACCATGCCCGATATCGGGAATCCTACCGCGATGGAGCATCAGAGCGTTGTGGATATCACTTGATGCCTCCCGAATGGCGACGCGAGTGGTTTGCGTCAGGTTCACTCATTGGCATTTACGACCTCTTGGAGAAAAAGCATCTCCACCCGGTCACGCTCGAACCCATCGACCCGAATCGGAACTGAAAGGAGGCAGTTCGGAGGGGGCGTGCGCAGGAGAGCCTGCCACGCCCCGTTGTTTTTATACCGAGACCAGCGAGCTTGCGATCACTTGGTTGCAACACCTCTCAAAATTCATCATCTGGATTTGTGTCATCGTTTGCGCTAGGCTCTGGGCGTATTCCAGTAGTGATCCGGTAGGTCCACCGGAATTAAATTTTTTGCACACGCATGAGCAAATCATCCATCGCAATTCTCGGCGTCGTCGTTCTGGCCGCGGCAGGGCTCGTATATTTGGGTATAGCCGCTGATGGCGGTCCGGCTGCCGGCGGCCAGGCGGCGATTATGACTGCCGAGGACCATGTTAAAGGCAATCGCGAGGCAATGGTGGTGCTCGTCGAATACAGTGATTTTCAATGCCCGGCCTGCGCTGCATACTATCCCCTCGTTAAGAAAATCGCCGAAGATTACGCGAATGACGTCGCAATCGTTTATCGTCATTTCCCGCTGCAGCAGCATCGCCAAGCGGTCGCTGCGGCCCAAGCTGCCGAAGCCGCGGCAAATCAAGGCAGATTTTGGGAGATGCACGACATGTTGTTCGAGCACCAGGGCGAATGGTCAGGGAATGCGAATGCCGCCGAACTGTTCGCCGGATACGCGGCCGCGATCGGCCTTGATGGGGATCAGTATCGCCGCGATGTTGAGGCCTCCGCGGGCCGCGATCGCGCCCAGGAAGATTTCCAAAGCGGCCGTGCGGCCGGCGTAAACGCGACGCCGACGTTTTTCTTGAACGGCCAGCGCATTGTCGGGCCGCAGTCCTATAGCGAATTCGCGGCATTGCTCGATGAAGCCATTGCCCAGAATCGTTAGCGTTCTCAGCGCCGCGCTGATCATCGCGGCGGCAATCGGGTTTTTGGACGCGGCATATCTGGCCGCAAAATATTTCACCGGCGGTCCGATCGCCTGCTCGGTTCTGGACGGGTGCGATACGGTAACGAAAAGCGCGTATGCCGTGCCGGCAGGCATACCGGTCGCCGTGCTTGGTGTCATGTTTTATGCGTCAGTGCTCGTGCTGGCGCTCGTATTCCGCGAACGGCGGTCGGTGACAATTGCCCGGCTCCTCGCGATCGCCGGTGCTATCGGGTTTCTTGCGTCCGTATGGCTTGTTTCCGTGCAGGTATTTATTTTGGATGCGCTTTGCTTGTACTGCATTCTTTCTGCCGGATCGTCAACGGCTATCTTCATTCTCGGCATTGCCGTATGGCGGCTCGCCGTCGCGCGGGCAAACGCATCGGATGCCGCAGGGCATGACTCGACCGCGGGCCGCTTGCCCGCAGTCGGTAATAAATAAAGGGCCGTTTCGTCCTAGTTGAGAAGAGCCAACGGGCTTTTTATTTTTAATTTTCTTATCAACGTATGAACTTCCTAACTATCTCGCGCGGCCGCAAAGGGCCGCGCGTGCTTGCCGCGATGCTGGCTGCAGCGGTCGGCGTTGCGGCATTCACGTTTATGCTGCAGCCCGGAGAACTTCTTGCATTTACCCGAGGAGAAGTTCTCCAGCGGTCGACTGGCGGCAACGGTCCGGATACCGATCCGACTCCGCCGCCGGATTCCGGCGGCGGAGTCCGCCGCGGGGAAGTTGTCGAAGACGTGCAGAGCGGCAGTCGCGACGATAGGAATGACGATGACTTTGATGACGATTTCGACGACGACTTCGATGGCGATTTTAACGGTTCGGACGGCTTCGCGGGTGGCGATGACGACTTCGATTCTTCGGGCGGCCGGCGATTCGTCGCTTCATTAAATAGATCGGAAGTGGTTGGTTCCGGAACTACGACCGATGGCGCGGCATCCGGGCGCTTCCAGATGATCGTCAATGCCAACGAGACCGCGGCGCGATTCCAGCTTTCGGTTAATGGCAGAACGGACGTACGCCGTGCGGAGTTGCGCTGCGGCGAACGCGGCCAGAATGGCCCGGCGGTCGCGATTCTCTTCGGCGACGTACCGGGCGGGTACATGGTTAATGGCACGTTCGCGCGCTTCACCATGACCGATGAAAACATCCTTTCCGGCGGATCGAGCTGCGATATTGATGATATCGCATCGCTCGTTGACGCTATGCAGCAGGGCGACATCCACGTGCAAATTATGACTCAACGGCAGCAAAGCGGCGCGCTGCGCGGACAGGTGCATACCGGCACGTCGACCGATAACGGCGGCGATATGTGTCCGCTTTAGCG
>QZJO01000010.1 GCA_003599755.1 Candidatus Parcubacteria bacterium | reverse complement strand
GAGAGCCATGGGCATACGCGACGATTCGGCGGCAGAGCGATACCTGGGGTTTCAACGAGCTCGAACAATTTCTCGCAATCGAACTGGCCGGCATGATGCCCGAATACGCGCTGACGTTTTCGGAATTTTCATTCGCGCGCGATCTTTTGGCCGATGCGGCCGAGCGCTATGAGGATGCCGGTGCGGTGCCGGCGCGCCTGGCGATCGTGTATAACGACAACATCAATCTTTCCGCACAGCTTTGGATATTTTTGCGGCGGATCGTGTACGACGGCTGGCCGGTTACGAGCGCGGAGCTATTCGGCGATCCGGCGGCGCGCGCCGAGTTTTTGGCCTCCACTCAAGCCGAGGAAATATTGTTCATCAATCCGACTGATGCCGCGCTCCAGGACCGCACGCGACCGCTGACCGCAGCCGGCGACGCGCTCGAAGCGGTCCTGCAGCAGGCGGGTATTGAGCCCCGCGAAATTCGGAATGCCAGGGGCGCGGTCGCGTTTCGGATATACCGATTCAAGATCGCCGAGTAGGCGCTAAAAACCGCCTCGCCGCGGGAAGCGACGAGGCGAGCATGGGGGGCGGTCAGCTGACCGCGAGGTTCTGTTTTCTCTCGAAGTTCGCCTTGCACCAGGAGCATTCGGAGTGGATGACGTGGGTGAAGGCAAGATCGAGGTCTGCCGGCGCATCGAAGTCGATGCCGTGATGGATGGACCGACAGGTGCGGAACGTGGCCAAGAGGGCCGGGATGTGAGCGACGAGCTCGGGATGAGCGGCGCGGATGCGCGCGTACTGCTCGACAAACGAGTTTGTGATTGTCATGACGGAAGCCTCTTTCCGCCTGGCGTGAACTGCTGCGAGCGATGACGGGCGTCCGCTCGGCCTCTTTCACGCGATTACTGCGCGGCCGCTTCGGTACAGGCCGGATAGGCGGGGGCGTATTGTTTGCAGTCGGCGGCAATGGCGTCCGGGGATTTGGCGTAGGTGTTTTTGAGATATGTACTGCTGATCGCAAAACAATAGCTCTGGTCGTCTGCTCCGCCGAACGTGGCGCAAAACGGGAATGCGTAGCGGCCGTCCCAGGTATTGTCCACGAGGGCGTAGGCGACGCCGCGCGTGCAGGCCTGGCGTTCGGTGGCGGTTTGGCCGCGTTCGCAGTCGGCCGCGACGCTTCGCGGGTTACCGATGCGCGCAGTATTGGAGAGGTCGCGGCCAATGGACTGGATGCAGACGTGGGCGTACGAGCCGGCGGCGCGGCACTCTTCAAATTGGCGCTCGACCGAAAGTCCCATCTCGGCCATGCGAGTGGTCTGCATCATGTAGCAATCGGCCTTGTACTGCGTGCCGAGTTTCGAGCAGGGATAGTGGTAATCGGTTGCCGAAAGATCGCGTTTTTCGGGCGTCGCGGTATGCACGTTTTCCATGAATACGCCGCCGTAACACGAACTTCGGCTCCAGGCATCGCCGAACTCATCGCAGCCGGCGAGCGACCGCTCGAGCTGGTAGTCCAAGAAAAACATGAGCGCGTGGCCGAGGCCGTGGAGGCACTGGAAGCGAAAGCGGACGGCCTCATCGGGATCGCAGGCCGAGACCGCCCGCTCAAAGAGCTCCCGTTCGCTGATATGCGCCTCGTCGTCAGCCGCGTCGCCGCGTAAAAATCGTTCCATTGCGCCGTGGTAGCAGCCCGAGTGGCAGGTCTGGTCGCAAGCGGCGAACGAATCGTGCACCGTGCCGGTTTTGCGGAATGTCTCGCGGCCGATCGCATGGGTTACCGGATGGCACGCGAGCCGGATATCGGTGTCGGCATCTTCGTATGTCTGGAGCATGCCGAGTGCGTCGGCGGTCGTGTTGGTTTGGAGATACGCGCGATAGAGATTATCGAGGCAGCGGCTTGCCTCGCCGCCTTTGCCGAGACACGTTTTTACCGCGGCCAATGTCAGGCCCGCGCCGGATGCAGCCGGCGGAATCGCCGCGCCGCCTTGCGCGTTACTCGGCGGCGCGGCGTTGTTTGCGTCAGGGCCGGACGACGCCGGCGGGGGAGCGGAACCGTCGGGCAGGGAAGGGATGGAGGTTTGCGTAAACCAAATTGCGGCTCCGCCGATGATGAGGAGTACTATCGAGGGAACTGCGTATTTTCGCATCATGCGATTCCTCGGAATCATAGGGAAGAATATATCATGTGACTCCCGGTCGGATAAACGCTTTCATCGCCGCTTCGAAATCTGTTTTTTGTGATCCGAAAATATTCCAGCTCTCACTCCGCCCAGCAGGATTTGAACCTGCGACCATCTGCTTAAAAGGCAGCTGCTCTACCGGGCTGAGCTATGGGCGGAGTAAAGGTTGGAATCTCACAATTACTTTAATATCTCATCGAATAACTTTCTGCCTAGGGACCGAGCGTTGCTAGGGTACCACGATTTTTCCATAAAATAAAGGGTTTCGGGGGAGTAGCGCAGAGTCGCTAGCGCATGCGCATATGAGTTTTGTATAGTCAGTATCAGAAGTGCTATCCCGCGCGAGGCAAAGGAGACGATGATGCGCGTGCTCATCGGGACGATACTCGTGCTGTTGATTGTCGCGAACGATGTTGTACCTGCCGCGGCAAGCGACGCGGCGGCCGACGGGCAGAAGAGCGCCGCGGCGATCGGTGCGGCCGGCAGATGCTGCGAATCGGTACTCTGCGCCATCCAGGGCTTTCTGGAGGCGGTGGCGATCAGTAGCTTGAATCTGGTGCGCAAGGTCATCCCGCCGGGGGTGCAGCCCGAAAGCATCTTCGGCAACGGCGACGCGGATCTCGGCTGGCGCGTCATCATGCGACTTCGCGCGAACGAGACGTTCGGCGCCAACGAGGAGCAGGGTTCGGTGGAGTATGAACTTGCTCGCATCGAGAATGGCGCGGCTCCGCTCGAGCGCGTGGTAACGATCGCGAAGGTGGTCGAAGTCGTGCGCTGGGAGGGCGACGTAGAGCGGTACTTGCGCACCGAGGTCTTCTGGCAGAAGTTCGTCGTCACGTTCGATCTCGAAAGGAACTGCATTCTCCGTATCGATCCGATCGGAGACAAATGGATCAAAGGCGATCCGAGGCCGGCGAAGAATGCCGGCCTCGCACTATTTTAAATGTGTTGCCGGCGGGTGACTGTCCCCGCCGGCGGCACTACTTGGTTCTGTGTCTGCCGCCCGATGGGCGGCGCGTCGCTACTTGATGAGCTTGATCGGCGGGTCCTGGGACCCCCAGGCATTCGGGACGCCGTCGACCGTGCCGGCGCTCACGAGGTTGGCCGCACCGCTGCCAGCCGTCACGGCAGCGTTGGCGCCGCACGAGAGAGCAGCGGGGACGAGGCCCAGCACGAGGCCTGCGACCGGGATCGCCTCGTTGGTCTTGACGTACTCCCGCACGAAGCCCTTGCCGCAGTTGCCGACGAAGCCGAGGCCGGCGGTGTTCATGACGCCGGTGCCGAGGTTGTCGCCCTGCGAGCCGGCCAGGGCCGGCGCGGGCGCGGCGATGAGCGTCACCGCCACGAAGACGAACGCGAGCACTCCAGCGAGCTTGGCCATGATGGCCCTCCTTGGGGAACTGGAATCGAACGCCTCCATAATAACGAAGGGCGCTTTCCTGCCTAGGTAATTTATACACAGCCCATGCGACCGCCGCTATGGTTTTGAGGCGGCTTGCGTACAATAGAGCCAGGGTTCGTGCAAGTTTGACATACGGAGTAGAAAGGGGCATAGCTCATGAGACGCGCTAAATATGCCGCACTCGCTGTAGTCGCCGCGTTCGGCATCGCGCCGTTCGCGCACGCGCAGTACGCGCCGCCGAACTACGAGCAGTACCAGAGCGATCGCAGTTTCTGCGTCAGCCAGGCCTACCGCCGCCAAGTCGTTTCGCACAAGACCGAGATGGAACCCGGCGAGGTCCTATTGCCGATGCTTGGGACCGCAGCCATCGGTGCTGCCATTGGTGGCGCTGCCGACGGCGGCAGGGGCGCGGGCACCGGAGCTGCGATCGGCGGACTCTTCGGGCTGTTCGGCTCGATGATGCACCAGGCGTCGCGCCAGCCGCGCGCCGAAGTCGCGACCGAGTACTGGGTCATCAGCCAGCCCGTGTACGAGGGCTGCATGATCGGCCGGGGCTACCGGCCGCCGATCCCGCATCCATAGCGTTCCTGGCCACAGGAGAAAGGGGCATCCCATGGCCGTTCATGTCGCGCGCCAAACCTTTCGCCATTCGCAACAGGTCTCGCTTCCGTTCGTGGATCCGTTTCGGGCGACCCTCCTGCTCGCCGCGCTCGCCGCTGCGGTCGGAATCGTCGCCTGGATCATCGCGGCGACGCTCGGTGAATCTCTCTTCCGGCCCGCGTCTCCGATCGGGATCCAGATCCTCACGCTGCTCACGCTCTTCGTGCTTCTCGATGCAATTCGGTTCGCCAGCGGCGTCATGCGGATGCCACGCTGGTGGATGATCATCGGGTTCGTGCTCGCGCTGGCCGATGCCGCCTGGCTCGCCTGGACCGGATACGAGTTGCGCGAAGGCCTGATCGAGGGCTTCAAGTACTTCAACCAGGTCACGACTCTCGTGCCGGCAGGAGTACCTCTTGCGATCCTCGTGCCGATGTCCCTGTTCGCCGCGATCATCTATGCTCTGCTTGTCGCATGGCATCTCCTCCGAACGCGCAAGGAGGCCTGAAGCTTCAGCGCCTTCCTCGCCGGCTGCCCAATTCTTGGGCGGCCGGCAAACATTTTTAAGAAGCCGTATGCGTTGATTTTTTGCCATGAAATGGTATGCTTTTGGAGTTTTTGGGTGGGCCCATAGCATAGCGATAGCCCTGCCTGCCGGCAGGGCGTCCGGTTTCCCAAACAATTAAAGACTCGATGCCTCTGGTGGGCCTATAGCTTAGTGGCAGAGCACCCGGTTTGCATCCGGGAGATGGGAGTTCGATTCTCCCTAGGTCCACAGGCCTACCAGAGTTATCGGGACATCCGGATGGCGGGAGTTCTCCGCCCAAGGCGGACAGAGATTCTCCCCGGGTCCACAAGATGTATAATAAAAATCTATGGATCTTCAAGAATATACGGAGCCGCGGCGGCTGGAGTATTACAGCTTCGTGTGGTCTGAAGCGCGCTTGGTCATTGCGGCAGTCGCGCTCTTGATCGGCGGCCGGCCGGTGCTTAGCGCGATCCTGCCGCATCCCGCGTTTTCCGCATTGGTGGGCGCGGTGCTTACCATCACCTGGATTCTCTCGGGCGTGGCGTCCGGGTATCTTTTGTATCGCTGGGTACAGGCCGGGCAGGAAGTATTCGGCGGTAAGGATATCCGCGATACGGCCGCGTTCCTCATTGCCGCGGTATCGGGCATCAATCTTGGGCTCGTGGGCCTCATCGGCACGAACATCGGCATGACAATTCTCTCGAACTATCCGGTATTCGTGATCGTCGCGCTGCTCTATATCGCGGCTGCGCTATATCTTTTCCAGCGCTGGAGCGCGTCGGGCAAAAAATTGTTCCGCTAACGAAACCTCCATGCTGACCGTTTTTGCTTCATTGAGCGCGTTGCAGATCGCGGCCATCGCGCATGTAGTCGGCGTCGTGCTCGGCATGGGGAGTGCCTTTGTGACGGATGTCCTTTTCCCCAAATTCGCAAAGAAGGGAAGTTTTACGAAATCCGATGTGGTAACCATTCGCACGGTCAGCGCCCTTGTTTGGGCCGGCGTCGCGCTGATCGTCATAACGGGTGGTTACATGGTCGCGCAGGATATCGAGGGGCATCTTGCATCCGATAAATTTCTGGCGAAGATGACGATCGTTGCCGTAGTGGTCGTCAACGGTGCGGTATTTCATTTCGTGCATCTGCCGATCCTTGAGCGAAGTGCGGGGCGGCCGTTTCGCCAGTCCGCCGAGTTCATGCGCAATCGGACGTATCTTGCCGCCAGCGGCGCGATCTCGCTTGTCTCGTGGCTTGCCGCGTTTTTACTCGGGTCGCTTCGGCGCGGCAACTACGATTATTTCAATATCATCGGCTGGTACGCCGCGATCTTGGTGATCGCTCTTTTGGGTTCCTTTTTCATGAAGGATCGGGTGTTCCCGCATGAGTAATATGCGGGGCTGAGAACTTTGGTAATGACTCGGAGTCCCGCCAGTCGTTAGAATATACCGTGCCGGCGCATGCCGGGGCGGTTCCCGCAAAACGAATCGATTTGTCCGTATTCCTCCTGGCCGGGGGATTTCGCATTTTCAGGGGGCCGCATGCAGCGCATCCGATGTCGCGTATCGGCAATATTGACGTTCGGTGCATTTCATGATCCGTATGGCAATCACTCCAGAGCTTTCGGAGATCGTCATAACCTCTTATGATGCTGCCGTCAGAATGCGCAGCCGGCAGCCGCGCCGCTGGAACTCGGCGCTGCAACGCGCTCCGCTCGTGCGGATTATCGTTGCGTCATCGGCGATAATCGCGGGCGCGATTGGCGTCGCCGGAATACAGCATTACGAAGCAGAAGCCGGCGAGCTTGTGCGCACGGCGCAGTGGATGGACCGCCACGCGCTTGAGCCCTATCGCGCTTTTCGGATCGCCCAGCGACAAGCGGCAGAACCGCCGCCGGCGCCTGAGGTGCCCCCGCGGCTTGCGGCCGCGGCATCCCAGACATCCGCGCCGCGGGTAGCGGTGTTGATGCCGGTCGCGGGCGTGGCCGTCGACGACGTGCGTGATACGTGGGGCCACCGCCGCAGCGGCGGCCGGCGGCATGAAGGCCAGGATATTTTCGCGCCGCGGGGAACCGCGGTGTTGTCCGCTACCGGGGGTTTGATCATGCAAATTCAGAGGAACGTCGGCATCGGCGGTAATACCGTATCCGTGCTCGGGCCCGACGGCCGGCAGTATTATTACGCACACTTGGCGGGGTTCGCATCGGGTCTTCGGGTGGGGGATCACGTCGGACCGCATACGGTGCTTGGCACCGTCGGCACGACCGGCAATGCCGCGTACACGCGTCCGCACCTACACTTCGGCATTTACGTGCCGGGCCGCGGAGCTATCAATCCGCTGCCGCTCTTGATCGATCGAGGCGATACCGCTTCTCTGGCCGGGATTACGGCAGATTCGATTCGTTGACCGTGCGCGGAATGGTAAGAACGACAGCGGCATCTGTAAGGAGCGCGTAAGGAAACCGTCACCATCAGGTGAGCTAGAAACGAACCAGGGCTCTCTTTTTATTTTTAATTCCTCAATACACACCTATGCGAAGCACCCACTCGCTGCCTCGCGTTCTTTTCGCGACAGTTGCGGCACTGTCGCTCGCAGGCGGTTTTGCAATCGCGCAAACGCAATACGATGACATCAACGGACAGACCGATATATGGTCGAATACCGAATCCATGGCGGTCGAGTCACTCTCGTCGTCCGCCGCTACGTCTTCGGCGCCCGGCGGCTGGTGGGATGAAGGCCTGCATCAGACGTTTCCCATCGCGGGCAGTATGCAATTTAGCGCCACGATGACCGGCAGCCAGGAAGTGCCGCCGGTGAACGCATCATCGTCGGCCGGCCATGTGACGAGCGGGGAAATCAAAATACATGTCAATCAGACCGAAACGCACGCGGCATTCGATCTTACGGTCTGGCACGGCCAGAATATCACGGAAGCGCATCTGCACTGCGCGCCGGTCGGCGAGAACGGGCCGGTGATCGCGTTTCTTTTCGGAACATTTCCCGGTGGGGTTGATGTCCATGGCCGCCTCTCCCGTTTCGTGCTGACCGATGCCAACATTGTGCCGGCCGGTTCGAGTTGCGCGACGCCGGTTACCGATATCGAATCGCTGGTCGAAGCGATCGGAGATGGGATCATTTATGCCAACGTTCACAATTTGGCGATCCCAACCGGCCTTATCCGCGGCCAGCTTGGCACCACAACGCCGGGCGGCGGAAACGGAACAACCACGCCGGGAAATGGCAATGGGACGACCACGCCCAACGGCGACAACGGCACCACAACGCCAAACGGCGATAATGGGACTACGACGCCGAATGGGAACGGAACTACGACTCCGAACGGTAATAACGGCACGACCACTCCGAACGGCAATGGAACCACGACCCCGGGGAACGGAGATAATGGCACGACAACTCCGGGTGGAGACCTTGCGCACTTTTTCGATCTGCTCCGGGCGGCACTCCATGAGTTGCAGCAGCAACTCCAGGTATTAGTGCGCCGGTAGCGCCGCGAGCACGCGGCAGCCATTGATCCCGACGCGTTCGGGATTTAATGGTGCCTTCCTTTTTTCGCTGCGATGCGCAAAAATAGCGGCAACACCCCTCGGAGCTATGGATGAAATCGTCGACATCAGAGACGGATCGCACCGGATTATCGCCCAAGCCGCGAAAGCCGACGCGCACGCGCGGGGGCTTTTGCATTGCTGCGCGATCGGCCTCTTGATAAATCCGCGGGGCGATTGGACGCTCGTGCGCCAGGCCGCTGACCGCCAAGATGCCGGTCAGCTTGTGTCCCCGGTCGGCGGGCACGTGGTCGCTGGCGAGGCGATCGAAGATGCGCTCCGCCGCGAGACGCTCGAAGAAATCGGATTGCAGGATGTTCCCTTCAAGCCAGTGGGTGCGACCGTATTCAGGCGGATGATTCTCGGGCGCGACGAGAATCATCATTTTCATTTTTTCGAGCTTCATACCGATCGCGAGCCGATTTTGGGCGCTGAAGCGGTCGCGTTCGAGACATTCCGGCCGCAGGAACTGGCGGGTCTTGTCCGGGCCCAACCGCATTTGTTCGGACACGCATTCCATTTTGCCGCCCACGCGTTTTATCCGGAGCATTTCGGCGCGGTGGACGATACGAGCGGCATACCGAATCTCGCATGAAAATATTTCGCAAACTGATCCGCGACCGGATCCCCGAAATCATCGCCGCTAAAGGCGAACGCGCGGTCACGCGGGTGCTTAATGATGAAGAATTTGCGGTTGCGCTGGAGAATAAGCTTCTGGAAGAGGTGCAGGAGATGCGCCTTGGCGACAATAAGGCCGAAGAGATTGCGGATATCTATGAAGTGCTCGACGCATTGATCCGCGCCCGCGGCTTTTCTGCCGAAGAAATTATGCGACTGAAAGACAAGAAACGCGCCGAGCGCGGCGGATTCGAAAAGAAATTATTACTGGAAGGCACTCAATAAAGCAGGTAGTACATTCTCACATTCTCAAGAATGTGAGAATGGGATGGCGGGACAGTATGGTAATCGGACACACGGAACCGGATTTCTACAACGTCGCGGTCAAGGCATTCGTGCGTAAGGGCGACCGGGTGCTTATCATGCGTACCGCGGTGGACAAAATGGGAGATCTGCCGGGCGGCCGCATCGGCGTGGGAGAATTTGATATTTCACTCGAAGAAGTGCTGCGCCGAGAAATCGAAGAAGAACTCGGATCAGAGGTTCGCTATCGCATCATCGGCCCCGCAGCGCTTTTTCGGCATCGCCGACCCGAGATTATGGAGAAAAATCTACCCGAGCGGCGTATTCTGATGATCGGGTTTGAACTGGAATACGAGAGCGGCGATATCAAGCTTTCGGACGAGCATGATGAATACCGCTGGATGTCGCTCGACGAGGCCGAGACGGCACTGCCCGGCGGGCAGCAGGATGGTATCCGCAAATACCGCGAGTATTTGCGGACGGGCAAAATCACGTACTAGAACCAAAACCCTCCGCCTTCGAGCGGAGGGTTTTCGGGTTAGCGCTTGATCGCTTTTTTGAGCGAGGGCTTGCGCCATTTGCGTAACAGCGTCCCGAGCTGCCACGATGCATGGCCGCCGAAGCGGCGGCGGTATTTTTTCTGCAACGTTTTTACCTTCGTATCCTCGCGCTTGCGCCGCAGGCGGCCGCTTGAACGGTCCCGCGGGCGCAATCCTTTCATCTTGGGTGCGTCTTTTGCCATAGAAGTTCGCTACCGGACGATTTGCGCTCAGTGTATCACTCCTCGAAGCCGGCATAAAAGCGGAGTACTATACAAGGCATGGAGCAGCAATTGCGCATAGCGGTGTTGATG
>QZJO01000004.1 GCA_003599755.1 Candidatus Parcubacteria bacterium | reverse complement strand
GGGCGTAATTCCCCTCGACGAAATAGATCCGCGCGAGTTGATAGTGCCCCCAGAGAATCGTCGGCTCATGGTTTACTGCGCGCTGGAACGATCGCTTCGCTTTGCTGAGGTCGTATTCGCTCCGGCCCGCGGTTCCCGCGAAATAATACGTGCCGAGTTGCATCGCGAGATCGGCATCACTGCGGTTCAGGGCAAGCGCGATATCCGCGCGGCCGTAGCGTTCCCAGGCGAACCGGGCGAGGGCGTCTCGAGCGAGGAGAAATCCAACAAACGTGAGGGCGAGTAGAGCGGCGCTAAATCGCAATACGACTTTCTTCTTCGAATAGCGTAATGAGATAGCGTAGTTTGATTTTGAAGTGGTCAAGCGCAGGAATTTTATAAATGGAATCGCTCTTGGCTATTTCCCCAGTGCAAAACCATACACGACGGACTCCGCTATCCCATCGATATCGATAAATTTCTCCAAATTTTCATCCCTAGTGCCGCCCAAAGCGCAACATTTAAGTCCAAGAGCCTCGGAAGCAAGGTAGATATTCTGGCCGATATGGCCCGCCTCAAGAAGGATATACCGATATCCTCGCTCTCCATATTTATTTTGATTTCGCCAGAATACCGCAGTCAGTACAATTCCGATCGCAGCATCTTTGACCCATGGATATGTAAAAAGCTGATGTATATCGCTGTCTTGAAAAGGCCGCTTCCAAAGCGTGTCGAGGCCGTGTTCCTGCACATTATAATGATAAAGTCCGGCTTCAAGATCCTCACTGGATCGGAAAACGATGGGATACACTTCGATGGGAAAACGCGCGCCACCCGATGCTTGCGCCCGCCGGTACTGATCGCCGCGTAACTGCATGTTTCCGCAAGAATATTTTAAAAGAATCGATAGTTCGTCTCGGCGGATGGGTTTATCGGTAAAATCTCGTCGGGATCGTCGTTTTTTTATCAATTCAAAAAAATCGGCTGATGGCGGATCGCCATCTAATTTTATCTTCGGCAGACGCGGGTAATCTTTATAGTATGTCGTCTTCCATTCGCTTGGCCACTCGTTTTCATTTTTCGATATGGCGGGATGGCCCTTCAAGCCGTTTTTTGAGGACTGATGAAACAATTGAGAGAATTCGAGATCCATATGACTATTTCGATAATCTATCTAATCATTTCTGATTTGGAAATGCGCCATCGTCCGTCTCCTTTCGTCGCCGCTATCGCCCGCATCGTATGATATGCTGTTATGGAGCTGATAAAAAATATACTACGCTGATAGAAAACTGTTGCAATCTCGGGGCTTTCTATTTTGATGCGAACATGCCGATAGCTAACTTTCCGGATTAATCCGTGTGAATTATCGATTAAATCGAGAAATTGACTTTTTGTTATGTGGTTCCCCGCGTGATCCTCGATATATGCATCATCGGTATATAATTCTTGGAGAAGGGCTAGATTCCCATTCCGTACAGCACCCAGAATACTTTTAAAAAGTGCAGCGATCTCTCGCTCTGTTCTTGTAGACGGATTCTCAAGAAAATGTATTTCCGTAAGCATGCACAGGGATATACAATATGCTCCCTAGTACTAAACTACAAAACCGTCTAGCCTTCAATGCTCTCCGGAAGTATGCGGTGAACGCGATTATTCGGCATGACCCCATGACATTGAGCTTGAGATATTCTGTGCACGCTGAGCACGCAGATGTTTTCCTGAATGCCTGGGCATTGAATGAGATTTGCAATTTCAGCGATGCGGAGCTAGCGGCGATACAGTATGAAAAGACCAGGACGCTCGTTAAAATTGCATCTGCAGTTCCGTATTGGAGCAAGCTTTTACCGCAGAGCTATCAGTATGCGGATCGAGATGCCAGTCGAGTGTATGAGTTGCCGCCAGTACAGCGTTCCGATCTTTCGAAAATTCCTCTCGAGATGCGGAGCAACATGGAACTTGCTCGAAAGATGCGAAGTTTTAAATTGACTACCTCGGGCTCCACGGGTCATCCGTTAAGCTTTTATGCAAGCAAGATCGCCGAAATCGGATCAAAAGCGTTGTACCCCTATGTTTTCGCGCGGGCAATGCAAAAAGGCGGTTTCCCCAATTCCAAGCCGCCTCGCGTGCTAAATCTCGGGGTGAGAACGCAAAAATATTTTTATCCGTGGGCCGCAGCCCTTGTTGATAGTCGCTCCCTTGAAGATATCGGCTACCGCGGGACGTATTTATATCCGCTGCTTAAGGCCATTCAGCCGGAGATACTCTATGCGCATGCGACGCACGTCAAACGGTTGCAATTCTGGTTCGAACGAGACAAAAGATTTCACGCGTTTAAAGCTATCGTATATACCGCAGAATATCTGAGTAGCGCCGAACGGGATGGATTGGAGTATTTTTTTCGGTGTCCGATCCTATCGGTATACGGGGCCCGTGAGTGCTCGCTTATGGGGATCGAGTGCATCACGCATCCGCTATACTATCATATTCTGCCGTGGCGCGGGCGTGTCGAAATCGTCGATGATGCGGCAAAGCCGGTTCTCGCAGATGGAACGGGTAATATTACATATTCGTTTTTCGAGAATCCGGTAACGCCGTTTATCAGATATCAGCTTGGAGATAGGGGACGCTTAGTGGGGAAAAGACACTGTTCCTGCGCTCTAAAAACCGATCTCCTCGCTTTTGATGGCAGAAAGGCCGATACCCTTAGACTATCCGATGATACCGTCATTCCGGTTGTTGTTATCGCGCAGCACATAGCAAAAAAGTTCTCTGGGAGTATTCATCAATTTCAATTCGTGAAGGATCAAGATTCTTTTGTATGTAAAATTGTTCCACGCGGGCCGATAGATAGAGCCATGAAAGAGCAAATCAAAAATGAACTTCGGTTTGTTACCCAAGATAAAATCGAAATCAAGATCGATAGTGTGGACCTAATCGAACCTCGTAATGGCAAAACGCCAATTTTTCTAGAGCTCTGATAGTGCTATTCATTCGCAATCCCCGCCTCGCTTGAACCAGTGCTACCGCTGCTTTCACTGCTCTCACTACTCTCACTGCCCTCACTGCTTTCACTACTCTCACTGCTTTCTGGCACGTCAGCCAGGGCATCAGTCGCCGGAAACGCGAATTTATGCTCTCCTTTTTGGCCGAGCAGCTTATAGCCAATGGAGAGGAGGACGAAGATGAATCCGAGAAGCGATATCTGCAGAATTTTCTTGAGAGAATTCATGATTCTTTGCCATCACAACGCTTGTAACATTTCCTTGGTTTCTTCCCTGTATTTATGCACGAAAATATTATCGGCTATATTCGGATTGTTTTCAGTGAGCAACAAATATTCTTCCAAGTATCGTTTTGCATCAGCCGTATTTTGTAGCTTATAACTGGCCTTTCCCACGGCCCAGAGGCAGAGCGAATAGGGATAGGGATATGTCTTGGCGTCTGCCGAAATAGCGCTTTTCCCAGCGGCGATTGCCTGTCCATAATCCTCCCCTACGAGATTGCCATATGCGATTACGCAATCATATATATTGGGAATTCCCGCCAGTTCATTCGCGGTTTCTACCATTTGCTCCATTTCGGAGATATTCCCCTCTGCCCCACGCACTATTCCCAAGGCATTGTAGGCATTTTGAACCGCAAGATCGGTAACGCGAAGGCTATTCGCCTCCGCAATTGCGTTCAAGGCGGCCCTTTCAGCCGCGGCAAAGTATTGTCGCGCTGTTGATACGTCAGCACTCGAGTATTGGGCTTTATAGAGATAGAGGCGCGCTATATATGTATTGATTTGATACACATAGTCCGAATCGGCGTCGCCGCTTTCTAATGCTTCAATGAATAGATTGAAAGATTCGTCCGGATTATTCTCGTAGAAGAAATCGTCATACGCCACAGCCATTTTCGCGTAAAAAGAAGAGTTGGGGAAATGCGAAATTTCTTCGCGGTATATTTCAATTGCTTTCTTTCGGTCTCCCAGTACGAGATATGAATAGGCGAGATTGTTTAATACCCGCTGATAGAGCGGAGAATTGGCATCCTCGATGTTCAGCCGTAGTGACTTTTCGAATTGCTCTGCTGCACCCTGATAATTTCCCGCCGGGTAATAACTAGACTCTTTTTGAATGGCGTAACTGCCTAATGTATTGGGCAACAGTATTGATGGATTGCTCTTTCCTAATTCAGCAATACCTAGATAGGCATAGGACTTCGGATTGTCCCTATCAAAGCGCAAGGATTTTGTAAAAAGATCCTTCGCTGACTCAAAATCATTTCTCGCAAGTGCCTGGTTCCCCCGATCGACATAATAGCCGGCGATGAATCCAGGAACAAAAAGCCATGAAAAAACCAGTAAAATAACCAGAGAGATAATGATTCGATTCTTTTGCATGGCGCCTGAGAACACTTGTTATTAATGATACGTTTTTCGTTCGAGTATATCAATTCCCCTGTGCAATACTATTCTAGGGGAATGGGTGCGGCCATGGATTCAACTTCCGCGGTCCCGGAATACCTAGTTTTCTCGGCACTCCAGCAATCCGCTCGGCTCCCAAAGGCGCGTTTTCTTCATTCAAATAGAGTGGAATTAATGCGGGGACGACGACGCGGGCCGTATGGTAACCCAAGCGGGAAAGCAGGTAATGCTCTTTCAAGAACGCATATACCTCATATCCATTCCCATGACGTTCTACGATCTCGACCGCATGTTTGAGTTCTTCCGTCTCTGAACTGAATGCAGGAGGGTAATCGAATTTAAAATCTTCGAGGTTCTTTGCAGCCCCATTCATGAGAAATTCGTATTTTATTTTTAACTCTCGTTCGGCGAGGAGATGTATTCGTTCTCGCTGTCCGATTCCCGGTGTTTCAAACGCGGAGATTGTTTCTGGTCTCGTATATGTCGGGTACTTCCGCACCCAAAAGTATAGCGTCCAGGCCTCCACTAATGCTCGCGTCAATGCCTTTGCGGGGTCAGCCTGGCAGCCGCCACCTAATGCAAGATAGGGACCCGCCTGCCCATAGGTATCCTCGATGAGAACAACAAAGCTTGGAATACTCAGATCTAACGTGGTATTGAGGCAATGCACTGTAAAACCATATCGTTTCGATTCTTCAAGAATTTGTTGAAACATTGGGTCCGGAACGCTTTCCGGACGCACTTTGGGTGGCGTGAGGGCATTGAGCCAATAGATAAAAAAGCCATCTCGTTGGATTAATTCGTAGAGGCCGGAAAGGATGGCGCCCTCTTTGGTAAAAAATCCACCGCATCCGTTTGTGTTTCGCTCTCGCAAATACGGCTCGCCGTTATCAGATTTGTAATTCCAGTACACTAACTGGGCAGGAATATAATGATTTTTCCCAGAAGATATTCTCGTTATTTTTTCCCAAAAAAATGTACTGTCATCGTTCCATCGAAAAGCAGGTTGCCGCATTTTTTGCTCATCAGAAAATTGTGCGAGTAGATGTATGTCTACTGCGGATTTTTCTTTTAGCGCCCTGAGCGATGATCTATATAGGTCCCTCTTCCTATATATTGTCAATGGATAACGCTCGAGGAATTCCCCGATGACTTTGGACAACGCTTCATCTCGATTTTTCGAAAAGCCAAAGCCGTAACATTTAATATCTGTTTTCCCATCTGTGACAGCTTGTTCATACGCTCCGAGGAGCGCAAATCGATGAAACGAGGGCGTGTCATTAAATCGTTCTCCCTCGACCGTAATCCTATCTATGACGCCTTGGGTGTATAGAAAGTCGATTACTTTTCTATACGGTTCGGGAATCTGTGTCTTGTTGAATGTGGCAAATAAGGTTTTCTTCGGCGATAGGCCATCCATCCACGTATATAGGAGGGGCAATATTTTTTCATTGATCTTGGATTCTATTGCATCAAGCGAGTAGCGAAACCCCTCGCTGCCGATAGGGCGTTGTCTATAGGTCGAACTCATTTCGATAGCAAGTTCTTGGTGGTGCTTGCTCAGGTCGCTGGATTGCTCCCGTCCCGCACGATGGTCCATCTTCATAAGAAACTATGATAGAACATCGTATTCTTTTCCACTAGTAAAAGTGGCCCTCACACGACAGAAATCGCGTAGAGGGCCACTCGGCAGGCGGGAAGCTGCGGCGCTACCGCTGCGGGTTGTTGGCGAGATCCTCGGGGTAGGGGTAGAAGGACATCCCCTTCTTCTCCTTGAGGGCGCAGTCGACCTCGCCGGACTTGCAGAACTCCTTCATCCACCGATCCACCTGTTCCGTCGCCGCGGACACCCGCTCTTTCGGCTGGGTGTCGGGCGAAGCCGAGACCGTGGCGGTCTCGATGCCGGAAGCGCCGAGGAGCGAAAACGCGGCGATGATCACGATGAAGAGCTGCCATGTGCTCGTCATGAAGAACCCTCCTTTCTTAGACTATACAAAGCATAATCGATAAATCATAACTTGTCAAGCCCTAGAATACGGCTTTATTACGCGGTTTTATACGCCATGCAAAAGTCGCGTGCCTGCGAGCAGGAAGTGGCCGGAGGAGTCAATCCATGCCTCCGGATTGAGAAAATCATGCCGAAACGCCCCCATGAATATCGGCTGGAGTTCTCTCCGGATGAAAAACATATTGTCATCGTTGTATTGCATGGTCGCCAGCCATTGCAGAGACCTGGTAATTGCATCGTTATGTCCTATCGGATCTGCAGCCAGAACTTCGAGAATTTTTCCCGTACCGCGAGTATAAGCCGCGGTATCGGATGGAGAGGTCGGAAATGAGCCATCATAATGCTGTTGACGTTTGAGCCAGGCATAGACGGTTGCAGAAAAATCTGAATCTGCCTCCAAAAATATATGTGCTAACTCAGCCCAGATCGCAAGATTTGCGGCTTTTTGATCTTTCACGATTCGCATAAAATCACGTTTCAGTGCTGCCGCAAGGGTCTCAAACGATTTCCGAAATACCTCATCATCCTTTGAAAAAATCCTTAGGAAACTACAAATCTGAGATTTCGTAATTGTATCCACGCCAACGGTATTTATTGACTCCGCGATCTCCCGGGCTGCAGACAGGGACTCGTTCAGCTTCTTTAGTGCCCGAGATAGCTGTCCAAAATATGCAAGCGTCAGCATACGATTTGAAATCACCGGTCGATTCATCTGGGTGTGGTGCTCTCCGATGAGAGTCATCTCGTCGCTCTGCCCCAACAGCAAATGGCGTTTCAAATATTCGAAGCCCCGTTCGCTGGCCCGTGCGTATGTGTCGCTCTCTATGGCATTGCCGAACTCCGCAAGAGCCCACAGGGAGAAGGCAAGTCGAGGCCAATCGATCTGATTCATTCGTCCGGTAAGCGGATCGCTAATGGGGGGTATGTTTCCATCCGGTTCCTGAATTCTACAGAGCCAGTCCGCGGTTGATTTCAAAGAAGATTTCAGATCGGTGGTCTTATAACTACGGACCGGCTTGATGAGCGGTCCATAGAGGGAAGATACGACATGCCGGTCCGACTCAATGAAATCATCAACTTCGAACATGAAGACATTATCTCGGCTGTATGGAGACTCTACCTTCGCCTTTTCTTTAACTAATGCATTGAGGAACTCGGAGAGATTCTTAAACTTTCGTACATTGAAAACTTCAGGGAAGAACCACCCGATTCGTTCCTCGAATCGAACGCCGTACCCTTTTTCCGCATAGATGGCATTCTTCGATAGTTCCCGGTCGGACAGCGGAATACGCAGATCGCTTATTATGGTGATTTCGATTCTCAATCTCGCAAGGTCGCTGCTACCGATCGGCTTGAATCTCGAGTCGCGGCTTGCCGAAAGAGCTGCTGCGCGTATTCCTTCTTCGAGCCGTTTTCCTCGTATGACTGATGAGCCCCGAAGTCGTCCGTCGACCCATAGTGCAACGCCAAGATCGCTCTTGAGCGAGAAGCGCTCGGGCAACGGATCGCTATCTTTGTGTTTCTTTTGTGAAAAAAGCTCCTCCAGTGTTTTGCGCGCTATGCGAAGGGCCAGCATTTTCTCTTCACGTGATAACCGCCATCGCAAAGGTGTAACGCTGGGCGCACGGGTTTTATTCTCTAAGATTTCCAGGTCGGGAGAAGAAAAGATTGCTATCCATCCTTCAGGAATGGCGCTTCCTGATGGCTGCCGGATTATAAACGTTTTCGGCTCAAGGATGTTTTTGCCAAGCATCTTTGGCATACATCCTTTCTCCGGATCGCACATAAAAGCGACGGTCGCACTGTAGGTGCCAAAAGAGATACGGACGGAGTCCGTATTAGCGGCCATTGTTGAAATCCAATCAATTACCGCGTTTATTACTCGGTATTGGCCTTCACCGAGAAAAAAAATAATGCGGAATTTTTCTAACTGCCACGTCAGCGAATTATAGATGGCATCCAGCATACTGCCTGAGCATAAATGTAGCGCAGGGCATGGAGAAAGCAATCATCGCATCTTTTGGAGCGTAATAGCGGAAATAGAAACAGCGAGCCCGGCTGGGACTCGCTGCTCAGTTTTGCATCATTTGCGTTCTCCTAGGGAGCTGGGATGTTCGGAGCTGCAAGCCCGCCCTTGATTGAGGCGGGCTTGCAGCTGAGCGTGGTCAGGAGCGCGGATCAGCTCAGCAGGGCGTCCCGCCGATCGTGCCGGTACCGCCGTTCTTCTTGCACTTGTTGCCGCCGCCGTCCTGGGCGCCGGGGGCGTCGATGCCCTTGCCGCCGTTCTTCTTGGCGGTGTTGTCCTTCAGCTTGCCGTTGCCCTGGAGCTTGATGCCGACCTGCTCGTTCTCGTCCGCGCGGGAGTTCTTGATGAAGTTGTTGCCGCCGACGACGTTGATGCCATGCCGTCCGTTGCTGGTGGACTTCACCTTCCGGAGCAGGTTGTTGTTGCCCTCGACCTTGATGCCGTCCTCGTCGTTATCGGTGATCTTCAGGTCTTCGAATACGGATTGGCTGGCATTCGGCGCCGGATTGGTGGCGTCGATCCCGCGGAAGAATCCGCGGATCTTGCCGTTGGCGACGGTGACGCCTTCGGCACCTTCGATCCGCACGCCTGCGCCGCTGCCCGAGCCGCTGATGGTCCGGTCGTTGAGGTCCAGGTCGATGTCGTCGGTCGCGATGACCAGGCCGTTGCCGGGGCACTGGCCGTGGGTGACTAGGTCGTCCTCGGTGAGCGTCCGGTCGTCGACGAGCGTGTCGCCGCAGTCGCAGGGGACCGCGCCGCCGCAGTCGGCGGCCAGGACGGGTGCCGCGAAGCCGAGCATCAGAAGCGCGAAGACAAGTACGGGGAGAGTCGGGAAGAGTCGCACGGTTCGCTAACCTCCATCAAGGGGTTTTGGGAAAACCGCAGATTGGGCGCGTGCTGCCGAGACAGGCCTCCTTTCTTGGAATGTGCATGGCGCCGGAGCGCGGGATCGCGCGCCGGCACGCAAGAAATTACTATACTAGCATCCCAAAATTTTTCAAGGCCCTGCGGTCAAATCTTGCGGCAAGACGTATTTTTGGATATATTGCGCTGGTTATTGAGGTATGCGGGCGTGTAGCTCAGTGGTAGAGCGCGTCACTGATAATGACGAGGTCCCAGGTTCAATCCCTGGCACGCCCATGGATAAATTCCGAATGAATTGAGGGCGCTGCTTTAAGATGCTTATTTTGACTTTTTTATATTTTTATGATAATACCGAACGGCTGGCGGACGAATGGGGATATGCTGTTCGATGTTGTCCGTGTCCGCCAAGTCAGCCCCGCGAGCATGGCTTTGTCGAAAAGACGTTAATCTGGCTGCGGGGCAAACCGTTCGTTGAAAATCCATACGAAAGGAGGTTAGGAGATAGTTCGTTAAGGCAGACGACGATGCTGTTGCGCAAGCGAATGGATTGATGTCTGCCAATCGAGCTCCGCGATGCCATCGGTGCGAGATAACGAACAGTACGGTGCGGAGCAAATCAGCTCCTCGAAATTGGTGGTGTTGAACGCTTCCAATCCTGAGGAGCAAACTGGTCCCACGAGTGCACCCGTGGCACAACGACCAAAGTGGTGTGGGACAATGCAATGACGTGCGAAGCTCCCCGGCGAGGTTGTTGCTGAAAGGCGCTTCTGTTCTTGAGGAGCAACCAGGCCTCGCGAAAGTCGTCGTGTGACAGCGAATAGAGTGGATGCGAGGCAAAACCGCCCTGCGAGGCTAACTTTGTCGAAAACGATAGGTGCCGTGCGGGGCAAGCTCCGCGATCCCACCAGTGCAGCTGCGAAGAGCCAGATGCGGAGCAAGCAGTCCCGCGAATGCCGAACTGCCAAGGCGTCGTGACTCATGCGGGACAATCCAGTGCTGCGAAGTACTGACTGTAAACGCGACAAGGAAGATGCGGCACAAATCTGCCTCACGAACTGGAATCTGTCACACGCCCCATAGATTGTGAGGCAATCCAATCTGCTTCGGCAGGCAAACCAGCTCCTCGGCAGGACAGCTGTTCGATGGCGCATACGAGCGTGAGGAGCAAACCCACCTCGCGAAAGTAGGCATGGAGACGAAGGCCTGTTTGCGAGGCAAAACCGCCCTGCGACCTCGGGACTACCGAAAGGCGACCAACACCCTGCAGGGCAAACTCGTTCCGCGATCAAGCTAATGTGCACGACGCTGGGGCACTTGCGGAACAAATTCGCCTCACGAGCTGGCACCTGGCATGCAATCCATGGACTGCGAGGCAAACCGGCTCTGCGATACGGTGTGTGGCCTCATGGCCAATTCGCCGTTTGCAGGGCAAACCAGTCCCACGGAAGAACGGCTGCATCTGCGGCTGAAGGTTTGTGGGACAACCCGCTCCGCGAAAGAGTCCTTGTATAGACGAGGAGTTACTTGCGGGGCAACCAAGCCAAAGGAGGCGCCAATGGCGCGCGCGATCGGCATCTTGCACCGGACGAAGAAGACCGCTCAAGGCGAAGCGCGGCCCACCATGGTCGCGATCAAGGAGAACGGCGCGGTCCGCGAGCTCAAGCTCGAGACCGAGGTGGAGGAGCTCGACTTCGTGTTCGGGATCTTCCCCACGGCCTGGCGGGAAATCGCGGAAAACGAGGATCGGAAGCAGTTCCAGCCGCATCACGTGCGCGCGGAAAAGAAGCGCGGCGGCAAGCGCGACGAGACGGTCGTGAAGGTGCCCGCTTCGTACGACGGCCTCCAGCCCGGCGACACCGTGATGATGTACCTCGGCGGTTCGGGCGACCGGCTGGCGTTCTCGCTTTCCAAGCGTGCCGACCTGGTCGGCGCGTCGGTCTGGCGCACGCCGCCGTTCCTGCTCGCGGCCGCAACGCCCGAGGAGAAGAAGACGGCGCATCTGCGGCTCATCGAGTTCTACGAGCGCTCGCCGCAGAGCTTCTACCGGGTGATGCAGCGCGACCGCGAATTCATCCGGGTCATGGAGACGTACCGCGACTTCAAGGCCGCACAGAAGGATCGCATCGCCTGCGACCAACGGCTCCGGCAGCGCGGCATCGGTGCGACCTTTCTGTCCGAGGAGGGCCTGTACCCCGAGGGCAAGATCGAGGACGAGTTCGACGCCGTGCGCGCCAACAGTGCGGCGCTCGCGGCCAACATCAAGGATGAGGCGAACCTCCAGGCGCGGCTGGTCAAGCTCGTGCGCAAGCTCGATCTGTGGCTGGGCGCGCTCGAAGACGTCGAGGGTTGCGGAGAGGTGCTTTCCGCGGCCATCATTACCGGCGTCGGCAACATCCGGCGCTTCCGCTCGTTCCAGGACACCCGGGAGATCGAGCGGCTGCGGGCCGAGATCATCCGGCTCGAGACCGTCGGCAAGCGCAACGACGACGCCGACAAGATCGAGGAGGTGTCTGGCGACAACCACTTCATCCGCACCGGCCGCATCGCCCGCTGGAAGCGGGAGCACGGGAAGCTCGCCGAGGCCAATGCCCTGCAGCGGGCGCTCGAGCTCATGCAGGAGGTCTCGAAGGTTCAGAACCGCTACCAGTCGCGGCTGAAGGCCTACGGCGGGGTCCATGTCGTGGGCCTTGACGGCAAGAAGATGCCGCCCGGCACGGTTCGCACGCCCGGCGACGGCATGTTTCCGCGCAAGCGCCGCGGCGTCGTGGCCAACTGGTCGCCGCAGCTTCGCCAGGCGCTGTATCTGTTCGGCGATCAGTGCGTGAAGCGCCCCGAGTCGCTCTGGGGCCAGAAGTACCGCGCCGTGAAGCGCGAGCTTCGCGCGCGGCATCCGGTGGTCGAGTGCTCGATCTGCCGGGTGCCGTGGGAGCAGTGCACGAAGCGGACGCTCGGCGAGGAAGCTCTGCCGGCCAACGGCGCGCCCGCGGAAGAACAGTTCGAAGAGACCGCTGCCAGGAATCGCCACACGCGGCGCTACACCGACGGCCACATCCACAAGATGGCCGTGTGGCGCACCATCACGCTCTTTCTCGTCTGGTTCGCGGGCGAGTGGATGAGGATCGAAGAGGAGCGGATGGCGACGGCGTGATCGGGAAGTGACGGTCGGAGGCAATCGGCCGGACGACATAAACGTTGTTCTTCGCTGCCGACGTTGTCCGGCAACGAGGTCGGGCGTCCTTGGTGGTGCAGTAAGCGACTAGTTCGTTGCCCGACAAAGCGCTGGCCCCGACGTGATGTCGGGGCCAGCAACAAGTTCTTTCCTGGGGACGATGCGGGATTTGTTCTACGTAGTAAAAAATGTCCCCAATCTAAGGGAGACGAAACGGAGGCTGCTGAGCGATCATTGCGCTGTTTCCCAAACCTAAACCTTGCAGTAGCAAGGCCAGTCGGGTCCAGCGGGGCGAACGTGCTTGTGCTCAGCGAGTCGAACATTGCCCCGCAATCATGCCCTGCGAATTTTGCCTGGTTGCTGGAACGCAGGTGCAGCTGCAGGGCAATCCAGCGCCGCGAAAAAGCGAAGGCCTAGCGAAGGTGTTGTTGCGGCGCACAGTCTGATCGGGTAGTTCTTTCAACGGCGGGACGACCGAGGGTCTGGCAATCGAAAAGGCGGCTGTCCCGCAAGCCGGCCCCACGTTGGCCGAGCTGTAAAAGCGAAAACACGCCTGTGGGGCAACCCAGCCCGCCTAGGTTTCAAGTGCCGCGATTCCCGAGGTGTACATCGAAATACGCGCTGCGGCACAACGCGGTCCCGCGGTGAATGCGGTGGTCAACCATTCTCTCTGCGAGACAACCCGGCCCGCCTCGGCGGGCAAGCCTCGCGAAAGGCCAGCTGGAGATACCGATCGTAGCTGTGCGAGGCAAGCAGGCCTCACGACACCACGGATAGCCACGTGGCTGTTCTGAACCATGTGAGGCAACCGGACCCGAGCGTCAGCGCTGACGCTCGGGTTTTTTCTTTGTGCGGCCCCTGACAAACGGGAGACGCCGTGCTACGGATGGGGCAGTTTTCCAGTCCCGCGAAAAAGGTCTTTTCGGGCGCGGTTCAGAGGCAACCGCAAGGGGGGGCGGATCATGCTCGCAGATATCCGGGGCGAGGTTCGCTTCAAAGAGTCGCTCGCACCGCATACGTCGCTGCGGATCGGCGGGCCGGCGTGGTTCTACATCCGGGCGCAGGGCATGGACGACGTCCGGCTCGCGCTTGGCTATGCCGCGCAGGAGCGGCTGCCGCTGTTCGTCCTCGGCGGCGGAAACAATATCCTGGTCGCCGACAAGGGCGTTGAGGGGGTAGTACTGTGCCTGGACGGCGAGCTCAACCGCGTCGAATTCCACGGTACGGAAGCCGTGGTCGGCGCGGGCATGGAGCTTTGCGCATTCATCCGGGAGGCCGCCGCTCGGGACTTGGGCGGCCTCGACTCGCTGGTTGGCATCCCCGCGACCATCGGCGGAGCGCTCGCCATGAATGCGGGCAGCGCGGGCGGCGCCATGGCCGACTTCGTCATCGCGGTCTGCGTGATGCTTCCCGACGGAACGCTGCGCGAAGTCAGGCCCGGCGCATGTCCGCGGGATACGGGTATGATCCCAGCCGGTTCGATCTTGGTCGGCTGCCGGCTACAACTGGTACGGCAGCCGATGCACGAAGCGTGCCGCGCCATCCGCGAACGGATCAGAGCGACGAAGCACCTTCAGCCCAATGGGCTTGCCACAACCGGCCGCGTCTGGCACGATCCACCGCTGGTGACGGCACGGACCCTCATCGAGCGGACGGCGCTCAAGGGTAAGCGCATCGGCGGGGCCGAGATCTCGGCCAAGAACGCGAACTACATCGTGAACCGGTGCGGCGCGAGCGCCGCCGACGTCCTCGCGCTGATGCAGGTCACGCGCGAGCGGGTGTATGTCCAGTGCGGCGTGGTCCTGGAACCGGCCATCCGCCTCGTCGGCGCCAATGGCAACGGCCATGGCGCGTAGCCGGCCCGGATCGGCAGTAACAGGGAGGAAGCCGCGCGGCTTTCTCCTTCTTCATTTGTGATACGCTTCTCTCATGACGAATCATTTCGGACAATCAAAAACCGTATTTGCCGCGCTTTCCGGCGGGGTGGATTCGTCCGTGGCCGCAGCGCTGCTCAAGGCAGAGGGCTGGCGCGTCGTTGGCGTACACATGAAAATGTGGGCGCCCGATGCGGGCGATCCGGTCTGCCGGCAGCAGCACGAGGATCGCGTTGCCGCGATGCAGGCTGCGGCGCATTTGGATATTCCGTTCCAGACCTGGGACCTTTCGGCCGAATACCGCGCCGCGGTCGTGGAGTACATGATCCGCGAGTACGCCGCCGGCCGCACGCCGAATCCGGACGTGATGTGCAACCGAGAAATAAAATTCGGGCTATTTTTTAACCGCGCGCTCGCGGCGGGCGCGGAGTATATCGCGACGGGACACTATATTCAGAAAGTGGAATGTGGAAGATGGAGGGTAGGGGGCGAGAGCGAGCGGCAGAAACTACGATCCACGATCTACGCGCTACATGCGGCGGTTGATTCTAATAAGGATCAGTCGTATTTTTTGTGGACGCTTGGACAGGACGTGCTCGCGCGCTGCCTATTTCCCCTCGGCGAAATGACAAAACCCGAAGTGCGCGCGTATGCGCGGCATATCGGTTTGCCGAATGCCGACAAGCCCGATTCGCAGGGCATATGCTTTATCGGCGAGATTGATGTGCCGCAATTTCTTGCGAAATATATTCCCGGCGAACGCGGTCTGATCAAGACCGCTGCCGGGCGCGTGGTAGGCGAGCATGCCGGCGCGGCGTTTTATACCGTCGGGCAGCGTCGCGGCCTCGGTATCGGGGGCGGGGTGCCGTATTACGTCGCTGAAAAAGACGTTGCAACCAATACGCTCGTCGTTGCCGAAGGGCGCGATGATGCGGCGCTCTTCCGCCGGGAGCTTCGTGCGGATGCCGTGCAGTGGGTGAGCGGCCGGGCGCCGGAATTTCCGCTGCGCTCGGCGGCGCGTATCCGCTATCGCCAGCCGGTGCAGGAATGCGTGGTGAATGCCGCGTCATTAAGTCACGGGTCATCGGGTATATCACCGAATGACTCAATGACCAATGACTCGATACTCGTCGCATTTGACGAACCGCAGCGCGCGGTCGCGCCGGGGCAATCCATCGTATTCTACGATGGCAAGAGAATGCTCGGCGGCGGCATTATTGCCGGGTAAGTGGGGATGGCTGGCGCCGCCCCTCGGCGCGCCGGTAGTGCAGGAGTATTGATCCGCGATTGTTGAGCGGTTTACAGGCAACGAGGTCAAACGCGATGGGCTCGATATCGGCGTGGGCGAACAGCGGCAGGCCGTCGCCGAATGCGATCGGCTCGATAGTAAGGTAAAGGTCATCCAGTAGACCGTGCCGCAGGAATAACGTATAGATTTGCGTTCCGCCGAGAACCGCAACGGCGCGATACGGTTTCAGGAGCTCCGAGAGCGCCACATCGTCGGCATTGGCGTATATAAGCCGATCGTTCTGGCGCGTGGCGCCCGAAACTGACCGCGTCAGCACGATGCAGTTGCGTTTTGAGAGCGGCTCCTTGGCCGCGTCAAACGTGTTCCTGCCGACCACAATTACGTCGCTCGCGTCGAGCAGCGAACGCATAAACGCCTTGTCCTCCGGACTCGTCCAATCCGTTGCGTGGCTCGCGTGGCGGGCAATTTTCCCGTCCAGGGTCACGGCGGCGATTGCCCAAATGCGCGGCATCATGATGGTCGCCGTCGAAATATTTTCAGCAGGGGATAATAGAGATCGCGCTCCGGCTCGATGACGAGCGCCGTTCGCATGCGGCGGGGCGTGAATCGTATGAATGGAGCGTTCCGGAGAATGACGAGCGGCGTTTGCTCATTGCCCTCGCCCATGAGGAGCACGGCCATGGCCGAAAGGGCGTCAACGATATTCGTCTTCGTGTATTTTAGTTTGCGTTGGAAAATATCCGGCTTGCCGCGATAATCGTACAACGGCTGGAAGCCGGCAAAACCGATGGAAATGCCAACCACGCCATATCGGAGCGGTATGGTGTGGCTGTCGGTGATGACGACGCCGATGTTCCGAACGCGGAATTTTTTCATGAGCCAGCGGCGGATTTGGGCAGCCGCCGCATAGGGATTCCGCGGCCAAAGGACGGTATACCCGCCGCCGTTCGACAGGTCGATGCCGGAAGAGGGAATAAGCGTGTTTCCCTTGATAGTCAGGAATAAATTCCCGATTTTCGTTTTTTTTGGTATGAGGCGGTCCGCCTCCCGGCGTATGAGCGCGTCGCGCATGCCGGCGCTTGCTATTGATACGCAGCGTCCTTGATGAATCGCCACGACCTTCGAAGTGATAAAGAGAATATCCCCTTCGCGCATTGCCGGCAGCGAATGCGTAAGGACGTCGAGAAGATCATCTTTCGGCGGCCGAAGCGGACGCGTGCGAATTGGTATGAATTTCATGCAAACGGTGGTATAGTATCGCGATTTCCGGCTTTCACAAACGACACGACCGCGGGAAGTGCTCCTCCCGCGGTCGCATGCTATGCCATTGCCTTAAGAACTTTGAGATACAGCGCCTCGACGACTTGCTGCTGGGCGCGTCCGGTCGTTGCGTAGTGGTCAAGGCCGGGAGCGGCGTTGATCTCGAGTATGTGATACCGCCGCGGCGGTGCCGTGATTCCGCCCTGGACGAGAAGGTCGATGCCGCAGAGCCGCAGACCCATGTCGCGCGCAAGCCGTACCGCGAGCCGCCGGTATCCGGGATGCACGGCGGCGGTGACATCGGCCGCTTCGCCGCCCGCGGAAAGATTCGCGTTGTCCAAGAGGTAGACGACGCGATCGGCCGCCGGCCGTGAACGCATGTTCAACCCTTGGCGCCGCAGCTTCTGAAGGATGCGCGGGTCATCGTATCGGATGCGCGTATCGCGTCCGCTCGCGGCGAACTGCGCCTGCTTTCTTTCGAGGAGCTGCCGCACCGTCGATGCGCCGTCGCCGACGACGTGGAGCGGAATTCGCTCATATGCCGATATGACGCTCCGATCCAGGACGACGATGCGATAGTCGCGACCCGGGAGCGGCCGCTGAACGAGCGCGACCCGATCCTGTTCGAAGATGGTCCGCATGGCGCGGTAGAATTCTTCGCGCGAGTGGACCAGCGCTACACCAGCGCCCTGGCTGCCGCTGTTCGGCTTGACGAAAACCGGGAAGCCGATGCGCCGCGCATATCGGTACGCCGCCCGGATATTCCGATCCGATCTGATTGCCGCGCACCACCAGTCGGCGAAGAATGTTTTGCCGCGCGCTGCCGGGTAGCCCATGCGACGCATGAAGAAGGCCGCGTAGTCCTTGTCCTTCGCAACCTCGGCGGCGCCGAGGGGGTTGAGATCTAGGCTGGAGTAGCGGAAATATCTTCGGCGGCCGTTCGCATACGTGATCTGGCCGACGAATTTCCATTCCGGCTCCATAAGGATTTTAGCGCCGATGCGGGGAGCCAGTTTCCGGAACAGAGGGCCGAGCAGTGGCGGCTGAACTTTGCGCCTGTTTTTCATTGATCTTTCCTCTCGTGGTTATAAGGGCGGCACGGTACGAATATGGTGCAATTTTGCTACATATACGTCAAACTGACCCGCTTTGCGGCGGCGGCATTATTGCCGGGTAAATGACGGGTTGGTACACTCCTCTATACGCTATTTTCGCGTACGGAATAGACATCGGTTCTTTGAGAAAGGAGTGGTTGGCATGGCCGACCGAAGCCGAAACGGGTTGCCGCGCGGCAGAGACCAGAAGTCCGCCGCGGAGGAACCCGCGGCATCACCGGCGCTTGCCGACTCCGCGGATAGCGCGCACTCGAATCACGGGGATGCGCCTGATCTCCGATGGCGGCGGGGCGAAAGCATCAAGTCGTATCTTCACGAGATCGGCCGTATGCCGATGTTTGCCGGCAAAGCGGACGAAGTCCGGCATGCAAAGGCCATGGAAGAGGCGGTCGCGGCGTTCCGCATGGCGCTACTCGCGGTACCCGCAGTTCTCGAGCGTTTCGGGGATATGCGGCGCCTTGAAGAGGATGCACGCCGCCATGCGACCGAGCTGACGATCGAGCATCCCGATACGGACGATGATCCGCCGAGTTTCAAGAAGAAAAAGCGCAGCGCGCTGCACCATAATCCCAAGTTCCAAAGGATGCACCAGCACGCAGGCCGGGCGCTCCGTGCAATACGGGTGATGCGCCAGGCCGAAGCCGAGCATCGAACGCGCCATGCCCACGCGGTCAAAACGCGGTGGCGCAATGCAGCTATGGCGCTGATTCGGTCCGGCCAGCTGCATCGGTACGAGGACCTCCTCCTTACCGAGATCGAGCGCGCGGCTGATCGGGCGATCGCCTTGGCCGCGCTTCGGTCGCGCCGGATAGCGGTCCGCCGAGAGCTGCGGGAACTGGCCGCATCGCTTGGCGTGCCGATTCGCGAAGTCCCGGCGCTGATCGGGGATCTTCGGGAGAAGCGCGCCCAAATGCAACGCCTCGCGAACCAGTTTGCCGAGGCCAACTTCCGGCTTGTGGTATCCGTCGCAAGGCGCTATATCGGATGGTCGAATATATCGTTCGGCGATCTCGTCCAAGAGGGGAACCTTGGCCTCATGAAGGCTGTGTGGCGGTTCGAGCACCGCCGCGGGTTCAAGTTCTCGACCTACGCAACCTGGTGGATCCGCCAGGCCATCACCCGGGCCATCGCGGACAAGTCGCGTCTCATCCGCGTTCCGGTGCACGCGAACGAAGTACTGAATCGGCTGATGCGGATGCAGCGGGAGTTGGATAAGGAATTCGGCCGCGAGCCAACCGAGGAGGAGCTCGCCCAGAAGCTCGGAATGCCGCTCAAGATCGTTCGGAAGCTGCTCCGGATACAGTATGAGACCAATGTCGTATCGCTGAACCGGCCGGCCGGCGACGATGCCGACACCGAGCTTGGCGATTTCATTCCGGGCGAGGATGGCACCGCCGCCGAGGAGACGCTGGCCGATCGCGATCTTGCCGCGATACTTGACAAGAATCTGAAAAAGCTTTCGCCGCGCGAAGAGCGCATCTTGCGGCTGCGCTTCGGCCTGCAAAGCGGCGAGCTGGCGGACGAGCCGCACACCCTCGAACAAATCGCAGAGAAGTTCGCGCTCACGCGCGAGCGCATCCGCCAGATCGAGGCCAAAGCCCTGCGCCGGCTTAGATCCTTCCATCGAAATAAGCCCAGGGATCTGAATCCGTTCTTGCGACAGCGATAAACGCCGGCCGCCCCGAGAGTATCGGGGCGGCCGTTCTCATTTCGCGCACACGTGTCTCATTCATTGAAAAAGCCCCTGTTTTCTGATTGAATATCCGCTATGGACTCGTCCGAAATTCGAACGCGCTTCCTGGAATTCTTCCGCGAGCAGGGCCACGCGGTCGTGCCGTCTTCGTCATTGATTCCCGATGATCCGTCGGTGCTTTTGACCACGGCCGGGATGCAACAGTTCAAAAAATACTACACCGGCGAGGCCGACCCGATGCGCGATTTCGGCTCGAGAAACACCGCGTCGGCGCAAAAATCATTTCGGACCTCGGATATCGACGAAGTCGGCGACGAGCGGCATCTGACGTTTTTCGAGATGCTCGGAAATTTTTCCTTCGGTGGCTACGGCAAGACCGAGGCGATCCGCTTTGCGTACGAATTCATTACCGACGCGATGGGTTTGAAAATTTCGTATGTAACCATATTCCAGGGATCATCGACGGTTCCGCAGGACGAGGAGTCGCGCGCGATCTGGCAGGCGCTGGGCGTCGCGGACATTCGCGAGGAGGGGATGAATGACGTGTTCTGGGGCCCGACCGGTTCGTCCGGCCCGTGCGGCCCGACCACGGAAATCTACTGCAAGAATGCGGCTGGCCAGGATATTGAGATCTGGAATATCGTGTTCAATCAGTTTTTCTATCCCGGATCGCGCGAGGAGTTGTTGGCTGGAACGCCCGACAAAGAGTTGCAGCCGCTCGCGACATTTGGCGTGGACACCGGCATGGGCCTGGAGCGCCTGGCCATGGCGAGCCAAAAAACAAATACGATTTTCGAGACAGATCTTTTTGCGCCGCTCTTGGCGTTGCTGCCGCGTGAATTGGATGAGCGGAAGAGGCGGATCATCGGCGATCATACGCGCGCGGCGACATTTCTGATCGCCGACGGCGTGCGACCGTCGAATCGCGCGGCCGGCTATATCCTCCGTCGGCTCATGCGCCGCGTGTTCGCCCTGGAGCGACTCGCTGCGATTCCGCCGCACGTGATCGGTGCGGTCGTGCATGAAGTCATCCATGATTACGGCGACGCCTATCCCGAGCTCAAGCGCGAGGGAGAGACGATCCGCCGCGAATTCGATGCCGAGCGGGAAAAGTTTCTCAAAACCCTGGACGCGGGCATGAAAGAGTTCGGACGGCTTCCCGCCGTGGGCGCAACCGAGGCATTTACGCTCTATCAAAGCTATGGCATGCCGTTCGAAGTTATTAAAGAACTGGACCCACAAAAGACCGCCGCGCTGACGCGCGATGCGTTCGATCGCGAATTCACGAAGCATCAGGAAATTTCGCGCGCCGGCGCTGAAAAAAAATTCGGCGGCCACGGCCTCGTGCTCGATACCGGCGAGCTCAAGGCCAAGGATGAGGCCGAGCTCGAAAAGGTGACGCGCCTGCATACCGCGACGCATCTTTTGCATCAGGCATTGCGCACCGTGCTCGGCGATTCGGTGCATCAGATGGGTTCGGACATCACCGCAGAGCGGACGCGCTTCGATTTCGCGTTCGACCGCAAGCTCACGCCCGACGAACTAAAAAGCGTGGAGGAGCTGGTGAATCAGCAGGTGGCGCGGGATCTTCCGGTAACCAAAGCGGAGCTGCCGATTGAAGAAGCGAAAAAGACCGGGGCGCTCTATTTTTTCAAGGAAAAATACCCGGAACAGGTGAACGTATATTCAGTCGGCGATTTTTCGAAGGAGTTCTGCGGCGGCCCGCACGTGACGCATACCGGCCAAATCGGGCATGTGCGCATCGTGAAGGAGGAGGCCTCTTCGGCGGGCGTGCGCCGCATCCGCGCCATTGTCGAAGGTTAAATGCGTGCGCGGATGGCGGGGCCAGGATAGGAGAGGCCGTGGCGATTCTCGGATTCCCCATTCTACATTCTTCATGCACGCTGCTATACTGAATGCATGTCAGGACTGTTCGGACGCTTGTTCGGATTCGGGCACGAACGCGTGCGTCCGTTTATCGCCGTTGATCTGGGATCCAACACCGGCATCCGATCGCTCTTGTGGCGCGAAGAACGCGGCGAGCGCGTCATGCTTCAGCGCCAGCGGATCGAATTGCCGCGGCGCGAGCATCCGGCGGATTTGATTCCACTTATGGATGCGTATCTGCGCCGGCTCCTGTTTCAGTATGTGCGCAAATCCGGCCGCATGCCGGCCGAGACGCTCGTGGGGCTCGGCGGCCATTTCACGATCTCCGAGGTGCATACGCTCAAGCGCGAACGGCCGCGGCCGGAGGCCGCACTGTCCGGAACCGAGGCCCACGCGATGCTCAACGAGTTCGTCGCGGCCCAGAATTTGCGCCAGATCGGGGGCGATTCGTATACCCTTGCCCATGTGATGCCCTTTCGCATACATATTGATGGATATCCCGTTACCGCGCTTTCCGAGCGCACGGCGGGACACCGCGTGGAGGTGCATTTATTCGCGACGTACGTGCTTGCGGCATTCTGGGATCGGCTGGCGAAACTCAAGTCAGTACTCGGCGGCATCCAGCTGCAGTTCGTCTCGAACACCGCGGTCACGGCCGCATTCGTCATCGATCATCTCCGGGCCAAGGATGCGATCGTGGTGCGCGTCGGCGCGCCGGTGACCGAGGTTACCGTGATTGCCGAAGGCATGATCGTGGCGAGCGGCAGCTTCGACCGCGGCGCGGATAGCTTCACCGCGGCGATTGCCCAAGCCACTGGCCGATCGCATGCCGAGGCCGAGCTTTTGAAGCGCCAGATCGGGGCGCTCAATCTGCCCGATGGCGTGCGCTTGGCGGCGGAGGGGGCGATTGCTGCCGCATTCGAAGCATGGCTCGCCGATCTGGTACAATTTTTTAAAAAAACGATCACCACGCCGCTGCCCGAATCCCTGTATCTGGTCGGAGGGGGCGCGCGTCTGAGTATCATCGGCACCGCGCTTGCCAAGCGTCCGTGGTTCCAAGAGTTGACGTTCCGGGACCGCTTGGACGTCACCGTCCTTGCGGCAGACGCGTTACCGCTCGGGTTTCGCCGCAAGGCCTCGCCGCTGGCTGGTCCGGACGAGGTGACGCTCGCCGCGCTCGTGGCGCATACCGCTCGCCAGAAATCTTCATAGCACGCAATGACTGCACGCGACTCGAAACAACATAATCTGCCGGCATCCGGACGACGACGCGCGCTCCGGGATATCATTCCGCCGAGCGAGGCCATCGGGACCGCGCCTGCGGCTCTCCCGATGCCGGAGCCAACGCCGCCCGAACCGGCGGTTATTACGGTTGCGGAGCCGGCCGTATTTCATGACCCGAAGCCCGCGCGCGGCCCCAAAGACGTGCCGGAATTTTTGCGCCGTCACGCGGCCCGTTCGCCGGACGGGCACGTCGACCGCGCCTGGCAGGCCCCGCCGCGCCGCCGGATTTCCCAAAAAGCATATTGGATTGCCGGCGCGCTCGCGGTACTCATGGCTGGTCTTGCCGTGCCGACATTTCTGCTGTCGTCGCTCCGGATCACCGTGGTGCCCAAACTCCTCTATCAATCGGCGGATTTCGCGTTTACCGCAGACGTGGAGGCGACGACGCTGGATACGGCACGCCGCGTCGTGCCCGCGCTTGCGGTTACGCTGGATCGTACCGTCGATGCCGAATTCGAGGCGACCGGATCGCAATTCGTGCGAGAGCGCGCCCGCGGCACCGTGCGCATCTATAATGCATTCAGTACCGCGCCGCAGCCCCTCGTTGCTACCACGCGACTACAAGACGGCGAGGGGAGGATTTACCGTCTTGTCGCGGGCGTGGTCGTGCCGGGCGCGACACAAAAGGACGGGGCGCTCGTGCCCGCATCCGTTACCGCCGAGGTCATCGCGGACGAACCGGGCGAGAAATACAACATCGGGCCGACCGATTTCAGCATCCCGGGCTTTCGCGGGACGCCTCGGTATCAAGGATTCCACGCGAAATCCGAGGGTTCTATCGAAGGCGGTTTCGAGGGCCAGGCCCGCGTGGTTACCGCGGCCGACATCACGCGCGCCAGCGAAGAACTTTCGGCGCGCGCCGTTGAAGAATTGAACGTCGAGCTTGCCGCCAAAGTCCCCAATCGCGAAGATTTCCTGATTCCCGACGGCGGCCGCTACGCCGCCGTGACGAATATCAAGCATCCGCCGGCCGACGCGCGGGCGGATCGGTTCGTCATGACGGTTTCCGCGACCGGGAAGCTCTGGGCCATCAGCCGCGCGCACATTGCCGAGCTTGTCACCGCACACCTGTTGCCGGCACCCGCCCCTGATGCCCAGATCGTGATTCCCAACGCGCAGGAACGGCTTACGGTATCCGGGGGCCTTGGTACGCCGGATGCAACCGAAGCGCGCTTTACGCTCAGCGGGGAACTTGCTTACTATCAGGCCTTCAAGACCGACACCATGGCCGCATCGCTCAAATCCGCCGCGCCGGGCCAGGCCATCGAAACCCTGCTCGGGCGGCCCGAAGTGGGGGAAGTGCGCGTAAAACGCTTTCCGCGCTGGCTTTGGTTCACCCCCCAACGAGCCGACGGCTTTCTGATCGCGGTCGAGCCCCCGGCCGCGTAGGGGCTTTTCAGCACTCAATACGGGCTTGCGATCTTTGAGAGCCCGTGCTATCGTTCTCACGTATCTCGCCAATGTCCGCACAACAAGAGCGGATCCACAAGGAAGGAACGGTTTTGGAAGCTCTCCCGAGCACCCTTTTTCGGGTGCGTTTAGATGATGGGGGGGAAATCCTCGGGCATCTGTCCGGCAAAATGCGGCTCAACTATATCCGCGTGCTGCCGGGGGACCGGGTCCGCGTAGAGCTTTCGCCCTACGATACGACCAAGGGCCGCATCACCCACCGCCTCCGCTAGCGCGAGATGCCCCTGCGGCGCGCGCATCAGTCCGAATGTACGATCCCGTGCATTCGCGGTGATGCACGCATCGCGAAACATCATTGAAGGTTCGTGCGTCAGTAAAACGGCTTTGCACTCGCTGCAAGATCGTCCGTCGTCGCGGGCGACTCTTCGTTATTTGTACGAATCCTAAGCATAAGCAGCGCCAGGGCTAATCATGCGCATCGCCGGCACCAACATTCCGGACGCGAAGAAAGTCGAGGTTTCCCTCGCGTATATTTACGGCATCGGCCAGCCGGCCGCGCGCCGTATTGTTGCGGCGGCCAAGGTTGATCCGGTAAAGCGCGCCAAGGATCTTACGCCCGCGGAAGTAAATCGCCTACGCGAGATCATCGAGAAGGAATACCGCATTGAGGGCGATCTGCGCCGCGAGATCATGATGAATATTAAGCGGCTCAAGGATATCGGTGCCTACCGCGGCAATCGCCATATCCGCGGTCTTCCGGTACGCGGCCAGCGGACGAAATCCAATTCCCGCACCCGACGCGGCAACGTCCGCAAGACCATGGGCTCGGGCCGCAAACCGGCAGCAAGCCCCACCTAAACCAAGGGTCCAAGATTCAAGGATCAAGCTCCAATGGGAAAGAAACGCGTCATCCGCCAAACCGAAGAAGAGCTCGCCCGCGAAGGCGATGCGCTGTTGGCTAAGCGCGAACAGGCCGTGGCAGGTGCGGGCGGAGCCAAAGGCGTGCGCCGCGGCGTTATTCATATTTTAGCGACATACAACAATACGCTTCTCAATCTTACGGACATGAGCGGCGCGGTGCTCGCCTGGTCATCGGCCGGCGCACTTGGATTCAAAGGCACGAAAAAGGCCACGCCGTTTGCCGCAGCGCGCGTATCCGAGACCGTTGCCGAAAAAGCCAAGCGCCTCGGCATTGAAGAGGTCGTGGTGCTCGTCAAGGGCGTGGGTGCGGGCCGCGAGTCAGCCATCCGGGCGCTCGCCAACCGCGGCATCGGTGTTTCCTTGATTAAAGACATTACCCCGGTCCCCCATAACGGTCCGCGCCCGAAGAAAGTCCGTCGCGTGTAATTCATTTCCATGCGTCTCTACTCAACATCCCGCATACAGCGCCGACTCGGGGAACGGATGTTCCTCAAAGCCGAGCGCGACGCAACGCAGAAATCAGCCATGATCCGCCGGCCGTATCCGCCGGGGCAGCACGCCAAGCGTGCCGGTCGCCGCGGCGGCTCCGAATTCGGTATTGCGCTCAAGGAAAAGCAGAAGCTGCGGTATCTATACGGCGTGAGCGATAACGCGCTCAAACGCTACGTCGAAGAAGCATCCCGCGCGCGTCAGACCACTAAAACTGCCGCACTCCTCGAATTGTTAGAACGCCGGATCGATTCAGTTGCTTGGCGTCTTGGCTTTCTGCCGTCCCGCCGCGTCGCGCGCCAAGCCGTAACGCACGGCCATGTGCTGGTAAACGGCAAGCGCGTACATACGCCCTCGCGCCTCATGCGCATTGGCGACGTCATCGAGATCCATCCGCAAAGCCGGAGCAAAGGTCTGTTTGCCGATACGCAGAAGCGTCTCGCGAAATATGAACCGCCTGCCTGGCTTGCGCTCGAGCCCGAGGCCTGGCGGGGCAGCGTGCGCGCCATGCCCGATCAGCCCAACGATTCCATTGCGTTCGATACCAGCCGCGTTATCGAGTTTTATTCACGCTAATCGTTTAGCCAGAGGTATGATTCCGCTTCCGTCACAGCCGAAAATTATCCGCGAAGATTCGCACCACGCCGTATTCGAAATCGAGGGCCTGTGGCCGGGTTATGGCCACACCATCGGCAATGCGATCCGCCGCGTACTCTTGTCGTCTCTCGAGGGCGCTGCCATCACCGCGGTAAAGATCGAGGGGGCGTCGCATGAATTTTCAACGTTACCGGGCGTACTCGAAGATCTGATTGAGGTGATGCTCAATCTTAAGCAGGTGCGCTTTCGCATCCACGGGAGCGGCCCGTATAGCGCCAAGCTCGCGATCAAGGGCGACAAAGAGGTAACGGCTGGTGATTTGGAAGTGCCGAGTCAGCTCGAACTCGTCAATCCAAACCATCACATCGCGACGCTTACGGACAAGAAATCCAACCTGGTAATGGAACTCGTCGTAGAACGCGGCGTGGGGTATCAGCCAGTAGAATCGCGGCGCAAGGAAAAAGTGGAAATCGGCACGATCGCGCTGGATGCCGCCTTCTCGCCGGTGAAGCTTGTGAATTATGAAGTGGAGAATATGCGCGTCGGCGACCGTACGGATTATAACCGCGTACGGTTCCACATCGAGACCGACGGCAGCATATCGGCGCGGGATGCGTTTTCCGCGGCCGCGAAGATTTTGCACGAACAGTTCGGCGCGATGGCCGGCGGCCTCGTGGAACCCGAAAAGCCGGCGGCCGAGACGGCTGCCGCGGCGGGCGAAGAGGCGGCGGAGGAATCCGATTCGTTCGAGGAGCAGGTTCTGAAAAAGCATGTCGAAGATCTTGAACTTTCGACCCGAACGCTGAATGCCCTCAACAATGCCGGCATCAAAAACGTCGGCGCTCTTGCGAAGAAAAGCGAAAAGAAACTGCGCGAAGTCGAGGGCCTGGGCGATAAGGGCCTGGTGGAAATCAAACGGGCGCTGGGGAATATGGGACTCACGCTGAAGCAATGAGCGGAGAATATGGATCGCGGAGTGTAGTACGATTTGCGACGACATTCCGCATATCACAATCCACATGCGACATTTGAAGAAAGGCCGAAAATTCGGACGGACCAGTGATCAACGGCGAGCGATGCTGCGCACGCAGCTGTATCAATTGGTCATGCGCGGCCGTCTGACGACCAGCGTTGCCAAGGCCAAGGAACTGCGGCCGATGGCCGAAGCGCTGGTAACGCGCGCTAAGGCCGGTACGCCCAATGCTCGGCGCCTGCTTGCATCGCGCGTGCCGCTCGCCGCGGCTGAAAAGCTTATCCGCGACATCGGTCCTCGGTTCAAGGAGCGGCCGGGCGGCTATACGCGCATCATCCGCCTCGGCGCGCGCCCCAGCGACGGTTCAAGGCGCGCGATGATCGAATTCGTTTCGTAATGCGTCACCATGGAAATGCATACGTTTGACGCATCCAAGCAGCCCCTCGGACGCCTCGCGACTAAAGTCGCGATGATTCTCATGGGCAAAAACAAGGCCGCGTACAGGCCCAATATCATGCCCAACGTCCGCGTCGTGATCACCAAGAGCGATCAGGTGGTACTTACCGGCAATAAGGGCCTGCAAAAGCGTTACCGCAGCCATTCGGGCTACATCGGCCATTTGAAGGACGTGAGCGCGGACTGGATGCGTGCGCACGATTCGCGTATCATCGTGCGGGAGGCCATTGCGGGCATGCTGCCCAAAAATCGCTCTCGCAAGCGCCTGCTCAAAAACGTCGTCATTTACCGCAAGGACGAAACCCGTTAATTATGCCACCCAAGAAAACCGCAAAACCGACGACTCCCCGCAGTGAACCGGCCAAGGCGCCCGCTTCGCCCGCGAAGCGAGGCGAGACAGGACGCCCGCTTCGCCCGCGAGGCGAGGCGAGTCGCGTCCAAAAGCCGGCTTCCCAGCCCCGCTCGACAAGCGCGGAGCAAGCGGTCGATCCGGTCGTCCCAGAAGAGCCGCGCGAACCGATTACCGTCGGGGAATCCGCGGAAGGGGATGCGGAACGCTCGGATCGCTATTGGGAAGCGGTTGGCCGTCGCAAGACCGCGATCGCGCGGGCGCGGCTGTATACCAAGGGCGACAAGGGCATTTGGGTCAATGAAAAACCGATTGCCGAATATTTTCATTACGGAAATTACCAGCGCTCCGCCATATCGGCCTTGGAGACGATGAACACGGCGGACCGATTCCGCACGCTCATCACGGTGCGCGGCGGCGGCCCGCACGCACAGGCCGAGGCCGTGCGCCACGCGACCGCTCGGGCGCTCGTGCGCTTCAATGCGGACTTTCGCAAGCGCCTCAAGCGCGCCGGCTACCTCACGCGCGATGCGCGCGCCAAGGAGCGCAAGAAATTTGGCCTCCGCGGAGCGCGCCGCGCCCCGCAGTGGGCGAAGCGCTAATCGGTGAATCCAAAAGCCCCATGCGTGGGGCTTTTGGATTCTGTGACGATTGATTACTCAGCCGGTTCCATCGTGGCCCGGTACAGCGTCGGACCGCGAGTCCAGTAGATCGTTCGACTATCGCGATCGAGCGCGAACGAATCGATCGGCGCGCCGACGATCTGATGGATATTGGGCGCCCCGCGGATGTCGATTTCGGTCATGCGGATGCTGTCGGCGGTCGCAAAAAAGATATGCGTGCCATCGGCATCCAACTGCGCGCCAAGAATCGGCTCGGCAAGCGCAAGAATCTGCTGGCGCGTCCCGGCGAGGTCGAAGGGCTGCCGCGGATTATCGCGGAGCCAATAGATCCACATATGGCTCGGATTCCAGATCAGCATCCGGTCGCCGGATGCGGCGAATTCGATGTCCCGGACATTGCTGAGCACGAGTTGCAATTCCTGATCACGATCCGGTTGGAATACGAACAAGCCGCCAGCCGAATCGAGGACCGCTGCGGTACCGTCCGGCCCGATCTCGATACGCGCCGGACTTTCGTTCGAGAGGAAGAGCCCCTTGCGGCCGAGTATCCGTACGTTTTGGCCGACGAGATCCGACTCCACGAAAAAGCCGTTCTGGGTCAGATAGTAGATGCGCCCCGCGCCAATGGCATAGGCATGAATGGATTCGGCGATGGGCGTGGGCACCGCGGCGTTGCCCTGCAGGAAGAGGGCATTATTGGCGGAAAAGAAAATTTGGCCGGCATTCGTCGGATGCGGCAGTACCTGGTCGGGAGCGAATCCTGCCGGCAGGCCGCGAAATGCGATCCGCTCTTCCTTGCCTTCGGCATCGGCGCGCAAGCGATACCATTCGCGCTTGCCGTCGATGATTCGGCCGATGATGAACGTGCGGGTCGCCGCGTCCCAATGCCAAGAATCCAGCCGGATGAAATTCAGACGCACCTGCCGGGTAACGGGATCTACAACGAACACCGAGGTCCCTTGGCTGCTCGCATTGGCCGTGATTGCGATGTCGCGCCGCCCGATGAGCATGCTTGCCGCAGCAGTTTCGGCCGGCCGGGCGGTGAATACGATCGATGGCGGCGTCGCCGCGGGCGGGAGCAATACGTCGCGGAATTCCAGCACCTCTTCGCTATTGACGCGCACCGACTTTTGCCATGTTTGATACTTGTCTTTTTCGACGCGCACCGTGTAGCGGCGGGGAATGAGGCCGGCGAACAGCGCGCCGCGGGATATGAGCGAGGTCTCCCGGGTCTGTTCTTCGGGCGTGACGATTACGCGTACGCCGGGCGGGCTTGCTTTGACGAAAATGCCGCCAGTGGCGACGATGCCGCCTTGTTGGAAATCCAAAATATACCCTTGCGAGTATAACAGGGTAAGCGGCGTAACCAGAGCAAAGAGCGTTGCCATGGCATAAAACAGTTTTCGGCGAATGCCGGGATCGAGCGCGCCCATGCGTGCGGGTCGTGAATGCGGAAAAACGGCGAATCTATACCCGGTACTACAATCTCGAAATAGTCCTAATGCGGCATAGGTGACCGGAGAGGTTCTGGCTTGCCGCGAAAATCGGATACCCCGCGACAGCAATGCCACTGACTTCGAAATTGTAGTACCAGATATGCTAGTTGTAGCGTAGCCAACGCGAAAAAGAAAGCGTTTTTCGGCCGCGTGGCATCAGAGACGACGCGCCGCGGCGATGATTCTGGCGCATCGCAATGAATTACGAAGGAGTCAATGATCGGTTACGAGAAAACCCGGTAGGATGAGCCCGTATATACTCGGTGGTAGCATTTCGATACCATGTCACGCCGCATGGTGCTCGTGACTCCCCGGAATTACGAAGAAGTTTGAGCGGCCAATAATCCCTTAGCATCGAAATTCCATTACCGGATATGCAGCATTTACTGGTTACTGGCGGCGCGCCGCTGACGGGAACGATACGGCTTGCGGGAGCGAAGAACTCCGCGAGCAAACTTTTGATCGCGAGCTTGCTGACCGCAGCGCCGGTGCGGCTGGAGAATATGCCGGCCATCGGCGAGATCGATATCGTGCTGGAACTTTGCCGCGCGGTCGGCAGCCGCGTTCGGCGCGACGGCTCGACGATTGCCATCGAAACGCCCGCCATTACCAATTCGCGGGTCGCGGAATTATCGCGGAAAAACCGCATTCCCATTCTGGCGCTCGGACCGCTGCTGGCGCGCGGGGGCGAAGCCGAAGTGCCGATGGTGGGCGGCGACCGCCTCGGCCCGCGGCCGGTCAATTTCCACGTCGCGCTCCTCGAGCGTCTCGGCGCGCGCGTGGAAGAGCGCGACGGCGTATATCGCGCGACGGCCAGTGGCCTGCGCGGCGCGGCGATCGAGCTTCCGTATCCGAGCGTGGGCGCGACCGAGTCGGCGATTTTGGCTGCCGTGCTCGCATCCGGATCCACGGTCGTGCACAACGCCGCGATCGAGCCCGAGGTGATCGATCTGGTAAAGTTTCTCCAGAACATGGGTGCGATCATCGAGCTCGGCACGGGACGGACGATCGCAATCGAGGGCGTGCCCGAGCTTTCCGGCACGCGCCATCGCGTGATGCCCGATCGGATCGAAGCCGCGTCGTTCGCTGTCATGGCTCTTGCCACGGGCGGTGACATATTCGTCGCCGACGCGGTCCACGAGCATCTGATCACATTCTTGAATGCGGTGCGGCGGGTGGGCGGCGACTACGAGGTGCGGCCCGACGGCATCCGATTTTTCCGCGCGGGCAAACTCGAACCGCTGCATATTGAAACCGATACACATCCGGGATTCATGACCGACTGGCAGCAGCCCTTTACCGTGCTTTTGACCCAGGCCTCGGGCGAATCCATCGTGCATGAGACGGTATACGAGGACCGCTTCGGCTACACTGAGGATTTGCGGCGCATGGGGGCGGATATTACGGTCGTGCCGCAGTGCCTCGGCGTCATCCCTTGCCGCTTTTCCGGAAAGACCTATAATCACACTGCGTTGATTCGCGGCGGGACGCCGCTCGTTGCAACGAACATGGTCATGCCCGATATCCGCGCGGGCATGGCGCATATCATCGCCGCCCTGATCGCCCGCGGCACGTCGGATATTACGGGATTGGAACACATCGACCGCGGCTACGAGCGCATTGACGAACGCATTCGGGCGCTCGGCGCGCGGATTGAACGAGTTGACGGTCATTGAGTCACCGGTCATTAAGTCACGGGTGCGCACTTAATTGTTGAATGACTCAATGCCATACTGACTTCCCCTTATGTTTATCAGCAAAATCGGCATTGATCTGGGAACCGCCAATACGCTTGTCTACGTGCCCGGCCGCGGTGTCGTTATCAATGAGCCGTCGGTGGTCGCGGTGTCCGTGGAAGATAATCAAGTGCTCGCGGTCGGCAATGAAGCGCGCGAAATGATCGGCCGTACGCCCGACACCATTATCGCGTATCGGCCGCTCAAAGACGGCGTGATTGCCGACTACAAGGTTACCGAGGCGATGCTCCGCTATTTTATCGACAAGGCCGCGGGGCGTCTGCGTCTGCGCAAGCCCGAGGTCATGGTCAGCGTTCCGGCCGGCGTATCGTCGACCGAACGGCGCGCCGTGGTGGAAGCGGCGACCAAGGCCGGCGCGCGCGCGGCCTACGTGATCAAGGAACCGGTGCTTGCCGCAATCGGCGCGGCCATCCCGATTACCGAGCCGGTCGGGCACATGGTCGTGGATATCGGCGGCGGCACCGCCGACGTGGCGGTCATTAGCTTGGGCGGCATCGTCGCCTCAAATTCCGTCAAATGCGCGGGCAATCGCTTGGACCAGGCGGTTGCCGACTACATCAAACGCCACTACAACCTCGCGATCGGCGACCGAACGGCCGAGGAGATCAAGATCCGCATCGGAAGTGCTGTGCCGTTGGCCGAGGAACTTGCCATGGATATCAAGGGTCGCGATCTTTTGACCGGCCTGCCGCGAACGATCGAAATCCGCTCGTCCGAAATCACTGAGGCCATCGGCGAGCCGTTGCGCGAGATCATCCAGGCCATCAAGCAAGTGTTGCACGATACGCCGCCCGAATTGGCGGCCGATATCATGGAACGGGGTATCGTGATGTCGGGCGGCAGCTCGCTCTTGCGCAACATCCACCAGCTCGTCTACGAGGAAACCGGCGTGCCGGCGCGCATAGCCGACGATCCGCTGTTGTGTGTCGCGCGGGGCACGGGCATCGCGCTCGAACATTTGGGGGTATATAAAAAGAGCATTACGGCTAAGCGGTAGCTGCGCTACCGCCGCCCCCCCCCAAGGGCGGGATTGGGGTCAAGCGCTGAAACGGCGCTTGTCGGATGCCGTCATCCCTGCTATAGTGCGCCGGTATGGTAGTCCGCATGCGGCATACCAAGTCAGCAAGGAACCAGCGCCGGGCGCATCATGCCCTGGTAGCGGTTTCGGCATCCCGCTGCAGCCATTGCAAGGCGCCGGTGCAGCCGCATACCGTATGTCGGAATTGCGGCTACTACAAGGATCGGCAGGTCGTGGACGTGCTCGCGAAGCTCGATAAAAAGGAGCGCAAGCAGAAGGAAAAGGAATTGCACGCGCACGAAACGGCTCAGGCCCAGGGCGGCCAGGAATTGAGCGCCGAAGAACTTTCCCACAAATAACGCCGGTCATTAGGTCATTAAGTCACTGGTCATTCGCGCAAACCAATGACTTAATGACATAGTGACTTCATCGACTCGTAATCTGTTCTTTCCATGGCATCACGGCATCTTTCCCGATCTGTCGCAATGCAGACCCTCTACGAGTGGGATTTTAATAATCGCGACGCAAGCGCGATTCCGGAGATCCTTGCGAAAAACCTCGTAGAATTCGGTACCGGCCTCGATGATCGGGACTTTCCGCGCGAACTTGTGCATGGCGTGCTCGAGCACGTCGAGACCATCGACAAGATCATCGAGAAGGCCGCGCCCGAGTGGCCGATCGCGCAGATCGCGATGGTGGATCGCAATATCCTGCGCCTGGGCCTCTTCGAGCTCTTGTACGGGGACCGCGATGCCGTACCGCCCAAAGTAGCGATCAACGAAGCCATTGAGCTTGCCAAGAGCTTTGGCGGCGAATCATCGGGCCGCTTCGTCAACGGCGTGCTCGGCACGATCTATCGGGAGCTGGGCGAGCCGGGTAAGGAACATCCCCGCCGCGGCGAGCAGAGCCCGGCAAAGCAGGAGGAGTATGTCGGGGCGGTTATATTCCGCCGCGATCCGGATGGCGCGCAATGGGCCATGGTGCGCGATATTTTTCATCACTGGACGTTCGTCAAAGGGCAGCGCGAGCCGAACGAATCGCCCGAAGAGGCCGTCCGGCGCGAGATGCAGGAGGAGGTCGGCCTGGAAGGGACGATTCGGGCTACGCTCGGCGAAAACAGCTATCCGGCCACCAACGAGGCGGGCGAGAAAGTGATGCGCCGCGTCACGTATTTTCTCGTCGAAACCACGGGTACGGAATTAGTGCTGGAGACCGGCGGCGGACTCGTGGAAGCCAAGTGGGTGCCGATGGCCGCGGTCAAGGAGCTAAAGCACTATGAGGATACCAATCACATCATCGACGCCGCGATGGAAACGATCGGGCACGGACGAGCAGATAATGCTGAATAGTTCGTCATGAGTGCCGGTGCGCCGCTACCACGCGCCGTTTCGTCACGGATTTCATAACTCACCACCGATCACTAAGTACTTACCCCTCGCCGCTCATGGAACACGCCGTACTCGAGGCGAAACTCGGCGTCTCGTTCAATCAAAAGGACCTCTTAGAACAAGCATTCGTCCATCGGTCCTATTTGAACGAGAATCCGGGTTTCCGGCTGGATCAGAACGAGCGCCTCGAATTTCTCGGGGATGCGGTATTGGAGTTGGTCGTTACCGAAAAACTCTACGCGCAATTCCCGGAGAAGCCCGAAGGCGAACTGACGAGCTTGCGCGCTGCCTTGGTCAATGCCGTCATGCTGGCGCAAGTCGCCCAAGAATTGGATTTCAATCAGTTTCTGCTCCTCTCCCGCGGCGAATCCAAGGACACGGGCCGGGCGCGCCAGTATATTCTTGCCAATACGTTCGAGGCGGTCGTGGGCGCGATTTATCTGGATCAGGGATACGCGGCAGCGAGCGGCTTCATCGCGCGCGCCCTATTGCCGCATCTGGAACACGTACTTGCCGAGAAACTGTACAAAGACCCCAAGTCCTTGTTCCAAGAAGCCGCACAGGAACGGGTCGGGATCACGCCTTCGTATGAGGTGCTCGGCGAATCCGGGCCGGATCACAACAAGCGCTTCGTAGTCGGCGTGTCGCTCGGCCAGGAGCTTGTTGCCGAGGGCGAAGGGCCGTCGAAACAGGCCGCTGAAATCGAGGCCGCGCGCAAGGGCTTGGCAGCCAAGGGCTGGAGTTGAACGGCGCGTATACAAAAACGCTCCGGGCTTGATGTCCGGCGCGTTTTTTGATCGCACGTCCGTTGGCGCTAGTCAGTTCGTACGAACGTGGCGACGGTCGCGTTGTTCGCGCTATCGGCATCGGTTGCGGATTGCGGATCGATGGCGATCAAGCCGGTACTCGTGCCGCTGCGGATGCCGTCGAAGCCGAGCGTGAAGCGGATTTTCTCGGCGGGACGGAGCGCTTGCTGTACTTGCGATACGAACTGGTAACTCGCTGCCGTCGGGAGGTCGGCCGTAAAGTGCCATGGCTGGGAAGCGCTGCCGCCGACGTTTTCGACTTCAAACATCACGGCCGCGTGCTCGCCCTGCTTGGCGGGTCCGGAACGGAGAAATGTTCCGGTGGCAGGATCCGCGATGCCGATATCGACGATGCGAACCGCGAGATCGAACGCGCCGCCGGTTGCTGCCGGCGCCGAGTCGGTCGGAAAGCGGTAGGTTGAAGTGCTCGGCGTCCCGGCTGCCGGGGGCGGATTTTGCGCGGCCGGCGGCGGATTGGCCGCGACGGGTGGCGGTGATGCGGGCGGCATGCGATCATCGGGTTCGACCGCGATAACCGCAGTGCTCGCGGCAACGGGATCCGATTCCCCTTCGGGGATGAATCCGACCGACAGCGTAAGCGGCACGGTACCTTCGGCTTCGGACGTCGCGACAAGCTCGATGGGCGATTCATCGGAGACCGGCACATGCGTGCCGCACGGGATGATGCTGCCGTCGCTGAATGTCACCGCCAGGCCTTCGCGGCTGCACGGATACGAGAGTACGAACGTGCCCGGCTCGTCGATATGTTCCTGGCGCCACGGGATGCTGAATACGGCTCCCGCGGCAACGTTGCGCGTTGATTCCTCAAATGCTACGACAGGACGTGCCCCCTGGCCGGGCCAGGCGAACCAGCGCCCAAAGAGATCAGGACCCCGGGCGGCGACGAGTATTACGGTGATGGCTGCTGCCAGGGCCACCACCAGGGCGATAATAGTTATCACGCGGGCGGGACTGGCTGGTCGGAACGTTACCATAGGAGAAATACCGCAGCTCGGATGCCGTCATATGTACTACAGCGCGGCGGCATCATTCAAGGCGACGGCACGAGCGGTATAAGACCCCAGACGCAGGATGCCTGAAAACGTTACATTCGAGCGGATCCCGGTCATGCGGCGGTTTGTCGTCGCTTGGCTTATTTTATTTATCCCGGCATTAGCCCTAGCCTACCCGCTCGGCTTGGCTCCCGCAGGGGTGGAACAGGTGGGAGACGCCATCATGGCACGGCTCACTGGGCAAGACAACGGCAACCAGGGCGCGGCGGTAGCTGCACTCGGCGCTCCGATCAGCGTCGAAGTGCCGCGCATCATCATCCCTTCGCAGGGTATTGATGCGCCGATCGTCTCGCCGTCATCGGCTGATATCCCGGCCCTCAACGAAGCCCTGGGGCAGGGCGCGGCGCGATATCCGGGTTCCGCAGCGCCGAGCGAGCATGGTACCGTGTTTCTGTTCGGCCATTCGACGGGCCTGCGCATGATCCATAATCCCGCGTATGCCACGTTCAATGACCTCGGCGCTATCGAACCGGGCGAGCTGATCCGCATTCGCTGGGGCAACCGCGAATACTGGTATCGCGCGACGAGCATCCGCACGGTAGCGGCCGCCGATGCGGCGATCGATATCCGGCCCACACCCGGCGTACGTACGCTCGTGCTTTCGACTTGCAACGTATTCGGGTCGGTAGAGGAGCGCATTGTTATCGAAGCGGCATATGAAAGAAACTTTATTCTCCGCAGTCCCTCTCTCATAGCAAGCTAGCATATGCAGTACTTCAGCGCGGCGGGAGTTCGACGGATCGGTATTTGGCTTGCGATCCTCGCCATATTCGGCCTAGCCGCCGGCAGCGTCTATACGGGCGCGCCGGAGAGCGTGCGCGGTTGCAAGGATGCCAACGGCGGTCTTTTCGCCTGGGCTATTGCCAAGGCCAGCAATACCGAGGGCACGGATAAGGACGGTAAGGATAAGAATGACCGCGAAGACACAAATGATGATCCCGACGATTTCAATGGCAAGGGTAAATTCGGCGATGAAGATCGCCGAAGCGGCGGTGGTAAAGAAGCGGATAAGGATAAGGACAAGGAAAAAGGTGACGATAAAGATAAGAACAAAGATGATGTTCCTTGCGAGGAGGAACGACCGACCAAGCTCGTCTGCGAGCCGAAGGAGCAGACCGTTTTGATCGGTGAAACCGCGGTACTCCGCGCCGTTGACGGTGCGGGCGCGATCGAATGGATCGGCGGTCCGCACGCGAATCCCCAATCGGGATCAGGAGGGGAATACCGCGTGAAATTCTCCGAAGTCGGCACATACGATGTAAAAGTCCGCGCCCAGGGCAAATCCGATATTTGCAAAGTCCGCGTAACCGAACCAACGCCGCCCCCGCCTTCGCCAACGCCACCGCCAACGCCCCCGCCGCCCGCGCCGCAGCGTATTACGGTCTGTAAGGAGGGTCCGGCTGGTACGTACAATTTTTCCGCAACATCCACCGGCGGCAATCTCTTGCTCGGTGCGGCGTTCAGTATCGCCGCCGGAAATTGCCGTGCGATCTGGGAATCTACCGCCCCGGAGGTTGTTCACGTAACGGTGGCCGAAGGCATTATGCCAAGCGGCGTTGCCTTTGAATCGGTTGTAAAAACCGACATGGATGGCACGGCGACCGGCACGGACGTGAGCACGACGGTCAAGGTGAGCGGCAGTGCCCATGCCACAATCACGTTCTGGAATAAAGCCGCGCCGGCTACGACTACGCCGCCCGCACCGCCGCCGACACCGCCGTCTCCCGCACCATCTCCGGCGCCGACGCCAACTCCTCCGCCTACTCCGGTGCCGACACCGACGCCCACGCCAACGCCCCCGCAAGCCGCAGCACCCCCTCCGGCACCTCCGCCATCGGGCGGCGGTGGAGGCGGCGGCATCATGCCGTCGCCGGTTCCCCGGGTGACGCTGCGTCAGGATCTGCAGCGCTCGTCGTTCAGTACGACCACCGAGGGCCTTATCACGCTGCAGCAGGTGCCGTATACCGGCCTCGGCGACGTAGTGGCGAGCTCCGCATTTGTCGCATTCCTTGTAATTGTCACCGGGTTCGGCAGCTGGATGGTGATTCAACGGGGCCTGCCCGCCGGACGGTTGGGCGGGTGGAATCGCTTGATGCCGGCCTTTGCCGGTATGCAGAAGGCGGCCCGAACGCCGACCGCCAACGCACGGCCTGATCCGCTGCAGGATTTGATCGCCGTGGCGATTGCCGAAGATGTATGGCTCTCGCGCGATACCTTGGAGGCGATTGCGGCGCGCGCCGGCGGCAATATGGACTTGGCAAAGCGCATGGTGCCGCACTGCGTGGCCCTGGTGCGTACGTGGTTCCCCGATGCTTGTAAAGACGGCATGATCTCGAGCGAGGCGATCGAGGCAGTCCTGGATGCGGCCGGATAAATCGCTGCGACAAACGTGTTTTGCATAGAGTATCTGCGCCGTATGAGACGGCGCAGATATGGGTTTGGCGCCCGGCACATGGTATTGTGGGATGTGTCCCCGGCGTGTCGGGGTTATCTTGTTCCATGCGCCTCACCAGCTTAACGATCTCTGGATTCAAATCCTTCGCGCGCACGACCACGTTCGAGTTTCCCGTACCCGTGAGCGCCATCGTCGGTCCCAACGGCTCGGGTAAATCGAACGTCGCCGAATCCATCCGCTGGGTGCTCGGCGAGCAGTCCCTGAAGACGCTGCGCGGCAAGAAGGGCGAGGATCTCATTTTCAACGGCTCGCCGACCGTGCCGCGCATCGGTAAGGCATCGGTTGCCCTCTCGTTCGATAACCGGGATCACGCGATCCCGCTGGATTTCGATACGGTCACGCTCGAGCGTAAAATTTTTCGCGACGGCATCAATGAATATCGGCTCAACGGTTCGACCGTGCGGCTCAAAGACATCGTGGAGTTGTTGGCGCGCATGGGCCTCGGCGAAACAAAGCACAACATCATCGGCCAGGGCGAAGTGGACCGCCTGCTCTTGGCCTCGCCGCGCGATCGCCGAGAATTGCTCGAGGAGGCGATTGGCCTGCGCATCTGGCAGCTGAAAAAGCGAGAAGCGGAACGGAAGCTTGCCGAGACCGCCACCAATGTTGAACAAGTCGGAGCGCTGTTGCGCGAGATCCGGCCGCATTTGAAATTTTTACGCACGCAAGCCGAAAAAGCAGAACGGCGCGAATCGGTCCGGCGCGAATTGGAAGAGCATTGCCGGGCGTTCGTGCAGCGCGAACGCGCCGCCATCCGGGCCGATGAGCGAGCGCTGGAAGAGCGCGTGGGGCCCGCGCGCGAAACGCTCAAGCGCCTGGAAAAGGAAATCGAGGCCGCATCGAAGCATATAGCCGGCGGCGAGCGCGCGGGCGCGAGCCATCTCAAGGCCCAGGAAGCGGCAGTGGCCGAATTGGATGCCAAACGCCAAGATTTGGAGCGCGAATTAGGGCGTGCTGAAGGCCGGCTCGAGGTGCTCGGCAAGGAGCGGCCGCACGAGCCGCGACCGATCCCGTTTGCCGCGGTCAATCAGGCGATGGACGGCATATTGGACCGCTTGCGGCGGGCATCCGAGCTCTCGGACATTGCCGCGGTGCGGTCCGAACTTGGCGCGCTGATGCGCGAACTCGAGGAGCGCGTAGCCGGGTGGCGGGGCGCGGAGAAACAGCCGAACGCCGATCGGGAGCGGCTCGCGGCCGAGCGTGATCGCCTGCACGGAGAGCTGGCCGAGATCGGCAAGAAACTTTCGGCCATGCGCAAAGAGCTCGCGGCCGGGCTCGAGTCCGTGCGCGACGCGGAATCGGCGTTGCGCAAACGCTTTGAGGAACTGCGCACGCGCGAGGAAGAGGCCAATACTTTGCGCGTTTCTTTGGAGCGGTTCCGGTTCGAAGAGGAGAAGCTTGCGATGCGGCGCGAGGAGCTCGAGCGCTTGATCAGCGAATCGGGATTTTCGCGCGCGGCCTTGGAAACCGGCGAGATCGTTGCCGAGTCGCTCGGCCTCGAAGAGCTCCGAAAGAAAATAGACAAGCTGCGCGCCCGTCTCGAGGAGATCGGCGGCATTGACGCGGCCGTATTGGCCGAATTCCAAGAGACCGAGAAGCGCTCGACGTTTCTTGAACGCGAACTTGCGGACCTGGAGGCGGCCGAAGACGATCTCAGGGAGCTGATCGCGGAATTGGAAAGCCGCATCGAGCGCGATTTTCGCGAAGGATTCGCAAAGATCCGCGAAGCATTCGCGGAATACTTCAAAATTATTTTCGGCGGCGGCAAAGGCGATATCGCGTATGTGCCGTTCCGAGTAGTTCCGGCCGCGGCGGAATCGGACGCCGCCGATGCTAATGATGAAGAAAAAGCAGAGCCGGAATACGGCGTGGAAATCAAAGTGGATCTGCCGCGCAAGCGCATCAAGGGGCTTGCGATGTTATCGGGCGGCGAGCGGGCGCTCGTTTCGATCGCGCTCTTGTTTGCCATCACCGCGGTTAATCCGCCGCCGTTTTTGATCCTCGACGAAACCGACGCCGCATTGGACGAGGCAAATTCCCGGCGGTACGCCGCGATCTTGAAGGAGCTTTCGAAAAAGACGCAATTGATCGTCATCACGCATAACCGCGAAACCATGCAGCAAGCCGGGGTGCTGTATGGCGTGACGATGGGGGATGACGGCGTTTCAAGAATCTTGTCGCTCAAACTCGAGGAGGCGAAGATCTATGGCAATCGGTAAGCCGGTGTTTGACGTGCGTATGGCTCAGGGGTATAACCGCAAAGGCGTTTAATGTACCGAGCGGAGGAATACATGGACGACGCGCTCTTGGCAGAATTCATGGACAACGTGAACAAGCGGTTCGGCGCGCTCGCGCAGATCATGGGCCTCGAACTGACCCGGATCAGCGGTACTTCGGCGCATGCGCGGTCGGACGCGGCGCACATGATCTTCCATCAGCGCGCGCGGCTGGAAGACCTGACGCGCGAAGGCGAGGCGCTGGAGCGGCGCGCGAAATCACGCGCCGGGGCTGCAGCGGCCGCACGCCCGCCCGCGGGCATCACCGACTGACCATCGATCTTCCGAATGCGCAAACCCCCGTCCGGCGAGAAGCTGGACGGGGGGCGTTTTTATTCGGAGTGCATATTGACATTTGCTATATTTCAATCTATACTATTAACTCAGTTGGCTCTCTACCTTCGCCCACAGGAGGCCCGCGTGAAGGAATTTCAAAAGCGCGTTCGGGATTACCTCGCGGCAACCAGCGAACAGCAGGAGCTGCGCGATCGCGTGCTGAACCTTCGCCTCCGGATGCTGGACCTTCGGATCGGCATCGCCGAAGCCGCGCGGCTCGGGAAGCAGAGTTCGCAGCGAACGGAGGATGACCGGCAGACGTACCGCAATCTCGAGCATGACCTGCGGCGATTCAACGCCCAACTCGAGAAGGCCAAGCGGGATGTTGCCCGGACGTACGGATTCGTCGTCGCGACGGCGGCAGGCGGCGAGGACGCGCACGGCGTCCCACCGCATGCGGCGCGGCAGCCGCAGCCGGCCCGATCCCGCGGACAGCGACAACTGTTCGACCAGTAGCAAAAAACGTCCGCGCGGCAGAGCCGTGCGGGCGTTCGCTTTTAATCAATATTCGAATCGGTCCACCAGCAGACCGTTTTGATCGCGCAGTTCCACCGCGTCATGGCGCGGGTCAAAGAGGATGCGCGAATACCCCAAATATACGCGCCAGCGATTAGCGCGAAAATCCGATTCATCGCGGAAATTCGCGACGCAGCCCATGTAATTAAAATTCTCGGCGATATATTCGGTGCATGCTAAGCCGAGGCCCGATTGCTCGAATCCGATCGCCGGCGTGCGGCAGGCCGGAATGCGTTGGATAAAATCGATGCACGCGCCGGAAAAGCCGCGGTTCAGAAGCGCGCTGCGGGATGGATTATCGTCCGGGCATGACGAGGAAAGACCGGGCACGAACCGATACGTCTGGTTGAGATACCCGATGCATTGGTTCTCGCGAAAATTGCGCTGGTAGGCAGGCGTGCCGGTCAAAACGATAACTTCGCCGCCGGGCGGGAGGAAGATATCGCGCTCGGTCACATCGATTTCAGGAATATCGTAGGCGCGCGGAATCGTACCGCCGGCATCTAATCCCTGAATGCGCCAGCCCGTCACGTTGATCGGCGAGACCAGCGTGCTGGAGCGAGAGCGCCGAATGACCACGTATTCATTGCCGGGTTCTTCGCTGCGTCGGACCGACGCGATAACTATCTGACTCTGATATGGCGAAATGCCCGGTGGCGGCGTGGGTGCCGGGGACGGGGGTGCTCCGGACGGCGGCGGGCTCGGCGGCGGCGTACCGCCGCCCGTGAAGCGGCGGCGGAACACGGAGCCGAATATTCCTCCGCCATCTCCGGCGGGCTGCGGATTACGAATTTCGTCGCTCGATGAACCGGTGGCAATAGGCCCATCACCGCCGCCGAGTCCGAAAATTCCTCCGTTACCGGACTGGAAAAACCCGATCGCTAAAAAAACGATCGCGGCGACGACAATGACGCCCGCAAACGGTGAACCAGACGATGTGCCGTTGGTATCAGCCAAGGTGTGCTCCGATAAAATCGGCGTGACCGTTGAGAAAGTCCCGCATCGGCATGGATCGCGATCCTGCCGGCCGAATCTGAATCGGTACAAGGATCCCGTCACCGGTGGCGACGCCGACGCCGTCGCTGAACGGAATCACGGCACCAGGGACATGCGCGTCGGATGCAGATACCGCGGACGCGGACTCTATACTCAATCGTACCCGTTCGGCGCCGCGCTGCCAAAAGGTGAATGCGCCGGGCCACGGTTGATACGCGCGGATCATCCGTTCAATCGCGGCCGCCGGCCGCGACCAATCGATACGGCCGTCTTCGCGGCGGAGGGGCTTGGTGAATGTCGCGGCGGCATGATCCTGTTCGATCGGCGCAATCGCGCCTCCAAGCCAGGCCGGGATCGTCTCAAGCAGCATCGCTGCGGCACGTTCGGCGAGCAGTTGTGATAGCTCGGGCGCCGTGACGCGGGCATTCGGGATATCTATTGATTCGCGGCGGACGATGGGTCCGTGATCCATCTGGGCGTCCATTGCGATGATCGTGATACCGGCCTCAGCGTCGCCTGCGGCGATGGTTGCCTGAATGGGTGCGGCACCCCGCCAGCGCGGCAGCAGCGATGGATGAATGTTGAGCGCGCCGCGGCGCGGGACAGCGAGCAAATCGGCGGACAGGATTTTACCGTATGCCGCGACGATAAAAAGATCGCGCGGAGCGCGGAGTTCGGGAGGTATCGGCTTCAAGCGTTCGGGCGCAACAATGGGAAGACCGATCCGGCGAGCCGCTTCTTTCACCGGCGACGCAGCCAGACGTTTGCCCCTGCCGGCCGGTTCATCGGGCGTAGTAATCACGAGCGATGGCCGCCAGGAACTTTTCGCGAGCGCCGCGAGGATGGGAACCGCAAAATCCGCCGTCCCAAAGAATGCGACGTCGGTACGGTCATCCATGGGCGTCATGCGCCGACGGGCGAACCAAATCTCTGGCGCGATCAAGAATCAGCATTCCGTCGAGGTGATCCATTTCGTGCTGCAGCACGCGGGCGAAGAATTTCGAATACCCGCGGGCATGCCGTTGGCCGTACTCATCCCACCATTCGATGAAGACCTTTTCTGAGCGCGGCACGACGCCGACCATGCCCGGAACCGAGAGGCATCCTTCCGCCAATTCTCGTTTTTGGCGCGAGCGCTTGGTGAAGCGGGGATTGATAAATACGTAATGATGCCAGTCGCGCTTGGCATCGCGTTCATCGGAACTTTCTGCGCCGCGCCGATCGATCGCTTCGGCCTCCGCCGATACGAGGAATAGTCGGACGCTTTGGCCGACTTGGGGCGCGGCAAGACCGACGCCGTCTTCGGCGGCCGCAAGCGTCGCCTTCATGTCGGCGATGAGTGCTTGAATATCCGGCGCGCCGATGTCTTCAACGGGAATCGGCGTTGCGCTTTTGTGCAGCACGGGATCGGGCTCCCGCACGATGGGTCGTTTTGGCATTGGGTATCTTTGCTTTCCGGCGTTTTCGCGGCCGCGGTTTCCAATCCGGCCGGGGCGCAAGTCCCTTGAGCGCCGCGAAAAAATACCGACCGCGGTGCGCGGGCTCGAGATCCGGCTTCTCCAGCACGCGGCGCGCGAGCGCACGTAGGTCGGATTCAAAATACCGTTCCGAGATGCCGAGGTACGCGCCGAAACGTCTTGGCTCAAGCATCATCCGGGAAAGATCATCGGCCAAGAGATGCTCGCGCGAGTGGAGATGTTTATCCGGCGTGAGGCGCATGCGCGTTGCGGTATACGGATGTATGCTAGCACGCCGTTGGTAGCATTGACAAACGATTATATATACTGCAAAACTTAGCGCAGGCAGTACACTTTTGCTCTTCAGGAAAGGAGATCGACGTGGCCAAATCTGCGGTGTTTCTTCCGTACGGGGCGCTTCGGATCATACCCGGCGGCATCCCGTTACTGGGCAGCTTCGTGGCCATCAAGAGCGCCGGCGCAGACGGTGTCGAGGTGCATCTGGCCGCTTGCCGGAATACTTCGCGCCGCGTGATCAATCGCCAGGTGCTGGAGTATCTGCGCCGAGCTGAGGCGCTCGGTTTGCAGATGCACCTGCATCAGGCTTGGACGCTCCGGGACAATCCGACGCACTGGCATAACTGGCTGCTCCATTATCTGCGCCAGCTGCCGCGCGAGGGCATGGGCCTGTCTGACCAGCTGCCATACCCGCTGATCAGCATGGGAATGCCCTGCGTGCTCTACGCCGAACACTACGCGAATCCTCAAGCCTTGACCGCGCAGCACTGGTTCCAGACCCGCTCGTCGTTCGGACTGAACGGCCGTTACCGGGTTTCGTATGCTGCGTTTGCAGCCTTCGCGCAACGCCTGCGGTTGCCGGTCGTATTCGATACGCAACATGTCCTTGAGTGGCGGGCCGGCGTGCGCGGCGTCGAATGGCTGCCCGACAGACCGGCGCATCTGCTCGCCGAACTCCTCGCGGCATGGCGCGAGCTGGGACCGCTCGTTCGCGAGATCCATCTGTCCGACTGCGTGCCGGGCGGCGATCACACGATCGATCGAAACGTGTTCGTCGGCGAGGGCCGGTTGCCGCTGCGCGAGTTCTGCGGGGAGATTAAGCGCGACTGGGAAGGCGTCGTAGTTCCCGAGGTCGGGCCGAGACATCTCATTCCGTGGTCGCGGCAGCTGCCGAAACTCGTCAAGCGGACGCGCGAGTACTTTGCGTGACTCGCCTTCGGCGAACGGACCAGACCGCCGGCGGTCTGGTCCGGTATTTTTTCAAGCATATTCATTCTAGGATACTAATCATGGCCCGGCGGGTACATTTTGTCGGAATCGGCGGCATCGGCGTCTCGGCGCTGGCGCGGCTATACCGCGCGCGCGGCATGCGCGTGTCGGGTTCTGATCTGACGCGCTCCGAAATTACCGATGCGCTTCGGCGCGACGGCATTGCGGTGCGCATCGGGCCGCATCGCGCCGATCATATTCCGGCCGGCACGGCGACCGTCATCGCTACGCCTGCCGCGCGGCACGATAACCCGGAACTTGCCGCGGCGCGGCGCCGGGGGATCCGCGTTCGCTCGTATGAGGATGCGGTCGGCGAACTGACCCGCGAATACCGCACGATCGCGGTTGCCGGGGCGCACGGCAAATCCACGACCACGGCACTGGTCGCGCTCGCGCTCGCGCGCGCCCGGTTCGATCCGACGGTGCTTATCGGCACGAAGCTCCGGGAATTTCGTAATGGCAATTTCCGCCAAGGCCGTTCGCCATGGTTTGTGCTCGAAGCGGATGAATATAAAAAGAAATTCTTGGCGTACGCCCCGGCCATCGCGGTCGTGACCAATATAGATCGAGAACACCTCGATACGTTCGGGACCATGGCTGGTATTGAAGCCGCGTTTCTCACGTTCCTGCGACGCATCAATCCGCGCGGTATCGCGGTGCTGAATGCGGATGATGCGCATCTGGTTCGTATCGGACGCAAACTAAAACGGGCGCGTCCCGATATCCGCATCCGATGGTTTACGCTCAAGACGCCGGCGGCGCGGGCCGTGGCGCGATTGCTGCAAATTCCGGGCCGGCACAATGTCGCCAATGCGCTGGCCGCAGAGGCCGCCGCGCGCGCTGCCGGCGCGCCAATCGCGTCGATACGCCAGGCGTTCCATGCGTATCAGGGCGCATGGCGCCGGTTCCAATTCGTGGGAACGCTCGCCGGAGCGATCGTCATATCTGATTACGCGCACCATCCGACTGAAATTCGGGCGACGCTGGCCGCGGCACGGGATCGCTTTCCCGGGAAGCGGATTATCTCGGTCTTCCAGCCGCACCATACGGAACGGCTTACGGCGTTATTTCGGGAATTCGTCGGCGCGTTCGATCAGGCCGACCGCGTCATCATCCTTGATACGTACGCCGTCGCAGGGCGCGAACGCGCGCGCCGGCCGGTCAAAAGCGCGCAAGCCCTTGCTGCCGCGTTGGCGCGTCGCGGCAAAGATGCGCATTTCGCAGGACGTGTAATCACCCGGCATCAGTTGCGCGCGCAGGCGGCATCGGGCGACGTGCTTCTTATCATGGGCGCAGGATCGATCGGTGATATGGCGACTGCGGCAGCGGGGAAGTAACGGATCGCGCATTCGATGCTGAGGCCGCGTATCGGCCGCCTCGTCAAGGCCCCAGGCCGGCAAGATCGGCACGCGGCAGATCGGACGCTTCACACGCAAGCCGGAATCCCATATAATCGCTCTGTACCAATGAATCCGCAGCGCTTCCAATTGCTTATTTCGGTGGTCGCCGCCGTACTTATCGTCGCCGCATCATTCGGCGGCGGCGTTTATATCGGCTACGAACATCGTCCGGCCGTCGAACGGGTGCAGGGCGTGCTCGGGCAAGAAGCGGGGAAACCCGACGAAGTGGATTTCAGTCAATTTTGGGAAGTATGGGCCGAGGTTGAGCGTCGATACGTGGATCGCGAGCACATCGATCGCCAGAAGATGGTCCAGGGCGCGATTGCAGGGCTCGTACGCTCGCTCGGCGATCCGTATACCGTTTATTTCCCGCCGACCCAAGCCAAGCAATTCCAGGAAGACGTGCGGGGCAGCTTCGGCGGCATCGGCGCGGAGATCGGCATGCGCAAGGACATTCTGACCGTCATTACGCCGCTCAAGGGCTCGCCCGCGGAGCGCGCCGGTCTGCTCGCCGGCGACCGCATTTACCGAATCAACGCGACGTCAACCGATGGGTTGACCCTCGATGAAGCCGTCGGGTATATCCGCGGCGAAATCGGCACGACCGTCAAACTGACAGTCGCGCGGGAAGAATCCGTGCGCGAGATTGATATCATCCGCGACCAAATCGTCATCCCGATTTTGACTACCGAGCGCAAGGGCGACGGCATATTCTACATTCATCTGCTGAACTTCAACGAGGGTGCGCCGGGCGAATTCCGCAATGCCATCCGGGAATTCCAAGCGAGCGGCGACCAAAAACTCCTCCTGGATCTGCGCGGCAATCCGGGCGGATTCCTGGATGCGGCCGTGGACATTGCGTCGTGGTTTTTGCCGCGCCAGAGTACGGTCGCGATTGAGCGTTCCGGCGACGGCGGCGAGTACCACTATCGCTCAAGCGGCCGCGATGCTGAGCTGGACGGCGTCGAGATCGTTGTACTCATCAATCAGGGCTCGGCTTCGGCTGCTGAAATTCTTGCCGGAGCGTTGCGCGATGTGCGCGGCGTGACGCTCGTCGGCGAAAAAACTTTCGGCAAGGGCTCGGTGCAAGCCGTGGAAAATCTGGACGGCGGCGCATCGCTCAAGATTACGATCGCCAAGTGGCTCACGCCCAACGGACATTCGATCAATGACCGCGGCATCGAGCCGGATGTGGTGGTGGAACTTACCCCCGATGACTTCGAGAACGGCCGCGATCCGCAGCTGGACAAGGCCCTCGAAGTACTTCGCAGCCGGTAGTCCGGCCCAGGCATTCCGCCGAACGCCAACGCTTGCAGTGCGGCAGAGGAGTGGTACCGTTTGAGTATTCGAAGTTCTGACCGGGTATGGAACAATCGAGTGAACAATCCGGCAGTGCGCCACGCGGCGGCCGGATCCGTATCGCCATGCGCATTACCGGCCGAGTCCAGGGCGTGATCTTTCGCCAGGGCGCCCGGCGGCAGGCCTTGGCGCTTGGCATAACGGGATTTGCTCGAAATAATGCGGATGGAACCGTACTGATCGTGGCCGAGGGCGAGCGGGAAGCACTCGATGCGTTTACGGCCTGGTGTCGATCCGGGCCGCCGCTGGCACGCGTGGATTCCTTGGATCTCGAACCCGCTTCCGCCGGGGACACGCCGTTCACCGATTTCGAAATACAATAAATCCCGTTAGAAGCCGCGATCGCTCAACGAAACATCGAATATGCTGGGAGAACGGATTACAGTAAAATCTAGCCGCACAGATGCGATAATCGAGATCGCGATCTGCTTCTAACGGGATGAAAGTCATTCTAAAAAAAGATATCCCGAGCGTCGGCCGGGCCGGTGAGGTCAAATCCGTGAGCGACGGATACGCCCGCAATTTTCTATTCCCGCAAAATCTTGCCATTCCCGCAACCACGGCCGCGCTTGCCGTCTTGGAGCGAGAACGCGCCGAGGGGGAAAAACGCGTGAGCCGCGAAAAGTCGCACAATGAGCAGGTGGCTAAGCGCCTGGCCGCGCTGCCGATAAAATTCACGATGAAGGCAAATTCCCAGGGGCATCTATTCGGTTCGATTACGGCATCCGAAATAGCAGGCGCGATCAAAGAGCATGGCATCGCCGTGGATCGGCATTGGATCGAGCTTGCTGAGCCGATTCGCGCAGCCGGCGAATATCGCGTCAAAGTGAAATTTCCCCACGACGTAGAGACCGAGATAGCCGTGAGCGTCCAGACCACCGCATGACCAAATATATCTTCGTCTGCGGCGGCGTGATGTCGGGCATCGGCAAAGGTGTCTCAACTGCATCCATCGCGCGCATTTTGGCATCGCGGGGCTTTCGGGTCACCGCCGGCAAGATCGATCCCTATCTGAATGTAGACGCCGGCACGATGAATCCGGTCGAACACGGGGAATGTTTCGTGACCGAGGACGGCATGGAATGCGACCAGGATATCGGCAACTACGAGCGGTTTCTGGGCGCGGATATTCCGCGGGAAAATTATATGACCTCGGGCTCGGTGTATCTTTCGGTTATTCAGCGCGAACGCAACTTGGGATACGACGGCAAATGCGTTGAGATAGTACCGCATATCCCGCTCGAGGTTATCGCGCGCCTAGACCGTGCTGCCAAGCGCGCCCGGGCTGATTTCATGATCGTGGAAGTCGGCGGGACGGTAGGCGAGTACCAAAATATCCTATTCTTAGAGGCCGCGCGCATGATGCGCCTTGCGCGGCCAAAGGAAGTAATGTTCGTACTGGTTTCGTATCTTCCCATCCCGGAAAAAATCGGCGAAATGAAGACCAAACCCACCCAGCATGCCGTGCGCGCCATGAACGCGGCCGGCATTCAGCCCGACTTCATTATCGCTCGCTCGCGCGTCCCCATGGATGCGCCGCGCAAAGATAAGTTGGCGCTCTTGTGCAACTTGCGCGAGCCGGACATCATTTCTGCCCCTGACGTGGATTCGATCTATGAAATCCCCGTGAACTTTGAAGATGAAAACCTTTCTACAAAGATCTTGAAAAAATTTGGCGTTCGGCCACGCCGGCGCGATATGCGCCCGTGGCGAACGCTGGTCCAGCGCATCCGCGCGGCCCGGCGGCCAGTGCGCATCGGTATCGTCGGAAAGTATTTCGGGAGCGGGAATTTCACCCTTACCGATTCATACATCTCCGTTCTGGAAGCGCTCAAGCACGGCGCCTGGTTCCATAACCGCAGGCCGGAACTGGTGTGGCTGGATGCGGAGGCATACGAGAAAAATCCGGCCCGACTCAAAGAACTTTCGAGCTTTGACGGCATCGTGGTGCCGGGCGGCTTCGGCAGCCGCGGCGTCGAAGGGATCATCAAGGCCATCGAATACGCGCGCCGGAGGAAAATTCCTTACTTTGGCCTTTGCTATGGCCTGCAGCTGGCCGCCGTTGAGTTCGCACGCCACGCGTGCGGCCTCAAAGGAGCGCATACGCTTGAGATCGACCCGCACGCCAAGCATCCGATCATCGCCACGATGCAGGACCAGATCGTGAACATCCGCGAACGCAAGCTCGGCGGCACCATGCGCCTGGGCGCTTACGCGTGCCGGCTGGCGCCAGGGACTATCGCGCGCAAGGCCTACGGGGAGACCAATATCACCGAGCGGCATCGCCACCGCTACGAGATTTCCAACGAATACGTACCGGCGTTGGAGCGGCGCGGTCTGGTGGCTTCCGGCGTCAATCCGGAACGGAACCTCGTTGAAATCATGGAGCTCAAAGGCCACCCGTTCTTTCTCGGCACGCAATTCCACCCGGAATTAAAATCGCGGCCGTTGCGGCCGCATCCTCTGTTCCGCGCGTTCATTGCCGCAGCGCTTAAGCAGCAGCGGCGAGCACGCTAACCGTTTTCACGCGCCGTATTTTTCCATCAAAGCGGGTCTTACGCCGCTCGCCGAACTTCACGGTACCAGTGGCAACCGCGTAGAGCGTATAATCCGAACCCTGGCGGACATTCGCGCCCGGGATGATGCGCGAACCGCGCTGGCGAACCAAAATATCGCCGGGCTGAGTCCGTTCGCCGTCGTATTTCTTTACTCCCAGGTATTGCGGGCCCGAATCGCGCCCGAGCCGGGTAGCGCCGCTGGACTTAGTATGTGCCATGGTTGTCGAAATTTATGGTATCGCCGGGTCGCGCGACCGAATAGGTCATCCCGTCGTGAGCGAAGCGGCTCGCCGCGGGCGGTAACATAAGGCGGGGCGCCCTTGATACTCAATAAATGCGATGATAACGGAGTGGCTGCGAAAAATCAAGCGCTGGATCGGCGAGGCGCAGCAGGAGCTGTTCCTGGCTAGCATCGTATTTTTGGCCGGACTTTTGTCATTTGGCCTGGGCCGACTCTCGGCCGAATGGCCGGACGGAGGCGGCATTGTCATTGAATCAGCTGAAACCGGCCCCATCGCCGGACCGTCAGCATCTGATCCGGCCGTTCGGGGGCAGGCAGCCGTCGGAGCCGCCATCGATACCGGTATGGCCGGCGGCGCATACGTTGCGTCGCAGAGCGGTGCGGCATATCATCTGCCGCATTGTCCGGGTGCGAAGCAAATCAAGGCCGAGAACCGCGTCTGGTTCCAGACCAAGGCAGAAGCCGAGCGCGCCGGCTACCGGCCGGCCGCCAACTGCCCTGGACTGTAGGCGCCATCGCAAGTCACTAGTCACTGATCACTGATGTTGCGCGATTGAAATTTCGAGAAAATCGTTCTATGATTTTGCTGCAATGGCCACGATTTATACCCACGCATCCGCGAATATCCGGAAAACCTGGCTCCTCTTGAGTTTGCTCTTCGTATTCCTTATCGGGTTCTTCTGGGTATTGAGCTATGTCTGGCAGAATCCCGCAATTCTTTGGTTCGGCGCGATCTTGGCGATCGTGATGAACGTCGCAAGCTACTGGTTTTCCGATAAATTCGTGATTGCGCTTGCGGGCGCGCGCCCGGTGGATGCGCGCCAAATGCCGGAGCTCTATCGCATTGTCGAGAACCTCGCCATCACGGCCGGCCTGCCGATGCCGAAACTCTATGTCATCCAGGATCCGTCGCCCAACGCGTTTGCGACCGGCCGCAATCCGAAGCATGCCGTGGTTGCCGTGACGACCGGCCTCATGGAGCGGCTCGATCGTACGGAACTGGAAGGCGTGATCGCCCACGAACTTTCCCACATCGGCAACCGCGACATGCTGATCTCGACGGTCGTCGTCGTAGTCGCCGGCATCATTTCTATTCTCTCCGATTTCTTTCTGCGGATGAGTTTTTTCGGCGGCATGCGGAATGACCGCGAGGGCCGTGGCGGCGGCATCCTGATGCTCATCGCCATCGCCGGGGCGATCCTCGCGCCGTTTGCCGCGCTGCTCATCCGTCTCGCTATATCCCGGCGCCGGGAATATTTGGCTGATGCCTCCGGCGCGCTTCTGACCCGGTATCCCGAAGGCCTCGCCCTGGCACTGGCTAAGATCGCGGGTGATCCGCGGCCGGTCCGAAACGCCCACAGCGCAACCGCGCATCTTTATTTCGAAAATCCGTATAAAGCCGATGCCCCGACGGGGCGAAAAAAGACCCCGTGGCTCGTTTCGCTCTTCATGACCCATCCGCCGGTCGAAGATCGAATCAAGGCATTACGGTCTATGAACCCTGTTACTGGCGCTGAATAATAACCTTAATTCCTCGCCCTGGCTCTCTGGCGATTACGGCGAGCCGGGAGCGGAGTGAATGTGGCATGAT
>QZJO01000011.1 GCA_003599755.1 Candidatus Parcubacteria bacterium | reverse complement strand
CAAGCACCCGAGATCTTCGTCTTGTTCGTGTTTACCTTGTTCAAGACGACCGCGGCCGCCTCGGCATCGCCGGATACGATAGCGCCGCCTGCGCCGCCGTCACCGCCGTTGCCTCCATTGCCGCCCTGGTTGTTATCGTCGGAGTTCGAAACGCTGCCGCCGTTGCCTGCTCCGTCGGCATCGCCGCCGTCGGCGTCATTGCCGCCGGTGCTCGCCGATACGGACACGACGTTCTTCACGTACGCGCCGTTCTTATTCTTCACCGTCACTTCGAGATCATCAGAACCCCAGAAGAACGCGAAGGCCGGGGTTGCCGACAATGCGACGATCGCGAGTGCCGCGACCGAAGCTGTAAGAATTTTCTTTGTCATGATGTCTTCGATTATTAATCCCGATTAGTATGGTTCGACCTTTGTCATCCGCGTCGAGTGCGAGAGGCCCGCGATCGCGATCGAACGGTCCCTCGCGCCGTATCAGATGGACCCGGAAGAAAAATCCGGACCGCGGACTCGATCCACCTCAGGGCGGATCGGGCCTCCGGCCCGAACTTTTAATCCATCGCGCTTAAAAACAAAATAACTTCGCCGTCAATAGACGGAGAAGTCACCGTAATGGGGGAACCGGAGTTCCTGTAGCAACCGTGGTCTGGCATTCGCCCTATCGAGGTTCCCCGTCTCGATAAGTGTTAGCGCGGTATTTTGTCGCGTTTCAGTCGCTCGATGCTATGCCGATCGGCGTCCTGATTCGCGTTACTTCAATAGTATCGAACGCGCGCGGCAATGCAAGCAGGAACGCGCGAAAAACAGTGCATAATTTTGGACGCGTCCCCGCGGCTGCGGGCACGCGTCGGACCGATTCCCTCGGTTTGCCGTCACGCGCGCGCGTTGTATACTGAACGCAGCCGATCACTCCTGACAATTTCCAGTCCGCTGCGCATCTCGTTTGTTCATGTGCTTCCGCACCGCAGTCATACGCTGGCGATCCTTGCACAACCCGTGCCGTGCCATTAACCGTTGCCCGAATCAATTTCGCGCGAGCGGCGATTAATGTTTTTTGCGCTGGGAAATTAAATAAGACCGGCGCGCATTAAATAATGCGCGTCGGACCGAAGGGAAATTCAGCATCGAGTTCGCATACGGGGGTCTTACCTTGGGGAACACGAGCAGTAAGACCCCCATATGCGATCTCGCCTCACCGAAAACCGATGCTGTTTTTGCAATGCATTCGTAGCGACATCTCGCTTGGCGTGTCAACCGCCCGTCGCGCTGGACCAAAATGGCCCCGCGTTGAATAACCTGTGCATAAAACGGCGTGCCGAAAATTGACCGGATATTTTCACTGCTGGTACGCTAACGGCTCCGGTGAACGTTTGCATCGTTCCCGCAGCCGATAGATTTCCCGTTCAAACGTTTTGCCCAGCGCAGGGCTGGCATCTGCGCTCAACCCGTCCTTCCTTCCGCCGACCGCGGACATAGCGACGGGCTGCTGTCTACCCGCTTCACCGCGGGACGAGATGGCGCGCCGGCCCTGCGGTGGGCAGAACCGTCCCGCCGATTGCACGCGCAACAGGCGGATGGCTCTGGTCGCCGAACTACCGTCGAGCCCGAATGATAAAAACCCTGTGTTCCGGTTCATGGCTCCGCGGCTGTCTCTCCTTTGGGGAGATGGAATTTTTCGTTATTCAAGCAGAGCCCCGCGCAAGCGGCGGCTCTGTTTTGTTTACCCCGGCACCCCGCGCGGTGCGGGGCACTTCAAGGTCGAGCCATTGTTCCGTCCTGCCGGCATCGGCAGGTCGCTCAACCGATTAACCGACTAACTGCATAACTATATGAAAAGAAAGGTTCTATTCGGTCTTGCCGTTGCCGGCGCCACCGTTGCCCTTCTGCCGCTGTTCGCGGCGTTCGAGGCACACGTGGTCAACGTCACGGCCAAGATCGAAAACGCTTTGACGGTTCCCGTAAATCCCTTGGACTTCGGCACCGTCTTCCCGCAGGAGTATCTCGTAAAGAACATCCCCATCGCCCTGTCGCAATCGTTCCAAGATGAAGACCGGGTGGACGACGTGGAGTACGTAATCCGCCAAAAGCCCAAATGCGCCATCACCTGGAATGACGGCACGGAATTCGACGCCGCCACGGGCGAAGATGGCACGCATCTGTATACTCGGACCGGCCACGTATTCCCCGGCGCGTATGATCCGAATGACGTAGCTGATCCGCTGCCGTTGGATCCCGGCGATACATTCGAAGGCGTAACTCAATTCGACGGCTACTACGTAGATTGCGGCCCCGCGCCCCGCGAGCTTCAAACCGTTCCGGAAGAGACCTGGGGCGTACTGCCCATGCTCTGCCCGTATCTTTCGAAGCACGAAGACACGGAAGACGGCACCGAGCAGGAGAACGATGACGATGTAGACGCATTCCACGCGCCGTTTACCGTAAACGGTGAAAGCATCTCCTGGCTGGAAGCCCAGGGCCGCCTGGCCAAAAGCGTCCAGGACTTCGAGGATAACTGGCTGATCGACTTGGCCGTGCCGTGCTTCGGCGGATTCTGCGCCCAGGACTGGGCGACATTCGTCGGCACGCATAACGCGAACGAGCAGGAGAATGCCGACGACTGGACCCAGCCGATCGAGAATCAGCACAAGATCTTCGGCTGCGATCTTTGGTTCGAAGTATTCAACATCAGCTTGCCGGGTCTTGGCTGCGAAGAAGAGATCGACCTCATGCTTGTGGTTGATCGCTCCGGCAGCATCGGCGGGACGGACATGAACACCGTAAAGACGGGATTGCTCGCGTTCGTTGATGCGCTCATGCCTTCGGCATCGGGTAATGAGAACCATATCGGCCAGACGAGTTTCTCCAGTGGCGCAACATTGGATTCGCACCTCACGGACGTCAAAGCGACCATTCAGGCCGCTATCAATGGCTTGGTAAGCGGCGGGACCACGGATATGGAAGCCGGCATCACGCTTGCCATTGCCGAACTCGATAACGCGCATGCCCATGAGCGGCCATCGGTGCAGGACGTCATGGTCGTTATCTCGGACGGTGCGCCCAATCAGCCGGACGAAGCGCAAGGCGCGATAGACGCAGCGGCTGCAGCTGATGCGGCGCGCGCTGCCGGTATCGACGTATTCGCCATCGGGATCGGCGTCACATCGACCACCGAGGCATTCCTCATGAATGAGATTGCCGATGCTCCGAGCCAATACTTCCTCGCAAGCGATTTCGATGACCTTGAATCGATCTTGGTCGAACTTACGGTTTGCGAAGAGTAATCGCTGAAACTCCCCCAAACCCCGCAATCCGCGGGGTTTGGGGTTATCGCTTCACTCGCGTGACTTTCCGGACTCGGGGAACGGTTCGGCAATCAGACGCATGACTAAACGAATCGGCATCGGAATTGCCGCCGTCGGTCTCGCCATCGCGCTTTTGCCGCTGTTTGCGGCGTTCGAGGCGCACGTGGTCAACGTGACGGCAAAAATCGAAAATGCCCTCCAGGTAAGCACCGACTGGATCGACTTCGGCACGGTCTTTCCGCAGGAGCACCTGGACCAGCCGCTGCGCGTTGCCTTGTCGCAATCATTCCTCGACGAAGATCGCGTGGACGACGTTGAATATTTCCTCCGCCAAAAACCCAAATGCGCCATCACGCGCGAGAACGGCACCGTTCTGGTGGACGAGCCGCTCGCCGCGACCGGCCACTTGGTGCTCGATCAGGAGGGCGAGGTAACCGTGGACTGCGGCCCCGCGCCCCGCGCGCTCGTTGAGGGCGAAAGCTGGGGCATGTTGCCGTCGCTATGCGAATACATCTCCAAAGAAGGGCCGGATGAAAACGACGAGACCCTCACGTCGTTCCACCAGCCGTGGACGATTGTCGGTGACGGCGCCGAGACGCCGTTTGGCATCGCGTGGAACGACACGCACGGCCGCCTCGCCAAATCCGACACTGATCTGGAAGACGAGATCGACGGCGACACCGTAGACAACTGGATCATTGACCTGGCCGTGCCGTGCTTCGGCGGATTCTGCGCCCAGGACTGGGCCGACTTCGTGGCCGCCGTCAGCGGCAGCTCGACGATCAACGCCGACGAGTACACCCAGCCAAAAGAAAACGAGCACAAAATCTTCGGCTGCGATCTTTGGGTCGAAGTATCCGAAGTCAGCTGCGCGCTCGGCGAAGAAACGCTCACGCAGATCGGCAGCGACACGAATACCACGGTCGCCGAAAACGGCGACGCGCCGGCCGAGCTCGTGACCTCAATCCATCCGGCATGGACGGCAAGTATTCCGTTCGCGTCCTGGATCTGGGAAAGCGACCCGGTTGATAACCCGACCCTCACCGAGACGTTCACGTTCGAGCGGACGTTCACGGTCAGCGGCACGGTGACGAGCGCGTTTCTCAACATCGCGACCGACAATACGTACCGCGCGTTCGTAAACGACATCCTCGTCGGCCAAGAATTGGTCAACCCGAACAACTTCCAAGCCGCCACGCAGGATGCGTACGCGGTCACGAACCTCGCACCCGGCCTCAATACGCTAAAAATTGAGGTCACGAACGAGGGGATGCCCGGCGGCACGCCCGAAACCAACCCCGCGGGACTCCTCTACAAGCTGAGCTACAACAGCAAGGAGTGCGTGGAGCCGGTGGAGTAACTTGCGCCCAAACATAGTTCCTGCGGAAGCGGGGACTATGCTTTGGCCGGAAGGCCAAAAACCCTGCAGCAACTCCTGTATCCGAAATGCTCTGATACAGCGGTTGCTGCAAAGGGGAACGTACAAAAGGTCGAGTCGAGCAGAACTAATTCAAACCAAACAAATGAAAAAGAAACTAGCATTGGGGATCGTTGTCGCGGGAACCGCGGTCGCGCTCTTGCCGCTCTTCGCGGCGTTCGAGGCGCACGTGGTCAACGTGACGGCAAAAATCGAGAATGCGCTTTCCGTAGGTACCGAGTGGATCGACTTCGGCACGGTCTTTCCGCAGGAGCATCTGGATCAGCCGCTGACCGTTCAACTTTCCAACTCGTTTTTGGAAGAGGGTCGCGTGGATGACGTCGCATACTTCATCCGCCAGAAGCCAAAATGCGCGATCACGGCCGAAAATGGCACCGTTCTGATGGACGAGCCGCTCGCAACAACCGGTCATCTCGTGGCGAACCAAGATGGCTCTTACAGCGTTGATTGTGGCGAGGCTCCACGGCAGCTTACCACGGGCGAAACATGGGGCGTCCTTCCGTCGCTCTGCGAATACATCTCGAAACACGGACCGGATGAGAACGACGGCAATACCAATTCGTTCCACATTCCATTCTGGGTTGACACCAACGGTCCAACCTCGACTGTTCAATATCTCGACACGTTCGGCCGCTTGGCAAAATCGGATGTGGACACCGAGGATGAGCTCCCCGGTGATACTGTCGACAACTGGGTTATCGATCTTGCAGTACCTTGCTTTGGCAACTATTGCGCCCAGGACTGGCAGGAATTCGTCGAGCGTGTGAGCGCGAGCTCCACGATCGATGCCGATGCCTTCACCCAGCCGATCGCGAACGAACACAAAATCTTCGGCTGCGACCTCTGGGTCGAAGTGTCGGATGTCAGCGAAGAAGTACGCCCCCTCGTAGGGGCTGCAGTCGCTTCCTATGATGATCCGGCTGATTGCACTGATACGGTATCGGGTAGCGAATCTCTACAGGCCGCCATTGATGCAGCCGCTCCCGGAGCGACAATCTGTGTTGATTCCACGTACAACGGCACCGATACCTTCCCCATCAACGTCGATGAGAGCGTGACGATTGCGGGGCTTGGAGCGGCTGGTGATGCAAACATCCCCGGCGGCATGTTCATCGACGCTGATAACGTGACTATCACCGGCCTTGAATTCACCAACTACAGCTTCATCCAAGCAAGCGCGAATGCCGCGATCTACATCCACAACGAAACCGGACAAGGCAGCAACTCGTCGCTTGATAACACCGTAATCAGCCACAACCTGTTCACGGCTCCGGGGGGTGCCAAGGGCGCTGACGCAAAGGCTGTGATTACTGAGATCGGTTCCGGATCAACGCCTGTCGCGACCAACATCGACATTCTTCACAATGTCTTTGATGGTTGGCGCCAGGCCATGTTCTTCAACACCGCTTCAAATTATGAAGTGGCGTTCAACGACATCCTGAACAATGACGTGGGCGTGGCGAACGACGGCCCGGATGCTTCCTCGATTCACCACAATGATTTCGAAAGCAACGTTCTTGAGGCCGTCGGCGTAGCTCCGGCCGCTGCGAATGGGACGAGTAACAACGGCGTCCTGACCGTAAATACCAACAACTTTGCTCCCGCAGGTCTTGGGAACAATGTCAATTGGTACGGTCCGTCCGTATCCGGCGGCGCAGACGTGAATGCCGAGGACAACTGGTGGGATGGCGAAGCCGAGGCGGCTCGCACGAATGACATCACCGAAGTTGATACCGAGCCGGCAGAATCTTCTGCATATCCCGAAAACTAAGCACCACGCTTAGCTGTCCAAACCCCGCCTCACTTTCGCGTTGCGAAACTTAGGCGGCAAGCTTCGCCTGAGTCCTTGTGAGATTCAGATGGAAATCCGAGTGTACCGCCTAGGTTCTGCTTCGGCGAAATCTAGGCGGCGACTCGGGCAGCTCGTGGGGCTGACAAACAGATCAAAATGGGGTACAAGTGGGTGGTATGGAACCTACTACTCAAATCCCACAAGTCGGATCCGCCCAAGGCGGATCAGGCAAGCTGAGCTTCCGCCGATGGCTTTCATCGCTGTCGCGGATGGAAAAAATCCTGTTTGTCATCCTCGCCGTCGTTTTCTTGGCGATCTTTTACATCACCCTCGACGCGAACAAATATCGCGCACAGGTGCACGTCATCGAAGGCCGGGGCCGGGTCGGGGTGAATCCCACGACCGAGCGCCTCGACTTCGGCGACCTCTCGCCGGGAACCCAGACCGTGCGCCGGGTAGACATCCAGAATCGCACCGCGATTCCGCTGTATGTCGCCGTGGTGCGCTTCGGCTCGGTCAGCGAGCTCATGAAGCTCGACAAGAACTTCTTCATCCTGCCGGCCAACGCCCAGACCAAGATCGAGTTTTCGGTCTACATGCCGGCTTCCGCCCGCATCGGCGAGACCATGACCGGCCGGGTATTCCTCTTCAAGATTCCGGGCCCGTGGCAGGGCGATGACACGTATCGGCGCGGCCTCGCTCCCGACGGCTCGGTGCTCTGAGCGCGATGCCTGCACGCCTGTGGCTGTGACCCGCACCGTTCTCAAAATCGTCTTGAACGTGGCGATCTACGCCGCGATCGTCGTTGGCATTCTCTGGGGCGTGCCCAAATTCCTGATCTGGAAATTCGGGACCGACGTTCCCATTGCCGCGATCACGTCCGGCTCCATGTGGCCCGCGCTCAAAACCGGGGACATGATTTTGATTCGCGCGGTGTCCAAACCCGACATCGCCGAGGGCGACATCGTGGTCTGGCGGAACGCCGAGGGCTTCACCATCCACCGGGTGGTGCGAACCAACGCGACGACGCTAGTCACGAAAGGGGACGCGAATTTTTCCGAGGACCCGCCCGTCACCTATGAAGACGTGGTCGGGGAAGCGGTGGAATTCCGCCCCGAACAACCGTTTCGCATACCGTACATCGGTTACATCTCGATCTGGGCCTCCCGGTTGTGAAATTTCAGCTGTGTTCTACGTCTACGTTCTCGAGAACCCAAGCGGAGAGCATTACATCGGATATACCGTTGATCTCCGAAAGCGACTCGCCGAACACAACAGCGGGAAGAATTTCTCCACCAAGAGAAGCCAGTGGCGCTGCATCTACTACGAGGCCATGCTCGAAGGCTCCGATGCGCGCCGCAGAGAGAAACATCTCAAAACAACGCACGGTCGCAGACTGCTGAAGCGTCGGCTGAAGGACTATTTGTTCAAGCGGCGCGCCAGCTGAAATTCTACAACCGGGCCGGGGACTCGACTCACATGAACGAATCCCGCTCGAAGAAACAAATTTCCGAAATAAAACGCCTTGCCAAAGGCGGTGTTACGCGTGTCCAGCGCAAGCGGACTGCGCCGTTGAGCCGCTACGTCATCAACCTCACTGCGAAGACGAGCACTCCGGCCGTGATCATACCGCGGCGGATCTCTCCGGTGGCGCGGATGCTGCAACGGGTGCAGCGGCGGCTCTCGAGCCGCAAGACCTTCACGCGCCTGACCGCGATCGCGGTCGCCCTGAGCGTGGCCTCGCTGCCGCTTATCACGGCGTTCGAGGGCCACGTGGTCAACGTCACCGCGACGATCATCATGATCGAGCCGCCGGTCATCACGCCGCCGGGCGGCAATTACACCGACCCGATCAATCTCACGATTGATGACGACGATCCGGACGCCACGCATGTGTTTTATACGGTCACCCCGGGGCTGGACCCGAACATCGCGCCCGATCCGGTCTGCGGCATCTCGGCCGGCGGACCCAAACCCGTGGGGCCCATTCCGCTTTCGGACGACGCGGTGGTCAAAGCCATTGCCTGCGACTCCGGCCTGCCCGGCGCGCACGAGAGTTTGATCACGACCGAGATTTACGACTTTGCCCAGACCAAGGGAAAAATCCAGGGCTACAAATACCATGACCTCGACCAGTCCGAATCCTTTACGCCGGGCGACTTCGGCGTCGAGGGCTGGCAGATCCAATTGCTCGATGGCGATACACTCGACGTGATCGCCGTTACGGTCACCGACGCCAACGGCTACTACCAATTCACGGGCCTCGACCCGGCCGGTTATATCGTCAAAGAGGAAACGCGCATCGGCTGGCAGCACCTCACGCCCGAAAGCGTCGCGGTGACGATCGACGACATCGAGACCGAAGTCGTGGACTTTTTGAACTTCGACACCGGCTTTGCCTGCGCGGCAAATTTCGCCGCGTTTCCGGATCAACTCGCGGTGCAGGCGGCCGGCGTGACCAACGGCAACGATGACGTAACGTTCGGCCCGAGCGTGGTAGTCAACGGCAACGTCCGCTCCAACGATGAGATCGAAGCGTTCGGCGGGGGATCCGGCCGCGAAATCAACGGCAGCGCGTTTGCCAAGAACACGATTGATCCGAGCATCACCGTGTCCGGTACGACGCTTACGAATATCCCGGCTACGACGCTTCCGAATATTTCTATTCCTTTCTGGAAAGCCCGCGCGCAAGACGGCGGCACTATCAACGGCCATCTCATCTTCCCGGACAATACCGTCGGCCTCGAGCTCGGACCGGCCGAAATCATGGGCAACGTGGAGTTCGGCGCGAACAACAGCGCCGTCATCGACGGGCCGCTCTACATCCACGGCAATCTCGCGATCGGTTCCAACACCGTCATTGCCCAGGACCCGGCATTCGGCGACAGTTTCGTAACCATCATCGTGGACGGCGCGATCGATATCGCCGCGGGCGCAAGCTTTTCGGGCTCGGGCGTCGTCGGCGCGATCTTGCTCGTATCCACAAGCGGCGCGATTACCGGCGACGACGCGGCCATCGAGGCCGCGGCCGATGCGTCGGATATCGGCGAGGCCGTGCTCTTCGCGTCCGAAGGCGACATTCACATCAACGGCAGCCGGACGCTTTTGGCCGCGTTCGCGAAAGCCGGAACCGGCAACGATCTGGATGCCAATACCGCGATCCGCTTCGATTCGGGCGTGACGGTCAACTACCGCGCCCTGCCCAACCAAATCGCTTGCGGCGAAGTGCAGCCGTATGATTCGACAACCCATGTATTGATCAACGAATTCGTCCCCAACCCCACCGGGGACGACCAGGGAACGGGCGGCGGGGCGCTCGACGGCGAATGGGTGGAGCTCTTCAATCCCACGGGCTTCAGCGTGGACGTGGCGGGCTACGTGCTCTACGACAGCTCGAACGACAACGAGCTCGTGATCTCGGGCGCGATCACCGATACCGGCAGCACGATCATCCCATCGCACGGATTCCTCGTGGTCTACCGCGACGGGGACGACGATTTTGAACTGGAAAATACCGGCGGCGACACCGTGCGCCTGTTCTCGAATGAAATCGGCGCGGGCGGCTTGTTGATCGACAGCCACGCCTACACCCAGGATGCGCCCGAGAACAAATCGTTCGCGCGCATTCCGGATGGCGCGGCCAACTGGGTGGACCCCGACCCGACGCCGGGCGCTGCCAACAATTATTTCTACCGGCCGCTCGAAGTCATGCAGCCGTGGCAGACGCCGTTCCAGCCCAGCGGCGAAAAACTGACTACCATCGTACAGCCCGTACTCGTGGATGCGGTTGATATCCCCGTGGAAGAACCGCTGCCGTTAGAAGTCCGCCGGCCGGAGCCGGAACCCGAAGAGGAAGCCATTGAAACCCCTGCGCCCGCAAGCGAAAGCGCGCCTGCAGACGAAGATCCGGCCGCGCCGGCAGACGAAAATGACTCACAAGCGACGAATACTGACGCTTCCGAGGAGCCCGCGGTAGATGGCGGGGTTGCTGATGAACCGGAGGCGAGCAGCGAGCCGGAACCAGCAGCCCAGACCCCTGCTCCGACGCCGGAAGAACAATCTGATGCCACGCCCGATTCCTCGACTACGGAGACGCCATCGGAGACGCCCGTGGCTGAGCCCGAAGAGCCGGCCGAAGCGCCGGTGCCTGATCCTGCCGAAGCTCCGCCTCCGCCGATGGATCCGGCTCCAGCCGACCCCTCGCCCGAAGCACCTGTTCCCGAGCCAGTTCCGACCCCTCCGCCGTCTGATGCGCCAGCAACGGAATGACTAGTCATATTCCGGGAATGAATTCATACGTCGTGCGCCTGCTTGTAGCTGCGGCCGGCTTTTTGGCAATTGCCGCGTTCGGCACGCTTGGCGTCAGCGCAAACCACGTCACCATCAACGCGAACCTCTCCGTCACGCCCAATATCATTTCGTTCTCGACCGTATTTCCGGGCGAAGTGCATCTCGAGCCCATCAACATCGACCTTTCATCGGCGTTCATCGCCAACCCGAACCTCGATGAAGTCGAATATCGCATCGTCCAGCGGCCCAAGCCCCGCACCGACAGCGAAGAGGAACGCGCGTATTGCCGGGAAAACCCGACCGACTATGCCCGCTGTTATCGGTCGCTCTGCCCGTATCTTTCCAAAACCCCGGACAACGCGCCGGCCAACGACACCGGCGTGCCCGCATTCCATGATCCGAGTGCAACCTCCAGCATCGCCGTCGGAACGCTCGCGAAATCCGAAAGCGACACCGCGGATCAATGGATTATTGACTTGCATGTGCCCTGCTTCATGGGACAGTGCTCCCAGGATTCGGGCGTCGCGTCCGAATACCAGCTCGATCCCGCGCTTGCCGGCGAAACGTTCGGCTGCGATTTAGTAGTGGAGGTCCAGAGCGTCCCGACCGATGCGCCGTTTTGCGAGGGCCACCCGGCGACCATTTGGGTGGATGCCAACGAAATCATCCACGGCGGCCGCGATGACGGAAGCTCTTATAACGGGATCTTGCGCGCGTTCGACGGCGTTGATGACGTGATCGTCATGTACGACGGCAATGGCACGGACATGGCCAAAGCCGAGGATGGAACCGACATCATCTGCGGAACGCCCGGCCGCGACCTCATCATCCAATCCGATGGCCCCGCGACCGTGTATGCCTACGGCGGCAACGACGAAGTCCAGACCGGCGACGGCGATGACTGGATTGATTTGGGCGATGGCAACGACGAAGTAAATGCCGGCGCGGGGAATGACACGATCTACGGCGGCAACGGCGATGACGTTATTACGGGCGGTAATGGGGACGATGATATTTTCGGCGGCGAAGGAAACAACACGGTTTCCGGTGGAAACGGGAATGACGAAATCGTGACCGGCAGCGGCAATGACACGGTCAGCGGCGGAAACGGGAATGACGTCATCCGCCTCGGCGGCGGAAATGACAACGCGACCGGCAGCAATGACGACGATGAGCTCTACGGCGAAGACGGCAATGACCAGCTGCAGGGCGGCAACGGGGACGATCTCCTCGACGGCGGCCCGGGCACGGATACCGTACACGGCGGCGGGGGAACCGACACCTGCATCGACGAGGAGGTATCGGTCTCGTGCGAGATCTAGGCCATCATTGTTAACCGAATATCCCCAACCTCTTCAAAGGAGGAGTGTTTTTCGGCATTGCGAAAAATACCGTTCCTGTTAGCATACCCGCATCGAGGAGGTGCGCCATGCTAGCGGGGATCAAAGCACTGGCTTCCCGACTGTTCCAGAAAGCGCCCAAGAAGGCCGCAGAGAACATCCGCGTGGTGCCGGTCACAGAACGCGGCGACGTATGGTTCATCGGTCATGCCGGGCTCAAGGATGGGCTGGGACACACGACCTTCGAACTCCTGCGTCCGATCGGATCAACGGAGGTCACGTTCTTCCCGCCGCAGTGCGCCGAGCTGATCAGCGATGAGTGCCGCGAGTACATCGAATGCTTCCTCCGTGCGAGGGGATATACGTTGGCAGCGGCGCCGTGAACGCGTCTTCACAGAGCATAGGCCTCACCCGGGGAAGCCAAGCACGGCTCTCTCGGGTGAGGCCTTTCCTTATAGCGGATTGCTATATAATAGAGAATGCCCTAGGTTCATAAAATCGTCCGCGACCATGCGGGAAAGGGGTGTAGCATGCGAGGCGCATTCGATCGCACGCGCTTCATGCTGTACGGGGCGGTGATCGCCCTGACCTTTGTTGCCGTGTTTCTTGCCATGCTGCTCGGCACCCTGCTCATCGAGCCCGATGTCCTACTCGCCTATGCTTGCCGGCGCGCGGACGGACTCATGATCGAGGAGCGGCCGTACGCAATCGAGCACTGCATTCGGCCGAACACGCCGGCGGGCCAGCGGTTCTGCAACGGCATCTTCCGCTGGGGGACGACCGGCATCGCCGATCCATCGGCCGACCGGATTCTTTCCTGGTGCCGCCGTTATGCGAAGCCACCCAAGCGGGTGGCTTCGATCTTTTATCCGTATTGATTTCTGATCGATTTTGGCGTATCCTTGCGATGTTCAGTCGCACATCGGAAGCTCAGCGGCCCGCGGAGATTTCAGATGGAAGTTCTTATTAAAGGGGCGGATACATATTCCGGCGTAGCTCAGTGGCCCGCCTCGACTCGCGGCGAGTCGACGCGAGGCGGGTAGAGCGGTATGGCGATAGTGTACATCCTCAAAAGTAAAACGGCGAAAAAGACATATACCGGCAGCACTACGGATCTAGACCGCAGACTTCATGAGCATAATAATGGGCAAGGAACCTTCTCTAGCCGGTATGCTCCGTGGAAAGTGATATATACAGAAGAATGCAATACGATTGAGGAAGCGCGAGAACGTGAGCGATATCTGAAGAGTGCAGCAGGCAGAAAGTACATTCGAAAGCATAACCTTATTCCGGCGTAGCTCAGTGGTAGAGCGGCTCGCTGTTAACGAGATGGTCGCAGGTTCGAATCCTGCCGCCGGAGTCGGTCATTTTGCGCATAAATGCGCGCGTTTCAACCTCACCCAGGCGTGGGATTCGAACCTGGACTCATCCCCACGGTTCGATCCTCTCGCCGACGTCCCCGCAGTTATCTAGCTACTTTCGACTAATACGCTTACGCGAATTCCGACGACTTTTCCGAATCACTTCTTCGATTGCCGCTGCATACGTCGCGACAGTCTCGACATCGTCCGCCTTCATGGGGAGACCCATTGATGCGAAGAGATCGCCCCAGGCACGGACGCGTGCCTGGAACGCTCGATACCCTGCGGTTTCGTTCATGTTCATTTCGCAAGGAGCCGGCAGTTCTGATCGAACCTGTGCTCACTTTACGACCCCGCAGGATGGCGACTAGACGGAGAAACCGGCCGAAGTAGGCCGGTTTCTGAGGCGGCGATACTCCGGAGAGGTTATGTCCTAAACACCCAGAAACAACAACGTTTTAAAGTAATCGCATGACCTCTCAAAGAAAAGTTCGAACATATCCGGGATTATGAATCTGAGCGACGAGCAGCAGCAAGTCGTGGATCACAGGGATAGCCCTCTCCGCGTTGTTGCTGGTCCTGGAACTGGAAAGACCATGTGTCTGGTCGCTCGAATAGTTGATCTGCTCACTAAGGACAAAATTGATCCAAAAACGATGCTCGCGGTGACGTTTACGCGTGCGGCGGCGAAAGAGATGCGGCAGCGTCTCGAACGCGAGGGCATCGCTCCGGATCGAATGCCTGATGTCCGGACGCTTCACTCGAAAGCGATGGGGATTCTAAAACAGCACGCTGACCTAGTTGGAATGAAACAAACGGTTCGACCCTTAAGTGAGCATGAAACAAGAATCCTTATCCAAGATGTGATGGTCGATCTAAATGCGATCGGTCTACGACTGCCTTTCAGAGGACAGGGCAATATAAAAACATATCTAAACGCGTACAGGGCCGAATTGAGCGGCGCTGGTATCCCGAACTGGATTCGCAGGAGCCCCCAAGCAACGGAGACCTATCATAGGTTCACCGAAGCGTACGAGGCGATTCAGGGATTCTATGGTGGTGTCGATTGGTTTCGAGTTGTTCACGCTGTGTTGCGCATCTTTGAAGCCCATCCCAACATTCGCGAAAGAGAGCAGGCGAGGATTCATTATCTACTCGTCGATGAATACCAGGACCTGAATCATAGCGATCAAGAGCTGGTACGTCTTCTGATAGGTAACCCTCGTGGTCTTTGTGTAGTGGGCGATGAGGACCAAAGCATCTATGAGACCCAGCGCTTCGCTCGACCCAATGGACTGGTTGATTTCCACGACCGCGTCGCTGGCACCACGACGCTCCTTCTAACAAAATGCCATCGCTGCCCGTCCGCCATAATCGATAAAGCAAATGCCTTGATTCGCAACAACAGGATAAGAATTCCAGGAAAGGCCAACCTTGTTGCCGCGCAGAATGGGGGCACAGTCGCAACCTTCTGGTTGCGAAGCAAAAAAGCAGAAATCCAATGGCTGGTCGCTAAGGTCGAGGAACTTCACGAACGTGGCGCTCAGTACCGTGAGATGATGATTCTCTTTGGCGATGGTGGAGTTGCGGATGATTACATCTCAGCGCTTCGGGTAGCCAATATTCCGACCGATGTTCAATTGAGAATAGCTGGTCCATTCGACTCTGAATGTTTCGCTCAACTCCTCGCGGTACTCGGACTCCTGGCTGATCAGTCAGATAATCTGGCTGCACGCCAATGTCTTGGCGCGCACGATGGCATTGGGGCAGAGACCATTAAACATCTTCGTGATCTGGCTCAGGCAAACGGGCAGTCACTTTGGGCGGCAACTCAAAATGTCGCAAAGGACCCCAGTCGCTATCCCGATATTCGGCACCGACGTCTCGTAGGAGAATTTCATCGGAAGATGTCCGAACGTGCTGCTGAAAGGAATTTCGAAACAATCATCCCGACCATTATCCGAGATGCACCACAATGCGCTGATGATAAGGGAATAGGGATCGCACAGGAATACTTTGCAAGGCAGGCGGGGAAGGAGAATGTGATGAAACTAAGCGAGCTCCTGCAGAATTTCGAGCAGGAGCGAGAAGCTGGCAAGCTCGAGGGAAAGGATGCGGAACTCCCGGATAAGGTACGGATTCTTACCATGCACAGCGCCAAAGGCCTCGAGGCGCCAATCGTTTTTATTCCCGCGCTGGAGGACGATCTCATGCCGGGGGAGATGCCGAACATCGAGGAGCGCCGGCGCCTTTTCTTCGTCTCGGTTACCCGCTCGAAACAGTCGTTACTGATGTCATGGGCCTCTCAGCGAACAGGCAGAGAAACGCATCGGCATGGTGGAAGGATCGTTGGAAAGGAGAGATCCCGCTTCCTCGGAGAGATGGGCGAATAGCTACTGCTGATTCGTTATCTAGCTTCTACCATGAAACGCTCGAACGCGGACCGGCCTCATGCGGCCGGTTTCTCCCACTTGGCGGCCTGCTCCGAATTCATAATGTGAGAAGGACGCCACCGCGAGGCGTCGTCACGGCGACCCGGAACAAAAGCGAACGTCGGCAGATTGAGCGCGAGACCGAACTCGCGTATGCTTTCATAAACGTCGCGGACTAATTTGATCGTTAAGGTTCGAACGTCGTCTCGCTTTCGGAGTTCGAAATCAAAACCTCTCCTTGCGAGGGGTTTTGATTTTGATGCACGAGGCGCGTAGGATTCGAACCAGAGAAGGGAGGTCGGGGAAACGGGAGTTTCCCCGTGGTGGAAGTATTGAAACCGCAAGGTTTCAAAGAGCGGCGTTAGCGCATGCAGTGCGCGTGCCGCGACGGTTCTAGGCGCAGAGCGCCGGGATCCTGCCGCCCGAGCATTGTCAAAAATGGAAGGCCAAAAGTTCAAAATTGAATCGGTTTGATGCGAAGAATTAGAGGTTCGAACATAACGATGACTCAGGCCATGTCCTGGCCGCAATATCTTCGAGAAACAACTATGCCAATCGTGCATCCCCTTACGGCAATTTCGCTCCATCTGGAAATCTTTTTTAATGCCCAACAACTGGGCTCCGGTACCGGATTTATTGTTGCCAGAGATGGAGAGCATTTCTTGATAACGAACTGGCATGTCGTATCTGGACGAGATCCTAAAACAGATAATCCACTTTCGGGGCTAGCTGCAATACCTAACACGATTCGAATCTGGCATCACCGAAAAGACTTGCTCGGTAAATGGATTCCGAAGGATGTTTCCCTACAAGATGGAAATGGCAAACTCACGTGGAAGGAGATAGACACGGCAGATGGAAAAGCAGATGTCATCGCTCTACCGATCGAGGTCACGAACGATATCGATGTGCACCCACTGGATATCACCCTTGCGAATACAGATCTTATAATCTTGCCATCGGATCCCGTTTCAATAATCGGATTCCCGTACAATCAATCGGCTTTTGGTAAATTTCCAATTTGGAAGACGGGTCACGTCGCCTCGGATATCGATATCGACTATGCGAAGAGGCCAATCTTTCTAATTGACGCGTCAACAAAAAAAGGTATGTCGGGTTCTCCTGTGATCGCATATAGATCGGGTCTCATTCATTCGTCAGAGGGTTTCCAGCTTGGTGTACCACCGCGAACGAAATTCATGGGTATATACTCTGGTCGGGTCCAAGATGAGGAGTTAAGCGAACTATCAAATTTAGGGCAGGTCTGGAAGCCAAGCGTCATCGTTCAGCTGCTCGGTATCTAATTAGTTATGCCGTACATCACCGATTGAGCGAAAACAAAAGGCCCGATGCTCTCTATGCATCGGTGCCTGTGATGATCGGCATTGCGCAGCCAATCGTCGCGTCCACCGAGTAAGGTCCGGTGAAGTGACCCGAGTGCTAGCGGAGGAACTCCGCCAGTCGCTCGCGCATGAACGGCAGATGAGCTGCGTAGCGTCCATCGTCCGGCGGAGAGCGTCTATCGGCAGTATAACCGCCGGCAAACAGCCACTCCTGTCCGGTTGGGTCGCCACGACCCATCAGGAATCCGTCGCGGAAGCCCCGATTCATCGCCGGATGTCGGACGTTGACGATGAGTTCGGCCTCCTCGCCTCGCGCGAGCGCGCCGATCTTCAGTCCGAGGGCAAAGCTGATGGCCCCGCCCAGATCGTACATGAAGTGGCGCTCTCCTCCATCGCCGTCGGTCCAGGCGACCTTGAAGTCACCTCCGTGATGTTGGTAGATGCTGATTTGCATCATCCCCTCCTCCTTTCCGTTTCCATCTCCGCCTCCCATGCACACCACGCCGCGTGCGCCTCCCAGGATTCTCGAGGTGCCAATCACGGAGTTCAGCCTCCCATTTTTCCCACGCGCGGGAAGCTTCCTCTTGCGCCTCCTGGATAGCCGCGACCAACTTCATGTGAAGGTCATGATGCGACTCTGAGTCTAGCTGTCTCTCGTTATGAGCTGACACGAGCCCCTCCTGAATGCGCGATTTATCAAGTGATCGAGAAGAGCTGATTGGGAGGAGCCAAATAACAAAAGCACTTATATGTTATCTCGTCAAGAGCCATGCGACCCGGCCTCATGCGGCCGGTTTCTCCCACTTGGCGGCCTGCTCTGAATTCATAAATTGAGAGGGACGCCACCGCGAGGCGTCGTCACGTCGACCCGGAACAAAAGCGAACTTCGGCAGATTGAGCGCGAGACCGAACTCGCGTATGCTTTCATAAACGTCGCGGACTAATTTGATCGTTAAGGTTCGAACGTCGTCTCGCTTTCGGAGAAAGGAATTGGTGCGGGGTAAATGCCGCGGCTCGCTGCTTACCATAAAGCGAACTTCGCTTTACTGCTGAGTTGCATGGTTCGTGCCCTGATGCTGCCGACCCTACTATGGAACATACGCTCATAAAATCGTCTGTCTCGATTGTCGCGCTCGCGGTATGCATCGGCCCGATGCTCGTATTGCCTGTCGGGGTGATGGGCATGGCTCACGACGGGGCGCCGATGATCAATTGTCCGTTTATGTTTGGGGAAAAAGCGATATGTACGATGCCCGCGTTTGAACACATCTCCTTGTGGCAAGCACTGATGACCGCGATACCGCCGGGGATACCCGTTTTAGCGCTTCTCGCATTTGCCGCTGCACGCCTGTTTTTGCGCCGCACCTGCGACCCGCCTGATCCGCCTCGGCCGCGCATATTCGTTCCCGAAGGATTTTTACGTGATTCGCTTTTTTCCACGCTCCTTCTGGAGACCGCAACCAGTCCGCGCGCGCCGTAGCGTTGTTGCATTCTGTATCCGCCCATAACAACAACGACTTATGGAACCTATCAACAACGGTTTGGTCATCGGCTTGCTGACCCTCATTCTCGGCCTCGTCATCGGATACGTTGCGGGCACGACGGCAGCCGCGAAGAACGTGCCGTATCCGTCCGCGAGTATCCCGAGCGGCATGCATGGCGCGATGAGCGGGATGATGGCGGACCTCGACGGCAGAACGGGAGCGGCCCTGGAACGAGCCTTCCTCGACGGGATGATCGTACATCACGAAGGCGCGGTTGAAATGGCGCGCACGCTTCTTGCCGGCACGAAGCGCCCCGAATTCATCAAACTCGCCAACGACATCATCGCCGCGCAGGCGAACGAGATCGATATGATGCGGCAGTGGCGCCGAAATTGATTTAACGAGTAAACTTTATGCAGAAAAACTATCTAATCGCGGGGGGCGCCATCCTCCTGCTCGCGCTCGGCTTTCTCCTGGTTAAGGAAGACGCCCCCGGCGCGGCCCGCGGCGGCGAACCGCTTATTCCCGTATCATCGTTCAGCCATTCGCACGGGATTGCGGTTGATGTCACGGACGCGAGCAAGGTCTACATCGCCACGCACGAGGGGTTATATCTCCTCAAGGACGACAAAGACCTCTATCGCATCGGCGAGACGCGCGACGACTTGATGGGTTTCAATTCGCATCCGACGGAAGCAAACGTGTTCTTCAGTAGCGGGCATCCCGCACGCGGCGGCAATATCGGCCTTCAAAAAACGACGGACGGCGGCCTCTCGTGGGAACGCATATCCGCAGGACTCGGCGGTCCGGTGGACTTCCATGCCATGGCGGTGAGCGCGGCAAATCCAGATGTCATCTATGGATTTTTCGGCGGTAAACTCCAAAGAAGCCAGGATGGCGGCAGATCATGGGAATATGCGCGTGGCTCAATTGCCCCGTACTCGCTCTCGGTCGATCATACGGATAAACATACCCTCTATGCCGCAACTCAAAACGGCGTACAAATCAGCAAGGACAAGGGCGATGCATGGGCAAACCTTTCCGAAGAACTTTCGGGCGGGGCGGTAAGCGTCTTTGCGTCCCATCCGCAGGACAATGACTACGCGCTTGCGTTCTCCGAACGCCTCGGCGGGCTCGGCAAAAGCGCCGACGGCGGCGTTTCGTGGGAGAAAGTGAACGAAACCTTTGCCGGCGGAACCGTCCTGTATCTTGCGTTCAGCAAGACCGAACCGGACGTTGTTTATGCGCTAACGAACAAGAACGCCATCTACAAGAGCGCGGATCGGGGCATGGCGTGGGTGAACGTGAGGTAGCGATACGAACCGCGAGCGGCCCGCGCGACAAAAAACTCCCCGCCGCGGGGAGTTTTTTGTTTCCCTGCGGGTCGCAAATGCGAAACAGCGATGGAAAACCGCCCTTACCTGCAGCAGAATATCCTGATCTCGTTCGGCCAGCGGACCAGAGGTAGAAGAAGCCGCCACCGCGAGTGGCGAGCTCCTTTACTCGCCCTCGGTGACGGCTATAACGTCGTACCTTTCCACGTGTGGCCGTATCGTTCGATGTAGGCATCGACACCGGCTCCCGAGCCCGAGATACGAATCGGGTACGCGCCCAGAATTTCGTCACGGCCGCCAAGAATCTCGATGGTGATGCCGAACTCGCGGCCGAGGAGAATCGGATCCATGCCCATGAGCGGCTGCTCATTGAAATCATAGAACTTGACGGATGTCTCTGATTTTTCCATCGCTTCACTCCTCCCTCATTTCTAGACCGCAGTGCGCACGTTGTCGTTTCGAATACATAATTTACCAAAAAGAGGCCCGCCGCTGGCGCAGCGGCGGGCCTTCGTGCAAACGGCGGGCCTAGAGGCAGCCGTACTTGTATTCATCCATGACAACTTCCTGTCCGCAGTCGCTACAGGTGTAGAGGCGCGCGCTATACTTCGCAGACCAACTACCGAAGTATTTCGCGCGATCCTCATATTCGCGCGGCTGGATCATGCGTCCCAGACAGCGGGGACAGCGGGTCGTAACGTCCGCCTGTCCTTGGTCGCTGCACTTGAGACAGTAGAACCGGAGCTCTTGGGGATCGGCATAGTAGCCGGCCCTATTGGGGTGCCGTGCCCCAATGAGCACGTCAGGCACCAGCGAGGGCGGCAGCGGCTTCATCGGCACGAGCAGTCGGAAGTCGTGCGCGCAGGACTCCCGGATCTTCGCGATCTGGTCGAGCAGGCGATCGACTTCGTTGGGCGTCCGCTCTTGCGGATTGACGTAGAGCTGATTGATCCGGGCAGCAACTGCTTCCGTGATCATGGTCTTCCTCCTCAGGGGTTGCCCTTTTCAGTGCGCGAGATTCTCGACCCGCAACCGCTATGTACGAGCGTGGGCGATCAGCCAGGTGTTGTCGAGGAAGAACCGGTTGTTGCTCAGCGTCGCAATCACCCCTGCCTGGTCCCTCGTGAGCCAACCGAGGCGCCACGCAGCCAGGAGCATCGCGGCCTCTTCGGCGAGTTCCGGCAGGCCGGAAAACGACAAGATGTATTCACCGGCTCTGATCGCGCCGCCGTAGTGACGACCAAGCAGCAGATTACGCGTCACCCAGCTACTGGGTTCCTGATCAGAATGGCCACGCAAACGATGCGCCTTCGCTCCCGCGCGAGAGAGATACTCCGCCAACCGTGCGGGGGCCGGATTGCCGACCCGTACCATCGCGGTGGGCGCGAGGTCATCACGCTCGAGGAGGCAGAAGTAGCCGCCGCTTCGCTCCGGCTCGTCCGTGGGAAGCTTCACGATGACGTCCCGCACAGCACCGATGACGACGGGTAGGATGTTTCGGTGCAGGTTCCAGTCACGGTCATTCGCATCACGCATGACACTCCTCCTCAGGGCGGGAATCGCCCGTCTAGTCGGTGAAGAGTACCGTTATGAAGAACCGAACCGCCTTCTGTACCGCCGGGGGCGCCACGGTAAACGCGAAGATCCCCATCATCGCTATAGTGATGAGCATGGCTAATGCCATGGCATACCGTTGGCCGCTCGTCGCCGCAGACCACAGGGCTGCCGCCACGAGTGAAAGAAGGCCGATACTCGCGGCTGCCCAGACAAGAATCGAGAACCAATGAACTTCGGCGATCGCGGAGAGAATGAGTAGCCCGGCTATCAGGACGCCGAGGTAAATTCTCCAGCACTGCCGAACGTGCGCTCGAACCTTATTCATGGGGCCTCCTCATCAGGGTCGAAGAATCCGCACATGGGATGCTTCGAGCTAACGAGGAGGAATGAAAAAGAGCCGGGCTGCGCCTAGCTAAGCAATACCAAAATGAAACGTCAAGAATAGGGGAAGAACCATTGCCCGATGTAGTATCATTATATGGCAAAAACTCGCCATAAATTCGCCGCCGGCGTAGTCCATCAAGTCCCAGCGGACTTCCGAAAAGTCCTTACTGCTTCCCCGAAGGCGCTTGCGGCATGGGAGGATATCACGCCGCTCGCGCGCAACGAATGGATCTGCTGGGTCGAGTCCGCAAAGCAGCCGGAGACGAGAAGCCGCCGGATCGCGCGGACGCGCGCTGAACTTATCGAAGGCATGCGCCGGCCGTGCTGCTGGGCCGGCTGCCCGCATCGGTGAATGGCATTAATACATTTATATGAGCAAAACATTTTCGTGCCGCGAATTGGGAGGCGTATGCGACGAAACATTCTCCGGCAATACGTTTGACCAGATCATGCAAAACGGCGCCCGGCACATGATGGCCGACGATGCACACAAGGCGAGCATCATGGATATGGAAAAGCGCACCGGCGAAAATAAAGAGCAATGGATGGCGCGCATGCAGCGCGAGTTCGATGCTCGGGCCGAAAACGAATAGCCGGCGCGTCACGGCTACCGTTCGGCGGTTTTTCGGGGTATGCTGAATATATCGGGAAGGCATTGACCTTCCAAGGAGGCAGTTATGAAGCAGCCGGCGAAGGATCGTCTGGTGCACACGCTGCAGGGGGTCGTGATCGGCGCCGTTGCGATCATGATCATCGGCTTCACGGGGCTCGGATGGACGCTCGAGAGCACGGCCAAGAAGATGGCGCGCGACCAGACCGAAGCGGCCGTCATCGCGGCGCTCACCCCGATCTGCGTCGAGCGGTTCAAGCAGCAGCCCGATGCGGCAGCCAAGGTCGCCGCGCTCAAGGCGGAGAGCTCCTGGACCCAGCCCGACCTGATCGAGAAGGGCGGCTGGGCAACCCCCGTCGGCGCCAAGAAGCCGAACTCGGATCTCGCGCGCAGTTGCGCCGAGGCGCTGACCAGTTCCTGAACGAACGTTCCTGTCGAAGCCGCCAGCCGCCCGGACACCATCCGGGCGGCTCACTCATTTCATTTCCGGCGCAAAACCGCTACGCTGCATACGCAATCCCGAAGCAAAAAAAACGCGGCATGACGAACATCCTCAATATCATTCGCCTGGCCAAACCGCTGCACCCGTGGATTGTTTTGGCCTGCATCCTCATCACCGTTTTGGCGGTGCTGCAGCAGGCGACCCCGGTTACCTTGAAATTCGTCGTGGACGAACTTTCCGCCCAGATCACGGCCGGAGCCGGGGACTACGACCGCCTCGTCTTTTTCTTCCTGCTGATTCTCGGCATCAATATCGCGATGGTGGTGGTGAACACCGCCGGGCAGCGCGTGGGGGATCATATCGCCTCGCGCCTGGGAAGGTTCCTCACGGAGCTCTACTATCGGAAAATTTTCACGCTCGAGCAGCGGCACTTCGACGGTGAGATTTCGGGAAAAGTCATCAACCAGCTGAATCGCGGCATCGGTTCGATCCGCGATTTCATCGGACAGGCGACCAACTGGATCATCCCCGGCATTCTCCAGGCGGCGTTCGGCATTGCCGTGCTTTCGTATTTCGACTGGACTATCGGACTTCTCGCGCTTTCCGTATTTCCCGTCTACATCGCCATTACGCGGTATTCGACAAAAAAGTGGGGCGAGCGACAAGTGAAAAAAAACACGCATGAGGACGCAGCGCGGGGGAGAATCGCCGAGGTCATCGCCAACATCAAACTAGTCAGAACCTACAATGCCCAACGGCAGGAATGGAAACGGGTCTCGGACACCTATAGAACGATCAATACAATCTATGATCGCCAATCGACCCAATACCATATCCTGAACTTCATCCGCGAATTCGGGCTCGAGATCATCTTTGTCGCGGTGCTTTTTATCATTTTCCGGAAGACGTATCTGGGCGATTTGTCGCTCGGCGAAATGGTCCTGGTAATCCAGCTGTTAGCCCAGCTGCGGTGGCCGCTGTATGGCATGAGTTTTATTCTCGAGCAGGTGCAGCAGGCCGACGCGGATTCCAAGGCATTCTTTGAAGTACTCAACCTGCCTGAGCGCGAGGATTTTCAAACATCGGCGGCGCGGCCCCCGGTTGCAGAGCCGGAAATTTCGTTCGACCGCGTCAGCTTCGCCTATGAGGATGGATCACCGGTCCTGACCGACGTAACGATCACATTCTCGAACCGCGAAACCGTGGCTCTCGTGGGGCATTCGGGCGCCGGAAAAACCACGCTCATCAACCTGATTCTCAAACTGTATGAGCCGACGCGCGGCCGCTTGCTGCTTTCGGGCAAAAGCTACGCTGAGGCGGACCATTCCTGGGTTCGGAGCCACATCGCGCTCGTATTCCAGGACAACGAATTATTTTCCTCGACGATCCGGGAAAACGTCGGCTACGGCGTACCCGGCGCCACGGACGAACAAATCATCCGCGCCCTGGAGCAGGCCAACGCGTACGAATTCGTGTCCAAGCTCAAGGACGGACTCGATGCCCAGATCGGCGAGCGGGGCGTGAAGCTGTCCGGCGGGCAAAAGCAGCGGATCCAGATCGCGCGGGCGATTTTGCATGACAAGCCCATTTTGATTCTCGACGAGGCGACGTCGAGCTTGGATTCGCGGTCCGAGCATTTGGTGCAGGATGCATTGCAGAAACTGTTTAAAAACCGCCTCGTAATCATCATCGCGCACCGGTTCTCGACCATCCAGAACGTGGATCGCGTGGTGGTTATCGATAACGGGACCATCGCCGACGCAGGAAGCCCGCAGGAGCTTGCGCGGCGCAAAGGCCTCTATGCCGAGCTCTTGCACTATCAGATCGAAGGCAACAAGAAACTCTTGAGCCAGTACGAATTGCGCTAAAGAGTGCCGCCCATACGAGACGTCCTGTGCATAGCAGCCCTTTCGCGTGGGCTATAATAAACGTATGCCGAAGCCAATCTGGATCGGGGCTGTCGTTCTTGTTGCCATTCTTGCGGCGCTATTCTATTTCTCCTTCTACCCCGCTGATCTCCAAGCTCCCGCGCCAGCCGAAGAGCAGCCATCTACCCAGACCAATTCCGTGTCCGGCACCGTTAGCGTTCCCGACGTGAACCCCGTACGCGAAACAAACCCGTTCAGCGACGTAAAAACCAATCCGTTCGAGTAACATGCAAAGCTCTGTCGCGGCTATGAGCAGGGTGGCAGGCGCACTTGTCGGAAGCGGCGTATTGATACTTCTCGCGATGGGAGCATTCGCGGAACCGATTATTCAATTCCCGGTGAGCGAGCTTGGCGGATGCGGGTCAAAAGAGGAATGCCATGCGTATTGCGATGAGCCGGCCAACCAGAATGCCTGCCTGGCGTTTGCGGAACGAAACGGGCTCATGACGCCGGAAGAAGTTTCGAAGGCGCGCAAGTTCCTCGAAGCGGGAAGCAAAGGGCCGGGCGGATGCACGTCGAAAAATTCGTGCGAGGCGTTCTGCAACGACACGCGAAACATGCGCGAATGCATCGTCTTTGCCGAGCAAACGGGCATGATGTCGGGCCGAGAGCTCGACGAGGCGCGCAAAGTCATGCGGGCGCTCGAATCGGGCGCCACCCTCCCCGGCGGCTGCACCGATAAAGCATCATGCGACGCGTACTGCAGCGGCTCCAACCCCGCCCAGATGAAAGAATGCATCGCATTCGCGAAAACCGCCGGATTGATGTCCGAAGAAGAACTGCGCGAGGTAGATAAAATACTCGGCGCGCTCGAGCAGGGTATTGCGCCGCCGCGCTGCCGCGGCGACGAGGAATGCGCGCTCTATTGCGCGGACCACGTGGAAGAATGCATCGCTTTCGGACTTGCTTCCGGCATGATGACGGAAGAAGATGCGGCATTTCTGAGAAAGACGGGCGGCAGAGGCCCCGGCGGATGCCTCGGGGAGGCCTGCGAGACATTTTGCAACGATCCGGCCAATGAAGAGGCCTGCTTCAATTTTTCCGTGGAACGCGGCGATATCCCGCCGCAGGACTTTCAGCAAATGCGGGAAGGGCGCGATCGCTTCAAAAACGATTTCCAGATGATGCCGGCCGAAGTCCAGCAATGCCTCAGAGATTCGCTCGGAGAAGAATTGGACCGCATGCTGGCGGGCAATCCTCCTTCGCAAGAGGCCCAGGCGAACATGGGCGCATGCTTTGCGACGATGAGGCCGCCCGAAGGAGAAGGGTTTCCGCCTCCTTCAGATGCGAATTTCATGCGGCCCCCGCATGAGGGAATGCCTCCATTTCCCTCTGAAGGTAGAGAATTTCCATTTCCCCCCGAGAGCGCAGAGTTTCCGCGCGAAGCAATGCCGCCGTTTCCGCCCCAGGGTGCAGAGGGTCGAATTCATCCAGCGCCTCAAATGGAAATAGAAGTGACGCCCGAGCCGAGCTCCACGGAAGCCGGCAAGCCGATGCCCTATTCGCCTGCCGAAGGAGCAGCCGCGCTGCTTTCCATCTTTCTCGGCATGTTCCTCCAATAAGAAATTCTCGGTAGAGTTATTATCAGTGCCGCGCGTACATTGTGTACGGCGCGGTATTGGTTTTGGCCACTCTCATGCTACAACGAAGCCAGAAGTGCCGAGCTCTCAACACCACGAAAGGAGAACGCCCATGACCCAGTTCCGGGCAGGTGATCACCGGCTTCTGGCGCGCGGACCCGTCCCGACCGTGCGACGCGAACGCCTTCCGGAGAAACTCTATGCATGCCCACTTCTGGGCGGGGGCGGCGTGGATCGTGACGGCTGCCTGCGAATGGCAAGCGACTTCGCGACCAACCTCAACGGCTGCGCCAAGAATCGGTGCGGCTCGCCCTGGCGGCCCTGCATCGCCTGCGTCGGCGATCGAGCCGAGCATCCGCGTATCGCGTCGGATCGCATCTCCGGTTTCTGTGGCCCGCACATGGCCACCGGCGTCGTGATCATCGCCAATGCGCGCCGGCGGCTTGCGATGCCGAACGCGGATCCGACTCCGAAACCGGCGCATCAGAACGGCCGAAGCGCGCCTGCCCCAACTGGTCCGCCGGTGCCGCCCGCCGTAACGGCCGATCTTCCAGCGAACGGCAACGGTTCCCAGCCCCCGGCCGCAATCCCGCCGCCCGAGCCGAACGCGCACTCGAGCGGCACCGCCCACGCTCCCCAGGCACCGGCAGCACCTGAGACATCGCACGGCGATACCGTTGCTCCCATCACCCCGTCCCGACGAGGCACGCGCGATCACGACGCGATTGCCGTCATGCGCGCGATTCTTCAGCTGCGCGCGCAGGGGCACAGCTGCATGAAGATCGCCGAGGACCGCAACGCCTCGATCGGCTGGGTCAACCAGCACCTTGCGCTCCGGCGGCTGTCTCCGAACGTGGCCGCCTTACTGTCTCTCATGCGTCCCCGCGGCCAGCGCCTCGGGTTCGCGACCGCGCTGCAGCTTGTCCAATTCGACCACGCGCTGCAGGAAAAGTTAGCCGGGGAAGTTCTCGGCATGTCGTTCAGCGCGGCAACGCGCCACATTCGCCAGCAGACCGGCCGCGGATCGCGCGTCGGAGAGCGGCAATCCACGCAGTAAACATCCGGATCCAGACCCCGCAGGAAGAAGCTCCGCATGGCTTCGCCGTGCGGGGTTTCTTCTATTGGCTTCTTGTGCGCAGCATGTTATCGGAAGATCACTATCTCGCATAGGAGGTCCGCATGCGCGCTGGCCAAAAACGACCGCTCCTGCTTCCCGGCTGCGTGGGGAGCCGCATCGCGAAGATGAACCGCATCGCGGAGCGATTCGCGAAGGAGATCAACGAGGAGCTGCGGCAGCGAGCCGAGCTGAAAGAGGCGTTGCTCGCCGATGCGGGACCAAAGCTCGGCCTGGAGCTTGGCGGGGTCGTCGAACTGCTGTTACGCGACGGTGCCGCGCTCAAGTTCATCCGGTCAACGGAGCTGGACGAGCTGCGCGCGCTCAAGGCGCGCTGGGAGCGCTTCATCGAAATCACCGAGGAACGGATTACGTCGCAGGGATCGCGCGTGCGGTTTTCTGCGGCCGGATTCAGCCGAACCGGCAACTAGCCGCCGACGCGCCGACCGAGCGAAGGTCGCCCGCGCATCGGCGGCCTTCTTCATACGCGCGCCCCTTGACTCCGAGCCGCACGCATTGACGAATCAAAAAAAGCGTTCATGCTGAATGCCAGAAGTTCCCCAATTGGGGCGGAGGCATGTATGGACGAAACCGAACCCCCAAGAATCAAGCCCTTCCCCGAAGTAGTCCGCGAGATGCTCAGCCCCATACGCCTGGTCGGCATCCAAGCCGATCCCTACAAGCAGGGTGCCGTCGAGGCCGTCCTCACCCTGATCAGCGAAGTCGAGATTCCGGCAGAGGATGTCGAGCGCATGCTCGCCGTCTGTACGACAGCCCGGCAAACCCTGATGGTCGCGATGCCCCAGGCGCACGGCCGGCACCACCGGGTATATCTCAGGGTCGTGCTGGAGCTCGCCGACGAGGTCATCACGAACCTGCAGTCCCGCACGGCCCAGGCGGCCGCCGCGGTGCCAGCCGTCGCCGCGGCGACGAGATAGCCCGGCCCTTCGATCGGCGCGAGCGCCGAACCTCTACCACCGTCTCGCGCGCCGAGCGCGCGAGACGGTTTTCGTTCATAGCGCCTGCTGAATGCATCCGATCAGTATATGATGGTCTTGACTGCCATGAATCACGCGCACGACCAAGCAGAATACATCTGTCCCATGCACCCGGATATCCGGCAGGCAGGTCCGGGCCGGTGCCCGAAATGCAGCATGGACTTAGTGCCCGCCGATGCGGCTCGGTCGCCAGCCGAGCAGCAAATGCACCATGCCGCTCACGACAAGCACGCCGGGCACCATACCGAGGATTTCCTGAAAAAGTTTTGGGTCACGGCCGTTTTGACTATTCCGATTATCCTGTACTCGGACCTTCCGCGCCTATTTCTTTCCTGGGAAGCGCCCGCGTTTCCCGGCTCGGCATATGTATCGCTCGTTCTCGGGTCAATCGTTTTTTTCTACGGCGGCCTCGTATTTCTCAACGGCGCGCTAGCGGAGCTTAAGGCCCGGCAACCCGGCATGATGACGCTCATCGCGCTGGCGATCAGCGCGGCGTATCTGTATAGCGCCGGCGCGGTTTTGCTCGGGGAGGACATGACGCTCTTCTGGGAGCTTGCCACGCTCATCGCCGTGATGCTCCTCGGCCACTGGATTGAAATGCGCGCGGTCGCCAGCGCTCAAGGAGCACTCGCGGAACTGGCAAAACTCATTCCCGACACCGCCGAAGTTATTCGCGACGGCAAGCCCACCGCGGTCCCGCTCCGCGAACTCGTGGAAGGCGATGTCGTACTTATCCGCCCGGGCGCCACCGTACCTGCCGACGGCACCGTGGTCGGAGGAGAATCATCCGTCAATGAGTCGCTCGTCACCGGCGAATCGCGGCCGGTGCCGAAGCGGCGCGGCGACCCGGTGATCGCCGGCACTATCAACGAAGACGGCAGTTTGCAAATCCGCGTGGACAAGCTCGGCGAGCGTACTTTTCTTGCCGGCGTCATGCGCCTGGTTGCCGAGGCAGAGGCGTCGAAATCGCGCCTGCAATTGGTATCCGACCGCGCCGCCATGTATCTGACATACTTGGCCGTATCGGCCGGCGGCATCACGTTCGCGACTTGGATATCCCTTGACGCGGGATTTGGGTTTGCGGTCGAGCGCTTGGTCGCGGTCCTGGTGATCGCCTGCCCGCATGCGCTCGGGCTCGCGATACCGCTCGTCGCGTCCATTTCCACGACGCTCGCCTCGCGAAATGGATTCCTCGTGAAGCGCCGCCTCGCGCTTGAGGCCGCACGCAGCGTCACCGCGGTCCTCTTCGATAAAACCGGCACGCTCACGAAGGGCTCGTTCGAGGTCGTGGCCGTCATCGGGCCGAAAGACGCCGTACTCTCCCGGGCCGCCGCCGCGAACGCGCAATCCGAGCACCCGCTCGGCCGCGCCATCGTTGCCGAAGCCCAGGAGCAGAGGGTCGTCATTCCGAGCAATACTTCGTTCGCTAATCTGCGCGGTAAAGGCGTGCAGGCTGATGTCGAGGGAAAGCGCGTGGTTGTCGGATCTCTGCCGCTCATCCAGGAGCAAGGGGCCGCAATTCCGCCCGAGCACCAGGCCGCAATCCGGTCCCACGAGCGCGAAGGAAAAACCGTAGTCCATATCGCTGAAAACCGCGCCTATGTCGGCAGCGTTGCCCTGGCCGACGCCATCCGCGAGGAATCCCGCGCCGCGGTGCAGGCGCTCAAAACCATGGGCATCAAAGTCGCCATGATCACGGGTGACGCCGAAGACGTAGCGGCTTGGGTGGCCCAGGAGCTCTCGATCGATGAATACTTCGCGCGCGTTCTGCCGGACCAGAAAGCGGCAACGGTCCGTAAGCTCCAGGACCGCGGCGAGCGCGTCGCCATGGTCGGCGACGGCGTCAACGACGCGCCCGCGCTTGCCCAGGCCGACATCGGCATTGCCGTCGGCGCGGGAACCAATGTGGCGATCGAATCAGCAGGCGTTATTCTCGTTAGAAACGATCCGCGCGATATTCCTAAAATCATTACGCTCTCCCGCCTCACGTACGCGAAAATGATCCAAAACCTTTTCTGGGCGACCGGTTATAACGTAATCGCGTTGCCGGTTGCCGCCGGCGCGCTCGCCGCGTGGGGCATTATGCTCCAGCCCGCGATCGCCGCGGTCTTCATGTCGCTGTCCACGGTAATCGTCGCGATCAACGCGGCCGCGCTGCGGCGGCGTACGCTGTGAGCGACACGGCGCTCATCGCCGGCTTGCGGCCGGCGATGGCGAAGCATACGATGGGAACGTATGAGCAAGGAAATCCTCGTCGTCGGCATCGGCAGTTTGATCCTCGGCTTGATTGTCGCGCCGCTGGTTTTGCCTGCTTTGCCCGACGGCTGGGGCGGACCCATGATGTACCGCGATGCGACGCCGGTCGGCGCTGCGGGGCGGATTGACGCGCACTTCATCGAGCAGATGATTCCGCATCACGAAGGCGCGATCGCGATGGCGGGCATCGCGCTCGAACGGTCGCGCCGGCCGGAAATCCTCTCGCTCGCCAACGGCATCATCGAAGCGCAGGAGCGGGAGAATCGCGACATGCGCGCCTGGTACCAGGAATGGTTCGGATCCGCGCCCATCGCGAGGCACGGCATGGGCATGATGCACATGGGCGGCATGGAAGGGGACACCGAGGCGCTGCGCCGCGTGTCTGACGCCGAGTTTGACCGCGAATTCATGCTGCAGATGATTCCGCATCACGAGATGGCAATCGTCATGGCCCGCATGCTCCAGGCCTCGACCGAGCGCGAAGAAATGAAAATGCTGGCTGATGCCATCATCACCTCGCAATCGCGCGAGATTCTCATGATGCAAAGCTGGCTCGAGAGCTGGTACTAAGAACGACGTTTGCGTTATGCGCCAGTCACCGCTTGCTCGAGCAAACTACTCCGCCACGAGTTTGAAATTCCGCGCAACAATATAGCCGCTGCCGTGTATCCGATGCGTAATGACCATAGATACGGCATTCGGCGGCGCGGCGAAGCTGATCGCGGCATTATTCCAAACTCGGCTGCTGCCGAATTGTTCTACGCGCACATCCAAGTGCGAGCCATTGGCCAACATATATCGAATATCGATTTCATTCGTCACGTTCGCAAGGTACTGGTCGGAAAAAATGTAACGCCGTCCGGCCTGGACGGGAATCGCGTTTGACTCCCACGCGACGGTCTCGTTTACGATGATGGGATGCCGGGGGAGCGAAGTTTCCGTCTCCGCGACAGCGAACGTGGAAGGAAGCACGGCAAGAAGAGTCATGCCAGCTGCCACGGCATAACCAAACCTTTGCCGGGTTGTCATAATCGAGTGCAAAATTATTGCGGATAATTGGCAATCAGCGACGAAGCAGACGACGTAGCCCGGAATAATGACTTTCAAAAACGCACGGATGTCTCCTATTGACTTTTTATGCGGAAAGTGATAATGTAATATTATCCTTTCAATACTTCGGTGGCTTCAAAGAGGACCGATTTCCATCCATTCTGTTTGAAGTCACCGACTCGGAAAGGAGGCCCCGGGCGCAGTTCGCATTCGCGGAATTTCTTGCGGTGAGCCGAACAACCAACACCGAACACCCAGGAGCACGCAATGACCCCGCACCAGTTCATTCCGATCCTCGTCCTCGTCCTCGTCGGCGCTGCCTTCGCGATCGAGAAGTTGCGCGTCCGCCAGAAGCAGGGCGGAAAGCAGAAGTAGGCCGCACGCCCCGCACGAAGAAGCCAAGCACAGCTTCACCGTGCGGGGCTTCTTCAATTGCGCAATACCGCTGCGGCGAGATACCATGACGATATGAGCAACAGAGTCGTCCATTTCGAAATTCATGCAGCAGATCCTGAGCGGGCGATTGCCTTTTACCGGGCCGTGTTTGGTTGGGATTTCCCCGTATGGATGAAAGAGCCGTTTTCATACTGGGGAGTGATGACAGCGGACAAAGACAGTAAGGAGCCAGGCATTAATGGCGGCCTTTTCGTGCGCAGAGGCAAAGCTCCAGAAGCGAACCAGCCCGTAAACGCCTACGTCTGTACGGTGCAGGTTGAGAACATCGACGAAACGATACGGAAGATCGAGGCAGCTGGCGGAATTTTAGCGCTTCCCAAGCAAGCTATCCCGGGCATGGCCTGGCAGGCCTACTACAAAGATACCGAAGGCAATATTTTCGGCGTGCACCAACCCGACTCGAACGCGCGCTAGCGTCCTATAATCTCTTGCAGAGCACCACGGCCGGAAGGCCGTGGTGCTCTATTTCGACTTGAACTCGAATACGCCCGTCCATTGGTCCGGCGGGTGCTGCTGCAATACGCGGCAGCGCTCGAGAAACAAGCGGCTCGGCGGATCATCGGCCAGCTCCAGCGCGCGCCCAAATTCCGCCGCGGCCTCCCGCCAGCGGCCCGCCGCATAGTGCTGGCGCCCGCGCGCGAACGCGGCAAACGCCTCGGCCGCTGCCCCTTCCGGCTGCTTCGCGGGCAAAAGCTCGAAAATCGTGCGCGGCTCTTTTTTCCCTTTGACCATGACGCGGTCCAGTTCACGCACGAACAGATCCGGAACATCAGCGATTGCGGCCCGCACCGCGTCGCTCACGATGATGCGCGTCCCATAGATTTTGTTGAGTCCCTCCAAGCGCGACGTGAAATTCACTTCGTCGCCGATAACCGTATAGTTGAACCGCTCCCGCGAGCCGATGTTGCCGACGAATACCGCGCCGGCGTTGATACCGATGCCGATATCCAAGCGCGGCAGCTTCTCGCGAGCCCATTGCTCGTTGAGCTCGGCCAGGCGTTCCACCATGGCGAGTGCCGCGCGGCACGCCTGTTGGGTCGCATCCGGGCGCTCGATCGGCGCGCCCCACAGCGCCATGATCGCGTCGCCGATGTATTTATCCACAAGACCGTGGCGCGCCATTACGATATCGGTCATGGCCGTCAGATATTCATTAACCAGATGCGCAAGCGCCTCGGGATCCATGGTCTCGGAGAGCGAAGTAAAGCCGCGGATGTCCGAAAAGAGGATTGCCACGGTCCTGCGCTCGCCGCCCAGGCGCAACTTCGCGGGATCTTTGATAAGTTCGCGCACGACGTCCGGCGCGAGGTAATGCTGAAATGATTTTTGGATAAAGCGCTTCTCCCGGGATTCGGCAAGATACTGCAGCGCCGTCGCACTACCCGCGGTCCCCAGAAACCCGAGCACGGCGGCAACCGTCGGGAACGTCAGCTGTGTTTCGAACAGCGCGAATGACGCCGCGACAATCAAGGAGAGGAAACCAGCCAGCAAACCGACCAGCACGCGCAGCCGGCGCACGGCATACACGGTTCCGGCCGCAAGCGCGTTCGCGAGCGCGAATGCCCCAACCGCGACCCCGAACGGAATCGCGCGAAACGGGCGATCGTCCATAAGCGTGGCAATGGCATTGGCGTGGACTTCCACGCCCGGCATGCGGCCGAACGGCGTGGCCAAAATATCATGGAGATTGCTTGCCGTGGCCCCGACCAAGACAAGCTTGTCGGCAAACGCGCGCTCCGGAATCCGCCCCGCTGCCGCGTCATGGAACGAAACCGTCGAAAATGTCCGCGCCGGCCCGCGGTAATCGATGCGCAAACGATCCGCCGCGGCCGCATCGCCGCCGGCCGCGGCACCAAGCTGGCGCGCCGCTGCAAGGGCAAAACTCTCGTACCCCAAAAGCCGTGTCCGGACGAAACGCGTGATGCCGTCTGCGTCTACGAGGACGTCGGCAAATCCTTCGGCGGCGGCCGCCGAAAGTTCAGGCAGGGGAGCAAGCACGACTTCGCTCCGCTCATTGATTTCAACCGGCAGGACAATCGGCTGGCCGAACGCCACGATCGCATCGGCGAATGCGCGGTCATCCGCGGCCCCATGCCGCGACGCTTCTGAGAACGTGACGTCGATCGCAACAGCGCGAGCGCCCCGCACCCGTTCCAAAAGCACCGCGAACTCGCGCCGTGGCCACGGCCATTGGCCGATCGTTGCAATACTTGCGTCATCAATGGCGACGATGACGATTTCGGCCGGCGGCGCGCGGCGGATGAAGAACCGATCCCGCACGAGCTCCTCCCAGGAATCGAGAAAACCGAACTGCACGGCAAAAGCCGCGCCGGCCGTTATCAGCGCGCCGATGGCGGCAAGCGAAACGATTTTCCTGATAGTCGCTGACACGCGCGCTCAGTTAGTGGCCGCGGAACCGGGCGGAGGATCCTGATTAGGATTGGCACCGGACTCGTCGGATCGGTCCGGCTGCGGCAGAATCGTGAGCGCGCGATCGCGCTTGGCCTCTTCGCTGCCACGGCGGACGCTTACCGCATAGGTTCCGGGCGATATCGATGAATCGGCAAACAGCCAAATGGCCCCGTCATCCTTGATTTCGAATTTCACCGCAAGGACGCCGACCAGAACCGCCGTCGCGCCCGAAAAGCCGCTGCCGGCGATCTGAACGGCATTCGCGCCCGACGGATTATACGTCACCGTATCCGGCGCAACGGCATCAATCGCCAGCGGCGCCGGAGGCGGCGGAGGGTTGGGCGCGGGGAGAGGAGCCGGCGCGGGCGATGGCTCCGGCGTCGGCGCTGGAGCGGGCATCGGTGTGGGGGCCGGAGCGGGAGCAGGGGGCGGTGCCGGAGCGGGCGCGGGAGAACCATCAGGATCATTGAAGCGGTACCATTCTGATTCCATATCTTCCGTCGTTAATGCGGCCACGCGAATCCGCTCCGACGGCGGCAGGCGATCATCCACGATCGCCTTTTGGCCGGCGTGTACGAGCGTACTCGAAGCCGTAAGCGGTTGGCCGGTTTCCGGATCAAGAGCCAGAATGCCGACGATTCCTTCGGCGACCAACAACGTCGTCACGCCCGCCGCATACCCGAATGAAAATGATGTGCCGCGTACCGTGGCAACGGCATTCGATGAACGGATTTCGTACAATTCGTCCTGATCGAATAGTTTCTTCACGCGCGTCCACGCGCGGCCGCCGGCCAGCGAGAACTTGCTTCGGCGCGCGTCGGCATCATGCGCGACGACGGTCAGTTCCGTGTTCTGATCGAGCGTCACCAGGGTTTCATCGGGGGATTCGAGCAGTGCGCGGCCATCGCGCGACGTCTCGATGCGCCAGCCGCCACCAACTGCCGCCGTGTCGGGAATATCGCGGAGCTCGGAGCCGGGCGCTGCGGCCGCGACCGCTTGCGAAAGCGTGGTCAATGTAAAATCGAGCGCTCCGGACGCAGCCGGCGCAGCTGCAGGCCGATACCAGAAAAAGGCCGCTCCTCCGGCCGCGGCAAGGACCAGTACGATTGCTGCAATGCTCCGCATATTCTGACCGTAGTATACGGGCCGTTGGTGCGTGCATTTATTGACAAAATGTATTTATTATGCTTCTTTATAAATGCCCCAGTGGCGCGGTCGAGACGATTTCTTCGCGAGCAACCACGGCGAACTGCTTGCGATCTACGACAAACGCTGTCGAGCACTTCCTCAAGGAGGAGATCATGCCGCAGTGCGTGATGTGCGACAATCGGCTCCAAGGCGCAGATATCTGCCCTCACCACATCGACTGTGCCAGCCGCGACTGGGCGGAGGGCAACCGCATCATGTGCGACTTCCTCCACCGCAAGAAGCTGCCGCCGCGCCTTGCAATGGCGGAGCGGGACGACGCCGGGGCACACCGCGAAGATTGGCGGCATGATCTGCCCCGAGAGCCAAGGCAATCCAGCATCCCGCAGCGTTATAACCTTCCGCCCATCCCGCTGCCCCGCGTGCGCCAGGACCAGCGACTCGTGGCCCACCGGTGGAGAACCATCTCGTAGCTGTAGAAGCTGGCACGGATGTGCCTATCGTGAAGCGCCTCGGCATCGATGCCGAGGCGCGCTTTTTATTTGCCCTCAAGTTTGCTACGGTCGCAGTAGAAGGGAGGAGACCCATGGATCTTTGCACGTTGACCGATACGGTCGTCCGGCACTGGCCGTTCAATGCCGAACACTATCCGATCCTGCGGCATCTGCCCGCCGAGGAGCACGCGCATTTCTCGCTCGGCCATATCCTGGATCATCAGATCAAGGCCTGCGGGAAACTTGCCGAAGTCGTGGAACCGCTCGCGCACGGCGCGCCCATCGATGACTTTCGCCTGCACCTAGCCACGCGGAACTTCCTCGCCAACACCCTGCGGCTTGCCGCAGTCGCGGGCATTACGCCCGACGAACTCGCGGCCGAAATGAGCGTGTGGGCCCGCGAGGTCCGCACGACCTGAGGAGGTAATCATGGCACTGTGCGCAGCGTGCGGATCGGTTTTGCCGAATGATGAGCGGCTCTGCCGTCATCATCACACGTCGCACGGCGATCAGTGGGCAGACGGGAATCGCATCATGTGCGATTTCCTCCATCGGAAAAAGATCCTGGTGCGGCTTCCGCCTACGGAGCGGGATGACGATTTCTGGGCGCATGTCGGGGAATCGGCATGAGAACCGCGCAAGACCGCATCCTCGCGCCACGGGAGGTCCGATGAGCGACTACATCGAACCGCAGGGGAAAGTAACCACGCGTCCCTACTGCCCGTCCTGCGAACCGGACACCGACCCGACTCGAGAGCTCGTCGAGTTGCGCTGGTGTCCGCCGCACGCGCCGAGCTGGGACGGCAAGGATGATCTTCTGGTGCCGGCACGCGCCCTGCCCGCCGGATCCGGAGAGTGCGGCGGCGAAGACAACCGCAGATGGTGTGAGTTGGTCCATGGATCGGAACGCAAGAGAATGAGAGAGGAGCTGCGGCGTGCCACCGCATAGCTGAAGCGCCCCGACGAAGATTGTCGGGGCGCAGCCATTTAAGGAGGGCTCACGTGCATGGGAAACCGCGAATTGACGCGCGGTGTCGTAGATATTACGGATAGGTGAGGCATCAGCACGTTGAGATGAGAAACGAGGTGAGAACCGATGGTGACGCCATCTGCGACCGCGCCGCTATGCAAACGCTGCGGCATCCGCCCGGCTACATACCGGCGGTTCGGCTCCTGCAATGCCTGCAGAAGCGCATTCTATGCGCACGAAACCCGGCTGCGCACAGCGAACCTGCCGCTCATATCGTTCGAGGAATTCTGCCGGCAGCATCCGTGGCGCGCTTCGCGAAGGCCTGCGCCGGCGGCGGTCATACCGCCCGCCGCCGCATTCCCCGCATTCGCCGAAGATCCGGAGCTAGTTCCCGGCTTCCTCTTGTTCAGCCCGATCATGCAGCGACTTGCCGCAGACATCAGAAAAGTCGCCGCAACCGACGCTTCGATACTCATTACCGGCGCCAGCGGCGTCGGCAAGGAGCTCGTTGCTCGGGCATTCCATCGGCTCAGCGACCGTAAAAACAAGCCCTTCATCCCGGTGAACTGTGGCCTCCTCGCGCCGGAGCTCGCCGAGAGCCTGCTCTTCGGGCATGTCCGCGGAGCGTTTACCGGAGCCGTGCGCGAAAGCTCGGGACTATTCCTTGCCGCCAACGGCGGCACGGTCCTCCTGGACGAGATCGGCGATCTCCCATTCGGCCTCCAGATAAAACTGCTGCGGTTCCTGGATGATCAGGTGATATGGCGCGTGGGAGGCGTGGAATCTCGAGTCGTAAACGTGCGCATCCTCGCCGCAACGAACCGGGATTTGCCCGCGCTCGTCAAGCGCGGGCTCTTCCGAGCCGATCTCTTCCATCGGCTTACCGTCATCCGGATCCACGTACCCCGTCTCGCGGAGCGCGTCGATGACATCGCCGGGCTCGCCACCCGGTTCCTCCAAGCTGCAGCTCCGGAAAAAAAATTCTCAGCGGATGCGATCCGCGCCATGGAGGCGTACGCCTGGCCCGGGAACGTTCGCGAACTCAAGCATCTAGTCACGCGGATACGGCATCTCTTTCCCGGCGACACCGTGTCGGAACGCGATATCCAGTACTACTTGGCCCAGGGCAGCGCCTGGGAGAGCACCGCGGAAGATCCGGAACCCACCGACGTCGCCCCCGCCAGCGCGCCGCTGCCCAGCTCGCTGATCCAGCTGAGCTGGACAGAGCTCAAAAGAAGGACGACCGAAGAACAGCGGATCAAACTGGTGCGGGATCTTTGGGTCGAATGCCGGGGCAACCGACGGGAGGTAGCGAAGAAACTGAAGATCACCTACAAAACCGCGTTCCGGCTGTTGGCTCTTGCCGGATTGCGGCAGCACCCCGAGTGACGCGAGTCCGTCGCACCAATCCGCCCCTGCACAGATGCTCGGGCGGATTTCCTTTTCCCGGCGCTACCGGCCGCTGTAATTGCGAAAAAGATACGCCGCAACCGGACTACGGGGAAGCATGCCTCTGCTTTGCCAATCCGCCCCGCACCTGCTTCAATATCATCAATACCAGCACCTCCCATGAACGCCCTGAACCGATTGATCGACTCGATCACCATGTACCGCCTCCTGATTTGGGGCCTGGGCGGGCCCGCTCTCGTGGCAGTGCTTTTCGGGTTTGCCGGAATGCTTTCATATTCCGGTTTGCAATTGCTGCTGTCGCTCGGCGTACTCGTTGCCGCGGCGCTTTTTGCGCACTATGCTTGGGCGAAATTCTATGCCGCGCCGGCGAACATCGAATCCACGCTCATTACCGCGCTCATCCTGTTTTTCATCATGTCGCCGCCGTTTTCGTCCCGCGATGCCGCATGGCTCGCGCTTGCGGCCGTGATCGCGGTCGCCGCCAAATACGTCATCGCCACGCGGAACCGGCATCTGTTCAATCCGGCGGCGTTCGCGGCAGTCGCGCTCGGCTTTACCGCGGGCGGCGGCGCGATTTGGTGGATCGGATCGGCGGTCATGCTGCCGGCCACGGCGCTCGTAGGATTGCTCATCGTCAAAAAAATCAGGCGGTTCTCGCTCGTTCTTGCCGGCATCACGGCAAGCGTAGTCGGCGTGCTCGCGCTCGGGATCCTCGCCGAGTCCGATATATATGATCTCCTCGGCCAGCACTTCCTTTCGTGGCCGATCGTATTCTTCGCCGCCATCATGATGACCGAGCCGCAGACCATGCCGCCGACGCGGCGGCTACAGCTGGCGTATGGCGCGGGCGTGGGACTGCTCTCGAGTATCCCATTCGCGTTCGGCCCCATATCGTCATCACCCGAACTCGCGCTTGTCATCGGCAATTTGTTTTCCTACGCGGTCGGGCTCAAACGTCGGCTGACGCTCGTGCTTGCGGAAAAAATCGAGACCGCCCGCGACACGTTTGAATTCGTCTTCAAACCCGATGCGCCGCTCGCATTCCGACCCGGGCAATACCTGGAGTGGACCCTGCCGCACGCACGATCGGATGTGCGGGGCATCCGCCGGTACTTCACCATCGCGGCTTCGCCGACGGAATCCGACCTCCGCATCGGCGTGCGCTTCGGCCCCAAACCGAGCACCTTTAAGCAAAAACTCGTCTCGCTCGAGCCGGGAGATCGGATTTGGGCGGGACAGTTGGCCGGCGATTTTACGCTGCCGGCGGCCGCGCGCGAAAAACTGGCATTCGTTGCCGGCGGCATCGGCATCACGCCGTTTCGCAGCATGATCAAATATTGCATGGACCGGGCCGAGCGCCGGGACATCGTGTTGTTCTACTCGAATCGGACCCCCGCGGATATCGCGTACCGCGATTTCCTCGGCGCGGCGGAGCGCGCAATCGGCCTGCGAACCGTATATCTGGTCAACGAGGGCGGGGAGGGGATCGCGTGGATCCGCGAGCGCGGCTTTTTGACTCCGGCGATGATACGAACTCATGTCTCGGACTGGAAGGAGCGGACGTTCTACCTTTCCGGACCCAATGCAATGGTGGAATCCTACAAACGGCTGCTTCGCGGCATGGGCGTTGCCGCAGGCCGGATCGCCACCGATTATTTTCCGGGATACTGATGCCGAAACGCGAGTGGGTCTACGAATCCATGGGCACGCGCTGGCGCATCAGCGTCGGGGACGGCATGGGCGATGCGGCATGGGACGCGATTCAAAAAACGATAACGCGCATGGCCGACGAATTCGACCAGACGTATTCGCGCTTTATCGCGACCTCGCTCGTGCGGCGGCTCGCGACGCATGCGGGCGAGGCCGAAGTGCCGGCCGATTTCACGGCCATGCTCGACTGGTACCGGAGGCTCTGGCACCCCTCGAATAAAAAACTGAACCCGCTCGTCGGATTCTCAATTTCGGATTTGGGCTACGACGCGGATTACACGCTCACGCCGCACAGGACGATCCGCTCCACGCCGGACTTGGATGCGACGGTAACGATTCTGGACGAGCGCCATATCCGCATTGCTGAGCCCGTGCTCTTTGATTTCGGGGCGCTCGGCAAGGGGTATTTCATCGATAACGTCGCCGCCTATCTGCAGAAGGCCGGATTGCGGCGATTTGTGGTCGACGGCAGCGGCGACATATTCCACGCGGGCAGCGAGCCGCTCCGCGTCGGACTCGAGGATCCGGACGACCCGTCCAAGATCATCGGTGCGATCGCGATGTCCGAGGGGGCGATGGCGAGCTCCAGCGGGAACCGCCGGACTTGGCGCGACTGGCATCATATCATTGATCCGGCCACACTCCGCTCGCCCCGCGAAATTCTCGCAACCTGGGTCATCGCGGACCGCGCGGTACTCGCCGACGCGCTTGCGACCGGTCTCTTTTTCGCGGCGCCGGAGCGATTCGCCGCGTTTGATTTCGAATACTGCATGCTCAATGCCGAGCGCCGCGTGCGGCGCTCGGCGGGATTCGCGGCCGAGTTGTTCTAAGACGAGGCCTCGGCTTTTATCTTCGCGAGCGCCTCCATGAATCCTTTGGGCGTGAGCGACGAGCCGTTGACGACGTCCAGCACGATCTGGTCGATCGGTTTTCCCACGACGTGTTCTCGAAAGCCGGCGCCGAACCGGCCCTGCATGGTCCGACTCGTAGCATGCGTCGCCTTGCCGGTAAAATGCGCGTCAACGACGATATCGTCAGCGACCGTCAGCATAATCTCGATCTCCTCCCGGCCAGCGGGTGAAATATAATTCCCGGTTGCCGCATACGTGCCGTCAGCATAGCGGCGCATGTGCCCCGGCATGCCCGGCGGCGGCCCGCCGTGCATCCCCGCGGCAGGCGAAACCGGCGCGGCGTCCTCGGCGCGCGAAAGCCACGCGATCGCCGAACCGATGATTGCCACGGACAGCACCGCACCGATGAGTTTTGTCGCGGTTCCCGCCATGCGAGGAAATGAATTCTTTAATAAAACGGTTCTAGTGTAATACGCCTGACCGCGGCCGGCAACGCCGCTTGCCGCGCGGTAGAATCGGCGGCCGCTTTTCGCTAGTATAGATACTATTGTTACGCGACGGCGAGACCCTCGTATGTATTTATAGGACCGTCCGACGCATTCCAAACGCATCATGACCTTTCGACAGAGTTATCCTCGCCTAAACTCGAGACGAATGCGGGGCGAGTATACGAAAGGCCGCTCTGCCTCATTACCCGCCCTATCGTGCGCTCGTGGTGAGCGTGTCGAACCATGACTGACGAATCGCTCGTTCGAGCGTGCCAAACGGGAGACCGAGAAGCGTTCAGCGCTCTCTATGATCGGTATATCAAGAAGATATATACCTACGTCTACTACAAGACGCACCACAAAGAGACCGCCGAAGACCTCACCGCCAAAACGTTTATCAAGGCGCTCGAGCACATCGATTCGTGCGATCCCGATCAGCGTTTCGGCGCGTGGCTGTACCGCATCGCCCGCAATACCGTCATCGATCACTACCGCACGGCTCGGCCGGCGCTCGAGATCGACGATGCCTGGGATATTCCGGATACCTCGGACATCGCACGGGATGCCGATGCGCGCCAGCGCCTCGCGGCCGTACGCGCCGAGGTGCAGGCCCTGCCCAGCGTCCAGCGCGACATCCTCATGCTGCGCTTGTGGGAAGGGCTCTCGTACCAGGAAATCGCCCAGATCGTCCAGAAAAGCGAGGGCCATTGCAAAGTCATCTTCTCCCGGGCTATCCGGCAGCTGCGCGCCGCGAATGCCTTGGCCGCGTTCCTGATTATCCTTTATGCCACGCACTCAATATGAATAAATCCATCGACCAAATCCTCGCGGAGCTCTACGAGATAGATCCAACGCTCCGCGCCGAGGAAGACCGCATCAAAATCATCATTCGCGAATTTTCGCTCATGAAGCCGGATACCAAGCTTGATACCGCATTCGTCACCCGCTTGCGCGCAGAGCTCAAGAAGCGGCCCTTGCCGATGCGCAGTGCCGCGCCGAACGGGGGATCATTCGCAATCTGGCGACTCGCCTCGCTGGAGCTTCGGCGAAGCGGGTTCGCGTACGGCGCACTGGCGCTTGTTATCGTCGCGCTTGCCGGCGTCACCTATCTGGACTACGGCGGATCCGGCGGCCAAAGCGGCGTACTCGCCCTGAATATAGAAGAGGCAGGAGCGCGCGCATTCGGCGACCTCGTTGGCGCGAGCGCGACGCCGAAAGGAAGCGATACCGGCAGCGGCCAGGAACTGGGCGCCGACGCGACCGCTCCCAGCGATGCATCGCCGGCCCCGATGATGGCATTCGGCATGGGCGGAGACGGCGCGCTTGCCCCGAGCACGATCGAGGGGCGCTCCCAAAGCGGCGGCGGAGGAACGGCGGGCATGACAATCGCGCCTTGGCCGTATACGCCCTGGGAATACCGCTACGCGGGCGACGCGTTCGAAACACCTGCCGACGGAAGCGTCTACAAACGCATCAAATCGAGCCGCTCCGCCGCGGACCTGGTGCCCGCGCTTCGCCGCATGAACTTCGATATCGCGCTCGACACATTCTCCGCGCTTACAGTACGCAACCTCGAGGTCGTGGAGAATCGCGACTACGGCTACGCGATCAACGTCAACGTGCCCGAAGGCATGATTACGATCAATGCCGATTGGGAGCGCTGGCACCGCGAAGGCAAGGAGTACCAACCGCTCGCCGAGTCCGAAGTTCCCGCATCCGAAACGCTCATCAGCATCGCCGACGCGTTCCTCTCCGAGCACCGCATCGATACGTCCCACTACGGCGCGCCCGTCGTGGATGACGGCTGGCGCTGGTATCCGCAGCCGCTCCTAGAAGACGGCACGCGTCCGGCCCGCTACATCCCGGACATGATCTCGGTCATCTATCCCTTGAAAATCGGGGATCTGGAGGTCTACGAAGAAGGCGGCATGCCCTATGGCATCGTGGTCACCGTGGATGCGCGCGAGAGAAAAGCTATGAACGTCGGCAACATCAATACGCTCGACTTCCAAAAATCATCCTACGCGCTCGAACAAAACGTCGAACGCCTCAAAGAATTCGCGCTTCGCGGAGGCCTGTACGGCGGCATGTTGCCGGCCGAGAACGGTAACGCAGAAACCGTAGCGCTCGGAACGCCCGAATTCGTCCTCATGCGCTTCTGGCGGTACACGAATTTCCGAGGCGAAGAGCTCCTCATTCCGGCGCTCCGCTTCGAAGCCGCAAAAGCTCCCCAGAACGCATGGGCGCCGCGCGCGGTGATGGTGCCGCTGGTCAAAGAAATTCTTGATCAAGCGCCGCCGCCTCCGGTGATTATGCCGTTGGAAAAAATGTCGCCGCCCGAAGCGGTAACGCAGCCGCTGCCCGCCCCAGACCGATAGGTCGTTCCACCGAACCGAACAAAAACCGTCCGCTTCAATGGCGGACGGTTTTTGCTCCAGCTGATGCCTATGCGATGCCGCGCTCATCCGCATGCGCGATACTCATTTTGACCCGCTCCATCTCTCTGGCAATCGCGTTCTCATGGCCCGACAACCGCTCTGCCGCGTAGGGTAAAAGCTCGGTCTCTTCTTCTTTGACGTGGTGCTCTACCGCCTCTTTGAGATTGGCCATGCGTTCATCAAACGCCGCACCGGGCGCTCGGTTTCGCAGCTCGGCAATCATTAATTTTATGTCACCGTGTTCCCGCTGGGCTTCGGCCACCCTATCGGTCGCTGCGCGCTCCTTTTGATCGGCAACCGCAGGATAAAACACTTGCTCCTCCATACGCGCGTGCGCTTCCAACGCTCCGAACAGGCGCTCGGCAATGGAGCGCCGCTCGGCCGCGGCGGCATGCTGATATTCCGCAAACAGCCGCTCGACGGTCCGATGGTCCGCAACGATCATGTCGATGGGATTCTGCGCCATAAAAGAGTGAACGGACGAATCATTGGTAGTGGTATAAGACGCGCAAGAGCGCACGCGCTTACTGCGCGCGCTCCGTGGGCGCGCATATCCTATCCACAGCCGAAATTGACCTGCTTCGGCGGGCCGGAGATACTACAAGCGTCATTGGTAACCGGGGAACTATGCCTACGAAATTCCGGATTGTGTTCTTTACCGTCGCCGCGCTCGGCCTGATTGCCGCATCAGCGGAGGCGGATCATGCGTGGGGAACGTACCATTGGGCGCGCACGGCCAATCCATTCACCCTGCAGCTTGGCGACAATCTCTCTTCACAATGGGACAGCTACCTTGCTACCGCGTCGAGCGATTGGTCGCAATCCGGCGTGCTCGATACGATCATTGCCGCGGGCCGATCATCGCCGCGCACCTGCCGGCCGACCGCGGGCCGCGTCGAGATCTGCAACAGCCGCTACGGCCGCAACGGTTGGCTCGGCATTGCTTCGGTATGGGTGAATGCTTCCGGGCATATCACGCAGGGGGCCGTGCGCATGAACGATACGTATTTTTCGACCGTGCAATATAACACGCCCGCGTGGAGAAATCTGGTACTCTGCCAGGAAATCGGTCATACGTTCGGCCTTGCGCACCAGGATGAGAACTTCTCGAATGCGCCGCTCGGCTCGTGCATGGACTATTCGTCTAACCCGACGCCGAACCAGCATCCGAACCAGCATGATTATGACCAGCTGGAACTGATCTACAACCACGCCGATACGACCACGACGCTCCGCTCGACGGCTGCGGCGCTGCGCGCACGCGTCGACGTACCCGCGCTTGCGAATCTTGCGACACTCAACCTTGCCCGCGAGGAAGACGAAACCGCGGCCGAATGGGGCGAACGCATCCAACACTCCGCCCGCGAACGAACGTCGGTCTATAAGAAGGATGCTGGCCGAGGCGAAACGGTATTTACCTTCGTCATATGGGCCGACGAAACGGCCGACGGCCACGAACACGACCACTAATCGCCATTGCCGCAACGACGCCGTCCTGCCATGCGCCGGGACGGCGTTTTTGATTCCCGCTACGCGCGTAATGGCGCGCGGCGCGCACCGTCATGTATGACAAAGCTCCATTCCGTTTTTTGTTACCGGTACATCATGCCGCCCAAAGACCGCCGCCCTGGAGTGCCTGCCCATTCGGCAGGCAGGCCGCTCCGCATTGCCCAGATCGCACCGCTGATCGAAAGCGTACCGCCCAAGAAGTACGGGGGAACCGAACGCGTCGTCAGCGCCCTTACCGAAGGGCTGGTTCGGCGCGGCCACGCCGTCACCCTGTTTGCCAGCGGCGATTCGCGCACCGACGCGAAGCTTGTTTCCGTCTACCCACGGGCGCTGCGCGAGGCCCGCATCGCGGATATCTACGGCTTGAACTCCTGGACCATGCTTAATATCGGCACGGCCTATCAAATGGGCGGCCGGTTCGACGTGATCCACGATCATATCGGCTATATCAGTTTGCCGACGGCGAATCTTTCCCGAAAGCCGGTCCTCGCGACTTATCATGGCCCGTTTTCCACCTTGATTCGGCGGATGTACCAGGTCATGAACCGCCCCCGCGTCGTCTCGATCTCCCGCTCCCAAGGCGCATATATCCACAGTCTGCCGAATCATATCGGCACGGTATACAACGGCCTCGCCATGGAGTCGTATCCGTTTTCGCCGACGCATGACGGATACCTCTTGTTCGTCGGCCGCATCTCGATGGAGAAGGGCACGCACCATGCTATCGAGGTTGCCCAGTACTTGAACATACCGCTAATTATTGCGGCGAAGCTCGATACGGTTGACCTTGCTTACTACCGCGAATATATTCGACCTAAGCTCTCGAACGACCAGATCAAATGGATCGGCGAGGTCGATGAAGCGGCGCGCAACCGGCTGATGAGCCGGGCGCTCGCCATGCTGCATCCCATCACGTGGGAAGAACCGTTCGGCCTTACCATCATTGAATCAATGGCATGCGGCACGCCGGTGATCGCATTCGACCGCGGCTCGATGCGCGAAGTTATTGCGCACGGCCGCACCGGCTATGTCGTGGCGAATATCGATGCCATGATCGACGCGGTGACGCGCGTAGGTAAAATCAACCGCGCCGAATGCCGGCGGCATGCCTTGCGCCATTTCAACGCCGAAGTGATGGTTGAACGGTACGAGCGACTGTATTATCAATTGGCCGGAGGCCCTGGCATATGACCGCGCGCGAGCTGGAACGAAAGATGTATACGACGATTACGGAGCTCGCGACGCCGGAAGGTATTTTGGCGTCGGCCCGCCATGAGGCGTTCGGCGCTATTTTCGGCCGGGACACCGCGGTCACCGTGCTGAAGCTCTTGGCTGCCTACGCGCTGCGGCCGGATCCGTTTCTATTGGCAACGTCGCGCCGAGCGCTGAGCGCCATGATTCAGCTGCAAGGCCGGGTACGCAATCCGGAAAGCGGGGAGGAGCCGGGAAAATTCATCCACGAATTTCGCCGCGATCGCCACGAGCATCTCACGACCGGCGAGCGGCCATGGTACGTATACCCGGACGGGACGCTTCGGAATTACGATTCCATCGACGCTACGCCGCTCGTCCTCATCGCGTTCTACCGCTATTGGCAAGCGAGCGGGGACAATCAGTTTCTCGCCGAAGTTCTGCCGGCCGCCGAGGCCGCGCTCCGTTGGTTGCTCACCGATGCGGACGCGGACAACGATCACGTCATAGAATACGCGCCGCCGCCGGACCGCCGCTTCGGCGGGCTCGCCATCCATTCTTGGACCGACTCGCGCGAGGCGCTCTTGCAGCCAGACGGAATGCTGCCCGAATATCCGATCGCACCGGTCGAAGTACAGGCCTTCGCGTGGCTGGCGCTTCGATTGTGGGCCGGCGAGTTTAGCGCTCGGGCGCCGGACTTTGCCGCCCGCCTGAGAGCCAAGGCCGACGCCATTCGTTCCGCATTCCACGAGAAATTTTTATTTCGCACGCACGGTCTCTGGTTTGCCGCCCAGGCCCTGGACGGCAAGAAGCGGCAAATCCGCACCATCACCGCGAACCCGCTGATCTGCCTCTGGGCCGCTGAACGGGACCGAGAGGAGCGCGTACATTCGATCGTGGATGACCGCTATGTGCCGGATTTCGTACGCCGCGCATTCGCCCGGGATCTGTATGACCCGCGTGCCGGCATCCGCACCATGTCCAAGCGCTCGCCAACGTACAATCCCGGCAGCGATTCGTATCACAACGGCAGTTTTTGGCCGATGCTCAACGGCCTCATATTCGAAGGGCTCATGCACTACGGCTATTTCGCCCAAGCCCGGCGGCTCAAGCGCGCCTCGCTTCGGCCAATCCGATTCTTCGGCGGTCCGATCGAACTCTATATGCGCGATAAAACGACGTATTTTGAGTACTGCTCGCCAAGCGGCCAGATCGGCTGCCGGCAGCAAGCATGGTCTGCGGCCGCGGTGCTGGCCATGGTACGCACCAAGATCTGATTCGTCTTTTCGCATGCAAAAACCGTCCGTTGAGGCGGGCGGTTTTTGCATTCCCGCATGTAATGGCTACCGCGAAAAACCGTCATCCCGGACACCTCGCCTATGAAAAACTTTCTTCATTCTCGCCGCAGTATTGCCGTAGGCATCGGCCTGGCCGCCATACTTGCCGGTGCCATTCCGGCCGCGGCTTCGCACGTCGAAGCGCTGCTCGGCCAGATCGCGCTCGATCTTGCTGCCGTGCAATCGGATATCGCCCGCATCACCGCCACCTCGACTCCGGCCGAACGCACCGCGATCGCGACCGCCGCCGCGAACCGGCTCGCCACGATCACGAATCAGCTTACCATCGCCCGACGCGAGGATGTTCTCGAACGAGCGAGCGCATTTGTCGCAAGCACGACCGCCGAACTTGCGCGGTTTTCCGCTACGACTACGCCCCAAGAAAAATCGGCATTTGCCGCTCATGCCCTCACGCAGCTTTCCTCCATCATAGCTGAACTCAACGCCATACAGCCGGGTGCGACGGGCGCATATCTCGATCGAGGCGATCGGGGAGCCGGCGTCACCGCACTGCAGTCGGCTCTTGCCACCGATCGCGCGATCTACCCTGAGGGTCTGATCACGGGCTATTTCGGACCATTGACCGAAGCCGCAATTAAACGCTTCCAGGGACGCCATGGCCTTGTCATGAGCGGCACGGTGGACGATATCACGCTGCAGCGATTGATCGCCATCTATGGCGCTTCACTCGCGGTAATCCGTCCTGGCGGCACGCCAGCGCCCGCTCCGGCACCTGCCCCCGCTCCTCCTCCGGCAACCACTACGCCGCCCGCACCTCCACCCGCGAGCGGAACCACAACTCCGCCCGCCCCGCCATCCGGTGCCACCACAACGCCGCCGGCTGCTACCACTACTCCGCCTGCAACCACGTCATAAATCTCCCCGCGCGCAGACGCGCGATTCCTGCGGCATCCGGTGTAAGAGCCGTAAAAACCGTTCGTCTCACCCATGACGCGGCCGCTCCATTGCCGCGTGCAGTCGTAGCGCAGAGAAGAAAAGAAAGGAGAGCATCAATGTTCCTTCTCATCATGCAGGTGAACGGTATCTGGGAGGTAGCCGAGTGCCCCACGCAAGCGGTGGTCGAGAAAACCTACCGCGCATGGGAGGACAAGGTCCGCCAAAGCTACCCGAACGCGAAGCTCATCGCCTACAGCTACTACTGCCCGTCCCGCCAGCGGCTCGGCGTTCCGGGAGCGCCATACGTGTCTTCGATCGAACCGGAGGCGGCATCGATCGCGGCCTAGTAGCCATCTATTCAACATCAACGCGCCGCGCAGGCGCCGTTCTCTTCGCAACGGTTCGTGCGGTTATCCTCAAACCGCACATATTCTGCAATCACCGCTTAACCGAAATCCTATGCATCACCCGCAACCATCGTCGCGCACGAGCCGACCCGCCCGCGGCAGCGCCAAGCCGGCGAACATCGGCATCATCGGCGCGGGTTTTGTCGGCGACATACTGAAACGCTATTACCCAGAGGCCAAATGGTATGACATCAAGCCCGGGAATTGGGATTCGATCGAAGAAACCGTATCGCAGGAAATCATCTTCGTCGCGGTTAATTTTCCCGACAACTGCACGAGCGCCGAGCACCGCCGCATTATGAGCGCGTATTTTACGCGCATGGCGCCCGGAACCGTCGTCATCATTAAATCCACCTTCGCGCCCGGCACCACGGATTATTTCCAAGAAGTGCATCGCGACCTTACGTTCTGCTATAACCCGGAGTTTTTGACCGAAGCGACCGCCTGGGATGATTTCGCAAAACCCCAGTTCCAGATTCTCGGCCTGGCCGACGTGTTTCATCCGCTGCGGGATGATTTGTTCGCCCTGCTGCCCGATGCCCCGATACGGCGCGTTATGTCCGCGCGCGATGCCGAGGTGCTCAAACACGCCATGAATTCTTTTTTCGCGACGAAAGTCGTCTTTTTCAACGAGATCTACAACGCCTGTGCGCTTCTCAGTGCCGATTATGAAGCGGTGCGAGAAGTACTTGTCCAGCATCCGTGGATCGGGGACAGCCATTCGATCATCTGGCACAAAGGGTATCGGGGCTTCGGCGGCAAATGCCTGCCCAAAGACGTGACCGCGCTCGCGCATCTGACCGCTTCACCCCTGCTTGCCGCGCTCTTGGCGATCAATGAAGAACTCCGCGCGGGCGGCGTCGCCGAGCCGAGCCCGGCCGTCTCAACCATTCCTTCGGCGCTCGGCGCCCGGCCGACGTAACGCTTCACGTGCGCTCCGTTCCCATGCGATGCGCATACCCCATACGTACCCATGACCGATCCATCTGCCATTACGATACAGCGCCCGGCATATCGCGCGAAGCCGGCGGCGGGCTCCACGGCCCGCCGCAATTCAATCGCGTCGATTCTGGTTCTGACCGCCACCATACTGGTCGGCATTATTCTCGTAAAGGCCAAAACCGCGACGGACTTTTTCACTCATCCGGTCTTTTACGGCTATACGATCTTTATCACCACATTCCAGCTTTCGCGCGTGGGCGCGGCAATGCTCTACCGGCGCGCGAATGCCCGCGTGATTGAACCGGATGACCGCCGCTACGAACCGACGGTTTCGATCGTCATACCGTGCAAAAACGAGGAAGGCGCAATCGTGCGTACGGTTCTGCAGTCGCTCGGCGCGCAGTACCCCAAGGATAAACTCGAAGTCATCGTCATCAACGATGGTAGCACCGACGGCACGGCGCACATGCTTGCGGAATTGAAACGGGTACTCGGCGAGCGCGATCGCCGGCGGCTTGTCATCGTCCATTGGAAACAGAATCGTGGCAAACGCCATGCCATGGCCGAAGGGTTCCGCCGGGCGCGGGGCGAGATCGTCGTGCAGCTCGATTCGGACAGTTACATCATCCCGCGCACGTTCCGAAACCTTATCGCGCCGTTTCAGCACGAAGACATCGGCGCGGTCTGTGCGCACGCCGACCCGCACAACGCCGATCACAATATCCTCACCCGCATGCAGGCGGCGTACTATTTCATGTCGTTCCGCATTCTCAAGGCGGCCGAATCCTCGCTTTTCACGGTACTCTGCTGCAGCGGCTGCTCGTCCGCGTATCGCAAGAACGCGGTCATGCCGATCCTCGACGACTGGCTCAACGAGCGTTTCCTCGGTCTGCCGGTAACCTGGGGCGATGACCGCGCGCTGACCAGCTGGGTCCTGAAGCGAAACTACCGCACCGTCTACACCGACCGCGCCCGCGCCTATACGATCGTGCCCGAACGCTTCCGGCAGCTCGTCCGCCAGCAAATCCGCTGGAAAAAATCTTGGATCATCAATTCGCTCTTCACGCTGCGCTTCATGTACCGGACGCAGCCGTTCTTTACCGTGACGTATTTCATCCCGCTGTTGGTCATCACCATTGCCACGCCGTTCGTCGCGGTCCGCGCGCTCTATTTTTCGCCGCTCGCGTACGGCATACTGCCGTTGTTTTATTTCCTCGGCATCATCCTCATGACGTCGCTGGTCGTCCTGTACTACCGCATCCTGGCGCCAGAAAACCGCTACTGGCCGTACCTATATCTCTGGGGCGCGCTCAACACGTTCTTCTTTTCCTTCCTGATCCTCTATGCCCTGCTGCGCATCCGCGACCGCGGATGGGGAACGCGCTGACCCCTATGCTCCGTACGCACACGCCGACCACGTCAAAGATTGTATTTTTCGGCATCATCATGATGGTAGCCGCCGGCCTTATCGCGGGCGTCTCATTCGCCCGCGATAATCCGTATCTGAGTTTTCGCTACGCCGGCATCTGGGCCGACACGATCCGCTATGCGATCGAATATCGGTTCGGCGGCGAGGCGTCGCGCGCCGCGGCCGGCGCGATCTCGACCACGCCGCCGCGGCCGGCAGAATCCATTCCGGTGCTCTTGTACCACGGCGTGGTTGCCGCGCCCGGCGGCATCAACGTGCCGAACCAGCACTTCAAGGAGCAAATGTTCGCGCTCAAACGGGCCGGCTGGGAGACCGTCACGCTGGCGGAACTCTATGCATTTCTGCGCGGCGAAAAAAAGCCTCCGGAAAAATCGTTCGTGCTCACATTCGACGACGGCCGCAAAGACAGCTATTACCCCGTGGATCCGGTACTCAAGGCCCTGGATTATCGGGCGGTCATGTTCGCAATCACGAAATTTTCGCTGAATCAAAATAGCAAATACTATCTGAGCGGCGAGGAGTTGAAGCAAATGATTCAAAGCGGCCGCTGGGAAGTCCATTCGCACGGCAACAACGCGCACGAATTCTATCCGGTGGATGACGCGGGCAACATGGGGCATTTTTTCTCGAATAAACTCTGGCTTGCCGGCCCGGGGCGCCTCGAGACGAATGATGAATTCATGAATCGCGTACTGGAGGATCTCCTATCGTCGAAGCGCAATCTTGAAGATACGCTCGGCACCCGCGTCACCGGCTTCGCGTTTCCGTTTGGCAATTTCGGCGAACCGACGTTCAACCACCCCGAAGCGCGCGACATCGTACTCGGCAGCGCCTTGTCCATCTACGCAATGGCTTTTTACCAGCAGTCCGACGACAACCGCTTCACGCAAAACTATCACCCGGGCGGCAACGCCAGCGAACATTTTTTCATCCGGCGCATCGAGGTGCGGGCGGAATGGGGGATCGAAGAACTTCTGGAACGCCTGGACGCGGGGCTCGCCAAGCCCCTGCCGTTCACCGACACGCTCGATCGCGACACGGGTTGGATCCGTACCTGGGGCGTACTGGAGCATCGCGGCGGCATGCTCGCGCTCCATCCCACCGCCAACGATACCGGCAGCGCGGCCCTGTTGGATGGCACGCGGGCGTGGCGCGATTATCAGTTCACCGCCGTGGTCGATCGGCTTGCCGGCGGGAATATCTACCTCTGGGGGCGCTTCAAGAACGATGACAATTTCGTCGCGTGCAACTTCAGCCAGCAGGTTGCCCACGTCGAGCAGAAATACCTCGGGGATCTGCGCGTCATCCGCGGCGTCGAACGTGCCGCCAGTCTTCCGGAACGAAACTTCGAAGTCGCCATCCGCGTCCGGGGCCGGAGCGTCGAATGCCTGCTCAACGGCGAAGTCATCGTCGCGACGCCGTTTCTCGAACGAGCGCTCGATTCCGGAGGCGTGGGCATCAAGGGCTGGGATGCGCGCCCGGACGCAAGCCAGCTGGTCTTGCGCGAGGTGCGAGCGATTCCGCTCTCGCCGGCAACCGCCGCCGCTCCGTGACCGTTTCGCTATGACCGTTGCCGCGCTGCGCGAGGCCGCAAGCCAACTGATTCACTCGCTTCGATCCAAACTCTGGGCGCTCGGAGCGGCGCTGATCGCATTGGCCGTGATCATCGGGGCGGGCGAGCGACCCATGGAATCGCTGGATGTTCCGCCCCCAGCCCTCTATGAACACTTTGCCGAAGATCGCGTGATCGAAGAAACCGCGACGCCGGACGAATCGACCGATCGGTATTGGTGGGTTAACTCGGGCGGCGCGGTCACGATAGCCGGCGGCGTGGCCGCAGGCCTGATGGGGGACCTTGGCGAGGAATCGTCCTGGCGGACGCGCTACCGCGCATCGAACCCCGTCGATACCGATGATGGCGCGCACCCGCAGAATCTGCTCCGCCTGCTCACCCGCGACCGCTGGCGGAATGAACGTCAAATCGCGTATTTCCGGATTCGCGGCGAACACCATAGTCAAAGTCCCAACCGGAACGCATCCAACGGAGTGGGATTCTATCACCGGTACCAGGACTCGGAGACGCTGTACTATGTCGGCCTGCGCGTAGACGGGCAGGCGACGATCAAGAAAAAAATCAACGGCACCTACTATGAACTTGCCAGCGCTCCCATCTTTGCCGGCCGGTATGACCGCGAACAAAACCCTACGCTCATACCGCGCGATCAATGGTTCGGCCTGATCGGCGAAGTGCAAGATCAGGCCGACGGCACCGTCATCATACGCATGTTCTTCGATCGGAATCGGAAAGGCGCCTGGCGCCTCGTGGCCGAAGCGCATGACGACGGGCGAGTCGGCGGATCGGCCATCACCGAACCGGGTCGCGGCGGCATTCGCACCGATTTTCTCGATGTCGAATTCGACGAATACCGTATTCTAACCATCACGAACGACTAACTATTATGCATACCGCATCCATCTGTATACCGCGACCGCGCGCCGCGACGTGGTTTGCGCTCGCCATATTCGCCGCGATCGCGGTTTGGACGCCGATATCGGCCGCGGCAGCCAATCTCGTACAAAACCCGTCGCTCGAGACCGCCGGCTCAGGCGGCAATCCGGCATCCTGGGCCCGCGGCCGCTGGGGAACGAACCAGGCGACATTCACGTATCCGGTCGCCGGTTTCAATTCGTCCAAAGCCGCTGCAGTCGCCATTACGAGTTATTCGAGCGGGGATGCGAAATGGTATTTCGCCGAAATCCCGACCGCCAGCGGCAAGACCTATAGCTTCACGGATAATTACCAATCCAACACCCAAAGTTACGTCACGGTCCAATACCGCCACTCCAACGGAACGCATACGTGGAAAGACATCGCCGTCCTACCCTCGAGCGGCGGCTCCTGGCGAAACGCATCGGGAACGTTTAGCGCACCTGCGGGCGCGGTGGCGCTAACGGTATTTCATCTCATAAAGAGCACGGGCTCGCTGACCGTAGACAACTACGTGCTCGAAGAAGCAGCGCCCGCGCCGCCGCCCATGAGCGGCATGGTATCGGTCAATTTCGACGACGGATGGCGGGATACGTACCAGACCATTGCCCCGATCTTGGCCGCAAACGGCGTTCGCACGACGATGAACATCATCACGCGGCGCACCGGATGGCCCGCTTACATGACCGAGAGTCAGATTCTGGAAGCGCATGCGGCCGGCCATGAGATCGGCTCGCATACGCGCACCCATGCCGATCTGACCACGCTTTCCGGATCCGCGCTCATGGCCGAAGTAGCCGGATCCAAAGAGGATTTGGCGGCCATGGGCATTCAGGCCACAACGATATCGTATCCTTTCGGCGCGTTCGATGATGAAGTCATCGCTGCGGTCAAAAGCGCGGGCTACAGCGCCGGCCGCTCCACCTGGAACGGATTCGTGCGCTTCGGCGATGATCCGTATAATCTGCGCCGCCAGAACGTGGGAGTCGGCACGACGGTCGCCGAAGTACGCGGATGGATCGATCAAGCACGCCGGGACGGGGTCTGGCTGATCCTCGTCTTCCATCAGGTCAACAACTCGGGTACTACCTATAGCACGACACCCGACAAATTCCGGCAAATGATGGAATACTTGACTGCCTCGGGAGTTCCCGTTGTAACGAACGCCACGGGCGCAGCTCGCATCCGCCCCTGAATCGCCCGAAACGGCTGGCGCGGCACGCATCTCGAACCCATTCCCGCTCTGCAAAGCGGGAATGGGTTTTGCTAAACCGAGAACCGGCGGCCGAGTCAACCGAGGGGTTTTCCACATTCGTATGGCGGAACACCGTGGCCGAAGGTATAGTCCCCGAGGCCGTACGCGACAACCGTCGAGATTGTCGTCGTAGGGTCGTAGGGGAACTCTTCTCCCGAGGTTTCCGCGAATGGCTGGCATTGCATTATCGAGCTGGCCCGCGGCGCGGTTTTCGTCGGCACTCCTGCGCATCAGCGCGACCGGTGGTACCTCCGGCAGCGCCTCGCGCGGACCGACCATGCTCCTCGAAGCATCTATTCCGCACCACGGACTGAACCGCCATCCCGTCTCGCGTCATCCCGGCTGCTCCGCAATAGGCATCCGCAGGGATGAAGGATGGCGCATGTTCTCTTGGTTACTTCTGTTAGTTCGCCCCGCGCGCATCTCCGTCAGCGGACATCCGTATCCAGACCGTATCGCCTGCACGGCTGCGGATGCTCGCCCCGGACTGCATCGCGGGATTCCCGCATGAATGCGAATTCCGAGGGATCGCCGGATATCAAATTCCGGCGCATCCCGTTCCGTACTGTTGCAGCACTGCTCATCGGTTCCGCGGCGTTGACTGCCCCGGCCGTCATGACGAGCGTCACTGCAGCCACGACTGGGTCGACCTATCTGTATAACTTCAACTGGGCCGGCACGCTCGAAGAAGCTGAAAGCGCCGAGAAATCCCGAAGCCGCTACTGGTGGCTCGAATCCGGCGGCCGTCTCGTGATGGCCGACGGCATCGGCAAAACGCTTGCCGGCGAAATGCCCGCACGCGATCCCTGGCATCAGCATTACGCATCCGTATATCCCGCCCTCTCCGACAACGGCACGCATCCGCAAAACATCTTCCGCCTGCTTTCCCGCGACGCCTGGCAAGACGGTGCCACGTCCTTCTACGCCCGCTCCCACAAGACCAATCTTGCAAATCCCCAAAACAGAAATCCTTGGAACGGCATCTTCGTGATGTCCCGCTTCCAGGATGACCAAACATTCTACGTTGCCGGCATCCGAGCCGACGGCGGCGTGGTGATCAAAAAGAAACTGAACGGCGCCTACCAGACCCTGGGCTACGCGAAGCACTTCCCGGGCACGTTCAGCGCGCAGGGCGACGCGAACCTGATTCCGGAGCATCGCTGGATCGGCGTAAAGCTCGACGCGCGAAACGACGGCAGCGCGGTCGTCCTCACGCTCTCCGTAGATGACGGCAAGACCGGCCGATGGCGCGAAGTCCTGAAGGCCCGCGACATTTCGAGCGCCATCGATGAGACGGGGCGGTCGGGCATCTGGTCCGATTTCCAGGATGTCTCGTTCGATGACTTCCTCGTTGAATCGGCGGCGCCCGCCGCGGTCGCGACGCTCGCCAAAACGCCGCCGCCCGCGCCGGCCCCCGCTCCCGCACCCGCCCCCGCGCCGACGCCAACGCCCGCACTTGCGCCAGCACCCGCGCCGGCTCCGGCACCCACGCCCACGCCTCCGCCGCCGGCAGCCAGTCCGGGATCAGGCAGCGGATATGGCCTGGCAACCAACGCGACGATCGAAGAGACCGGATCCATGGGCGAATCATCGAGTCCCTATTGGTGGGTCAACTCGGGCGCGCTCATGACCGTGGCCAACGGCATCGGCAAAACGATCCAAGGCGCCCTGCCGCTCGGCTCGAAATGGCAAAAAATCTACGCGGCGGCAAACGCCTATGACACCGATAACGGCCTGCACCCGCAAAACATCTTCCGCCTTCTGACCAAGCAGGTGTTCCAAAACGCCCGCCAGGAGATGTACTTCCGCATCACGGCCGACAATCTCTCGCAGAGTTCGAACCGCAACGCATCCAACGGCGTACTCTTCTTCAGCCGCTACGCCGACGGGCAGAACTTGTACTACGCCGGACTCCGCGTAGACGGGGCGGCGGTCTTCAAAAAGAAAATCGGCAGCCGGTACTTCACGATGGCGTCGAAAAAAATCTTCACCGGATCGTATAACGCCGCATCCAATCCGAACCTCCTACCCAAAAACACGTGGGTCGGCATGCGCCTGGAAACGGTCAACGCCGGTTCTGGCGTAAACCTGAAACTCTGGACCGACGTGGGGCGAACGGGCAACTGGACGCTCGTCTTAGACACCACGGATACCGGGCAATTCGGCGGCGGCGCGTTCACTCAAGGCGCCTACGCCGGCATCCGCACCGACTTCATGGACGTCGAGTTCGACGATTACCAGGCGATCAGGCTCTAAATCCAACCGAATAGCGAATCGAGACCGAGGCCCGCATCCGCGGGCCTCGGTTCGCGTATGCCCGATACTACAACGGCGAAGACGCCGGCCCCCTGGGGTTGAAAGAGCGGCATGCGAAACGGGGAGGCCGTTCATAATCTATGGCGTTGTACTGCCGAATATGTATCGGCGAAAGACGCGACCGCTTTGGGCGTCATTCTTACAGGGCATTACCTATGGAAGTAGCAACACCAACCCGGGTTCAGCAAAAAATTCTTGTGGTGGAGGACGAGCCGTCGCTCCTCCGCATTTTATTGGAGGAATTCGCGGGTGCGGGCTACCGCGTCTTCGGCGCCCGGACCGGCGGCGAAGGGCTGGCAAGCGCCCAGCGCGAACGGCCGGATCTTATCATCCTCGATCCGCTCATGGCGCGCATGGAGGGTTTTGCCATGCTGCAAAAGCTCCGCCAGGATGCCTGGGGGCGCCAGACGCCAGTCGTGATGCTGGCCAATGCCGAGCACGAGGCGCCCAAAGCCATCCAAGCCGTGGATCAGGGCGTATTCGAATTGACCATGCGCACGCGCTGGAGCTTGGCGGATCTACGCCAGCGCGTTGCGGAAAAATTGGACGCGGCTGAGCGCGAACGCCAGGCCGCCGTGGCGGCCGAAGCGAGCGAAGTGCCGACCGGCAGGGGAGCAACCGCGCGCTTAATTCGTCTCCGACGCGCCGGATCGCGGCGCCGGACCGGCGGCCGATCACGCTAACGAGCGCCACACCATATACTATATAAAGGAACACCGGCCGCGGACTCTGTCCGCGGCCGGGTTTTCGGCTGCTTGTTTACTTCGTACGATTCTGACGCCGCTACACGGCCCGAAGCAGTGTTGAAAGATCGCCGTCAGACGCCCGGAGCAGGCGATGCACATCGTCGCCCGAAACTGCGACGATGTTGTGCGGGTGCGACTCGCGCCTGCCGGCAGCGGTTATGCGGTCGAAGTCCACGCACCGATGGAACTCGGGGATAGTGCGCCCGCCCGCGATCCAGATGCCCAGGCGCACGCCGGCGAGCACCTCCTTCATGACGTCGGCGACCGGTCCTTTAGAGATCATAACCGTACTCACGCCTTGCGGAATGCGATATCCGCGCACGCCTCCCAGGCGCTTGCCGGCGTTATCCCGCATGGCCTCCTTCGAACCCATGCCGCGGTAAACTTTCACCGGAACGCCCCGGATCCGCCATCGCTTGCCCGGCGTCTCATCCGTGGCAGCCGGGATATGCCCCGACATCACGCAGTCAGCCCCGGCGGCCAGGGCAATCGCCACGTCGCCGGATTCGACCATGGCGCCGTCAGAGATGATCGGCACGCCAGACCCGCGCAAGGCCCGCGCGACATCCTCGATTGCCGAGACCTGAGGCGTGCCGGCTCCAGATTTATCCCGCGTGTTGCAGATTGAGCCGCCGCCGAGGCCGACCTTGATGCCGTCAGCTCCGGTATCCATGAGTCGCTGGGCATGGATGCCGCGCACTACGTTGCCGGCCACGATATCCACGTCCGGGTAGGCGAGTTTCAACTCGCGCACCGTCTCCTCGACGAGCGACGTGGCGCCGTTCATCTGATCCACGACTACGACGTCCACATAGCCGTGAAGCAGCTCCATCCGCTTGTGCGCGTCCTCCTTCAAGCCGATGGCAGCGCCGACGCGCAGGCGGCCTTGTTCATCGAGATTGAACGCCCGCCAGCGCTCGGATCGAAGGCCGTCGAGATCCTTGTGCGTGTACATGCCGACGAGCCGCCCGGTCTGGCGGTCCAGCAGCGGCAGAAATTTCTTCTGCTCGCGGATCATCATCTCGTAGGCAGTGTCGCCATCGACGTCGGCCGCAGCGACCATCACCTCCTTGGCGGGGATCATGACTTCGGCGACGCGCTTGGACCAATTCTGCCGGAAATCGAAGTGTGCCTTGGTGATGAGCCCGATGAGCCGGCTCTCCGCATCGACGACTGGAAAGCTCCGGAACTTCCAGGGCTTTTTGCGCCGCCTACAGCGATTGAGCACCTCTTCGAGCGTTTCCGTCGGCATGACCGTACGAGGGTTGTCCAGCCGGCCCTGTAGCAGGTACTTCACGCGTCGAACTTCGTCGGCCTGGCGCTCCGCTTCCATGGCCCAGACGATACCGAGCCCGCCGATCTTGGCCATGGCAATGGCCATCTCGGACTCAGTCACCGTATCCATTGCGGCGGTGACGATGACGTTACTCTTCAGCGGCACACGCCGCGAGAACCACGTGTCGAGCATGACATCGCCCTCGGACGGAACGCACGCCCAGCCCTGCTTGATCCGCACGTCGTCGAACGTGAGCGCCAAGCGCTCCGCCCGTATACAATCAAAGAACGCATCTCGAGCCGGGGCCTGCACATGCGCATCCTGTTCCATCATCCGCTCTCTCCTCCTGGTGAGTGCACTGCGCCTGAGATACGAGAAGTTGGAATCCACACTACGCGAAAAGATAATGCCCCGCAACCGTCAGCATTCCTGTACGCACGCCACGATTCCGTGGCAGTATTGAATGAGCCGCGAATACTCAAAAGGTCGGGCATTTAATTCGCGAACCTATTCCCATGACTTATTCCATGACCTGCTCCTGCGGCGACGTGATGTCCGTAGAGGCGGAAAGCCGCGATGAAGCAGTAGCGAAGCTGAAGGGAACGATGGACCAGGCCGCGCTCGACAAGCACGTAGCCGACAAGCATCCGAACATGACGCTCACGCTCACGGATGCCCACGCGCAGATCGAGCAGAATCTGCAGCCGGCGGCCTAAATGCAGCAACGCAAAGAAGAACCGTCCCGATGTACATCGGGACGGTTCTTCTTTGGGGCACACGCTGCTATCATGCGGCCATGCCGATTCTTGTCTTGGCAATATACGCCGGCACGTTGGTTGCCGTGGCATTGGCGATCGCCGCAGCAGTGCCGCTGTTCTGGTTTGCGCGCGGCGCGCCATTCGTGCCGTCCAGCCGCGCCCGCATCCGCTGCATGGTGGCGCTCGCTGATATCCGGCCGGGCCAACGCGCTGCGGACATCGGAGCAGGGGACGGCAGGATCGTGATCGCGCTTGCTCGCGCGGGTGCGATCGCAACCGGCTTTGAAATAAACCCGCTCTTGGTTTGGTTCGCGCGCCTGCGCATTCGGCTCGCAGGGCTCGGCAATCGGGCGACCGTCAACCGAAGCAATTTCTGGCATCAGTCATTCGCGCCGTTCGATATCGTCACGGTCTACGGGCTGCCGTCCATCATGCCGGATCTCGAGGTGAAACTGCGAAGAGAATTGAAGCCGGGCAGCCGGGTCGTTTCCAACGCATTTCCGTTCCCGCATTGGCAGCCATTAAAAACAGAAGGGACCGTTTTCCTTTACACACAGGTGTAAAAATTGCATAATAGAATTCGTCAGTTCTCCACATGCCCGGAGGGGGTGAGCGATGGTTGACGTGCTGCTATGGATCGTCTTCGGGGCGGTCATCGGGTTCCTCATGAAGCTGATCACCTGGCCCAACGAGCCGCTGCTCTCACTCATCGTATTCGGCGTCATCGTAGGGGTGATATTCGGCTCGATCGGGTACCTCATCGGATTCGAGCTGCGGAGTGCGGCGACGTTCATCACCGTCGTCGGCGGCGCAATCGTCGGTACCCTGCTGTACCGGATCTTTCTTTCGCCCCATCCTCGGAAATAATCCGCCAAGACATCACCCGCGACCTCGGGGTCGCGGGTGAGAACTTTTTAATAAGTAAGAAAAGCGCCTCGCACATGCTATGCGAGGCGCTTCGGCGGCGGACGCACTGCCCGCATCACCGGCATATGAACACCCACTTGCCGGGTTGATACACCCACACGCCGAACGTGTTGCTGAAGAACAGCGAGCTCTGGACCCAGTACGGCCGGCAGTTCGGCGCAAAACCATGCCGCCGGTCATAGCCGTACGTCCGTCCGTACCCGTACGACCGCCCGAACGAACCTCCGCCGCCGCTACGCACCGAGAACTCGGCGCGGAAGCTGGAACTCCCGCTGCCGAACGATCGACTGTAGGCAGCGGCCGGCTGAACCGAGAGCTGCAGCAGAATGAGCATGAATAGGGAAGCGCACCCGAGAACCGCGGCGACCAGCCACACCTTCTTCATCCGGGGCCTCCTTGCTGGCGTTTCTACATTTATACATACACTAAAAGATGATAAATGTCAATATATCGCCGCTCCTTTGCGGGTGTGGGGATAATTTCTTGACGCTAGCTTCGGCATGAGCTACGCTACAACCGATATGCAATCGCGCCCGCAATCGGCCTATTGGATGCTTATTGGCTGCCTGTTTATCCTCTTTCCCGAAGGGGCCGATCGCCGTTTGCGCGCGTAACGAACGCTGAACCTGCAAACCGAGCCGGCCTCGCAAAGAGGCCGGCTCTTTCATACTCGAGATCTGAGCGCAGCGGATGATCCATGGCTCGCCTGCTACGCCCAGACCTTGAACGTTCTTTCCGAGACGGTGCGCGATGGTCTGGTCGCGCATCCGGCAACAAACGTACCCAGCACGGACCACAAGGAGGAGCTATGAGGCGAGAGGATGCGTCGCTGGCATTTCAACGCTTGCAGGCAGTTCGCGTGCAGCATGGGTATCAGCCCGGCGGCGTCAAGCCGTCCGGCGAGCGCTGGAGTAAGAATCTCCTGCGCACGGGCATCGTTCGCGGAGCTCCGGTCGAAGCGACGGAAGGACTTTTCCCCAGGAACGAGCCGATCTACCGCGCCATCCAGCTACGGTTTCCCAACTTCCGCTGGCGAACCGAGCTGGTCACGTGGACGGCACGCCGAGGATACGATTCCACGCCCTGCTCACAGACCGCCGTAGTCTTCGAGAACTACCCGACGATCGCCGGACAACGGGTGACGCTCGCCGACTGCCTCCTGCAGCCGCTCGACGTGTTCGATCCGCCCGACGATAACCCGAAGCAAGCGTCGCCGAAACCCGCCGCGACCCGGATCCGGAAGAGGCGGATCCACGAGCCCATCGGCCTCTGGCTATAACCAGCGCCAATCTCCAAAAAGAGGAGACCCCGGATGCAGGAAAACGGCTTTCGATACATTCTGGCCGTCCTACAAGAAGGGAACTGGTCGTCGCTCGCCCCGGCCAAGAAGGACCCCGAGGAGCTCATCAAGCTCTACGCATCCCATGCGCTGCTGCGGCGCCTGCCCGAGGACCAGAAAGGGATCGTGCGCTTCCGCGCTGACGCGGTGATTCTGAACACGTTCAGCGTCACCGAAGCGTTCCGCCGCCATGACGGCCTGCCGCAGTCGGTCTTCGACGGCCTCGTCGCGAACGGCAGCATCGAGAAGATGGATATCGCGACGCTCCGCGCGCGCTACCCGGATGCGGCCGCAGTGTCGACGACAATTTCGGTCTAGAAGCAGGGCAAGCGCCCTTTCCATTCCGAATGCGACCCCGCAGGCACGTGCCTGCGGGGTCGAACTACTTTTCCCCAACTTGAATTGACAGAAAACCGGAATGCACGCTATACCAATACTGCATGCAATCACGCTTCGATCACCGCTTTTATTTCGCCTCCTTTACCGACCTCCCGGTCGGCTGATGGCGCGTAATCGCAAGATCGCAGATAGTGCGTGCCAGAACCGACCGAAAGGTCGGATTTCGTTTAACTGCGCGGCGTACAACTCAAGAGGGCGAAAGGAGCGGTGCATGACATGGAACAATGGCAATCCCCCGACGGAAGCCACATGCCCCAGCTGTTCCAACCCACTGACGCTCGTGCGGATCAGGAGAGGGATGTTCGTGGCGACGGCGAGCGGCCAGAAAGAGAAGAAGGTCTGCCAAACGGAAGGATGTCCGCGCCAGCACCAACCGAGGCAGTAGACGCGATAGCCGAACCCGTTACGACGTTTGCCTGCCAAACCTGCGGCGGACCTCTGCGGCGCCTGCCCGATCGCTCCGACTGGAATGGCAAAAAAGTCGTCGTACAAAAGCGTTACCGCTGCACCACGTGTAGCGGCGACGGCGCAGAGGAGGCGGTGTATGGATAAGGAAGAGCAAGAGCTGCTCGTAGCGACCAACCGCTACTACGAAGGCGGGAAACGGGATCCGGCGGATCTGATCCGCATCGCAGAAATCATCGCTCGCTCCCCGGACACAGAGACTGCCCGCCGACGGCTCAAGATCGCCGAGGGCCAGACGCCCGCTCGAAAATAACGATCGCCGCCAGACGCCGTCCCACAGGACCCGAAAAGACATCGGGTCCTGTTTATTTAGTTCGGGCCGACTGGGTTGCCATGGTCGCATGCATGCGTTACGGTTCTCATATGCCCGGCTCGATCCTAAAATACGGCATGATGCGTATGATGCGCGCCGCTTCTGTGCGGGCCGTTTAAGTGCGCTCGCCAAAGCGGACGCCAGGCGGCCCTTTCCGGGGCCGTTTTCTATTCACTCGCCATGACTGTCACCATCATCAATGATTGCCGTGATCCGAATGCTTTGGGGCGCCAGAGCATTCGGGCTTCGGCATTATTGCAAAGTCCGATCTCGTGCATCGGCGTGGACAGTGACCTCGAAGCAAGCGGCAACCTCATCGACGCCATTGATGCGCTTGACGGTAACGAGGGGGTAATTCTCGTCAATGTCGCTCCTCGCAATGGGGTGGCAAAGCGCCGGCCGAACGGATCGCCATTCGGCTACGCCTGGAACGGCAATGTGCTGGTGCTTGCCACGCTCGACGGATTCACGCTTTCCCTTGTCAAGAAATTCGATATCCGCAGCCCGCTCCATGAATTCGACGTAGAGCGCGCATCGCGGGAAGTAACAGGGAGCGCTAACGCCGCCGCCTTCATCGCGGAGAGCCAATTTCGCAGCTTCGATTTTCTGCCGCGCATGGCCGCTTATCTGCTACGTCATAAACATGCAGCCGGTACTCCTTTATCCTGGGAGGCAATTCCAGATGCGCCCCATGCCGTCTGGTGGGTAGATAATTTCGGAAATTGCAAGACAACGATCACGTCGGATGAGCTCGCGCTGATGCCGGGAGCGTCGCTCTCTACGCGACACGGTCCCCTGGCATTTATCCCCGCGCTGCGCAACGTACCGGACAATAAGACAGCGCTCATCACTGGTAGCTCGGGCCTTGGTCGAAAGCGCTTTCTCGAGATCGTGATGCAAGGCGGAAATGCTGCCCGGCATCTCAATATAGCGTCCGGCGATACTCTATGGTAAATGCGGACCGAATCATCGCCGTCGCCAAGCCCGTCGGTCCCACGTCGCATGACGTGGTTGACGCCGTGCGCCGGGCAAGTGGGGAGAAAACCGTAGGCCATGCCGGAACGCTCGATCCGCTCGCATCCGGCGTGCTCGTTATTGGCATCGGCCGGGAGGCGACGCGCAAGCTCAAGAATATCGTCGGCGCCGAAAAAGAATACATCGCGACCGTGCGCCTCGGCGCGACCAGCGCCACGGACGATGCCGAGGGCCCGATCAGCGAACAGCCGGCTGCCATCGCGCCCTCGGAAGAAGCGGTCCGCGCCGTGCTGCAACAATTCGCCGGTACTATCGAACAGACGCCGCCTGCCTTCAGCGCCCTCAAAATCAGCGGCATGAGCGCGCATCGACGCGCGCGCAGGGGCGAGATGCCCGTCATGCGACCGCGCACGGTTTCCATTTATGCGATCGAACTCTTGAGCTATGCCTGGCCAGACCTTCGGCTCCGCATCCTCACGGGTCCGGGCGTATATATCCGCGCGCTCGCACGCGATCTTGGCGCGACACTCGGCACCGGCGGGTATCTGGCAGCCCTTGAGCGCACGCGGGTGGGGGATTTTACGCTCGACAAGGCCCTGGCACTGGCCGACCTTGCGCAACTTCGATAATCAGCGGTTCGGCTGGAATATCTTTGGCGCCTTGCGCAGCCGCTGGTGACCGAACGTCCCGCCGCTCCCGCGCCCGCTCCACGGACAGAACCGCCGCCACAACCAGCCATACCGCCGCTGCTTCAATAGCGCGTTGTCCGTTCGGACAACGGATGTTCTAATAGAAAGGATCCCATGGCCCTCTCATCGCTTGCGCCAAGCATCGCGCTGGAACCCGTTCGCCGCCCACCGCTCGTCTCGGCGGGAGAATTGATGCTCGGCGCATGGATGTTTTATCAGCGGCATGCGCGCATCTTTATCGGCATCAGCACCGTGCCGACCGCCGTCTCGCTCGTCGCGCTCTTACTCGAGGAAAGTCCGTTACCCATCGCCGCCATTGCATTTTTATTGAGCGGCATCGCGACGCTGCTCGGCCGGCTCGCGTTCATCGCGACAGTTTCCGAACGCGGCGCCCCGGCCGGCGGCGTCACCGGCGCGTATCAACACGCCGTGGCATTCTTCGGGCCGTTCCTCTGGATCAGCATCTTGGCCGGAATCGCTATCCTCGGCGGCATGGTCCTGTTCGTGCTGCCCGGGATCCTCCTTTCCGTATGGCTTTCGTTTCCCGCCTATGCGCTCGTCGGCGGCCACAAAACCGGCCTTGCCGCGCTCGTGGCAAGCTGGCAGGCCGTGCGCGGCAGTTGGCTTTCGGTCGCTTGGCGCTTTCTTGCGTTCGCCGTCATGATTGCCGCGCTTGGCATACTCATAAGCATTATCGCCAGCATTGCCGGACGAATGGCGTTCGCCTCGCTTAAGGAGGCGCCTGCCATGATTCTCCCGCTCACCCAGATCGTATTCTTCAACGCGATCGCACTGCCGCTGGGCGTCATATTTTCTTGGCGCCTGTGGCAGGATCTGGCTCGGGCGCATACCGCGCGCGAACCGCGCGTCGCCAAACGCCTTCGCGGGCGTTTGGTCGCGCTCATCGCGCTTGGCATCGCGGGCGCGCTCGTCTGGTTCGCGCTCGGCCAACCGAAGTTCTTCGAATTTCCCGGTGCATGGTCGTTCCATCCGGCGAGCCGCGGCGCGGCGTCCGTGCTTTTGGGCGGCGGCATGCCGATCGATATCATCCAAAGCATCCGCTGAATGCGCGTACTGCTTGCGCGACGCCCCAAATCGTGCTATTTCAAAAGAGCTTAGACCTCCGATGAATTCCTTTCGTACCATCGCATTTATCGTTATTGGCATCACGATGATCGGCGCGGCCGGCTATTTCGCGTTCCTCGCGCCCGAACCCGTACCCGAGACCGCTTCGCCATCCATTAATCCTCCCGCCGGCGCGGCACCGACGCCGCCGCCGACCAATACCCAAAACCGCATGCATCGCATCACCCTCCATACCTCAAGCGGCGATATCACATTCGAAACCTTTGACGCCGACGCGCCGCGCACGGTCGAGAATTTCGTTACGCTCGCCGCATCCGGCTTCTACGATGGCCTGACGTTCCATCGCGTCGTGAAAAATTTCGTCATCCAAGGCGGCGACCCCAACTGCACCCCGAGCCGCGCCACGGGTCCCTGCGGAGCCGGCGGCCCGGGATACATGTTCAACGATGAATTGAATCCCGACACCGAAAGCTACCGCAACGGCTACAAGAAGGGGATCGTGGCTATGGCCAACGCGGGTCCCCATACCAACGGCAGCCAGTTTTTCATCATGCTCCAGGACACGCCCCTGCCCCGTAACTACACGATCTTTGGAACCGTCGTGGCGGGACAGGACGTCGTGGACGCGATCGGCGGGGTTGCGGTCAGCGAAAGCGACCGCCCGCTCCAGCCGATAACCATCACGAGCGTCGAGGTCGCCCAAACCGGGCAGTAACGGCCCCGGCATCGCTCCGCGCACATGTCTCCGCATTCGGGCAATACTCCCGCTGAAACGGGATTCCATGGTCTCGGCATCGCGCCGGCGTTTTTGGAAATTCTTGCGCGGATGCAATTCGTCCAGCCCACGCCCATCCAGCGCCAATCCATTCCGGTCGCGATTCAGGGCAAGGACGTAGTCGGCATCGCCCAGACCGGTACGGGCAAAACCCTTGCCTTCGGCATCCCGATGATCCAACGCCTCGCCCAGTCCAAAGGCCAAGGCCTGGTCGTACTGCCCACGCGGGAGCTCGCACTCCAGGTAGACGAGATGCTGCATCGCGTCGGCGACGGCTTGGGGCTGCGCACCGCGGTGCTTATCGGCGGAATGTCGCTCGGTCCGCAAGTCGCCGCTATACGGCAGAATCCGCACATCGTCATCGCCACGCCCGGCCGCTTGATCGACCATCTCAACCAAAAAACCGTTTTGCTCGACCGGGTACAGATCGCGGTGCTCGACGAGGCCGATCGCATGCTCGACATGGGTTTTGCGCCTCAAATTCAGCGCATCTTCCAAACTCTGCCGCGCGAGCGCCAGACCATGCTGTTTTCGGCGACTATGCCGCCGGAGATCACGGCCATGGCCACGCGGTACATGAAGCTGCCCATCCGCGTGGAAATCGCACCGCCCGGAACCACGGCCGAGCGCGTCAGTCAAGAACTTTTTATTGTGCAACGCGACAAAAAACTCCAGATGCTCGAGCGCCTGCTCACCGATTACCAGGGCAGCACGCTCGTATTTTCGCGGACGAAGCACGGCGCACGGAAAATCGCCCGCGCAGTGCGCACCATGGGCCATACGTCGGCCGAACTGCACGCGAACCGCTCGCTCAACCAACGGCGCGAAGCGCTCGACGGCTTCAAAACCGGCAAATACCGCGTACTCATCGCGACCGACATCGCTTCGCGCGGCATTGATGTCACGGGGATTGAACTGGTCATTAATTACGACGTGCCGACCAATGCCGAGGACTACGTTCATCGGATCGGCCGCACCGCCCGCGCGGGCGCGGGCGGGCACGCGATCACGCTTGCGACGCCGGAAGAGCGGGGAGCGGTGCGCGATATCGAGCGCCTCACGCGCAAGGCGTTGCCCATTTCAGCGGTTCCTGAATTGCCGCCGGCACGCGCCCTGCCGCAGTTGCCGCCACGCCAGTTCCCGCAACGCCGCGGTCAGCAAGGGCGCCGCCCGCCCGTCCGACCCGCTTCGCCCAAGTTTCAGCGAGGCGAGCAGGCGGGATATCGGCCGCAAGGATTCTCGCGCGGGCCCAATGGACCGCGACCCCAGGGACAAGGATTTCAGCCGCGCGAACCGCGGCCTGCCCGACCGGCAGGCGGGCCGCAAGGACAACAGGAACGCGGCGCGCAGCCGCGCCGGCACTCCGGCCAGCCGCCGCAAAAGCGGCGCGGACGGTTCCCGCCCGACGGTCCGATGTATCGCCCATGGTAACGCCCGAAGAATTCGAGGAACTGGTCGCCGAAGGACTTGCGGCGATTCCCGAACGCTTCACCAAATTGCTCGATAACGTCGCCGTCGTCATCGAAGACGAGCCCTCGCTCGAACAGAGGAGAAGGATGCGTCTCTCGCACCGTATGACGCTGTTCGGATTATACGAGGGCATCCCCCATACGCGCCGCGGACCACATTATTTCGGCGTGCTGCCGGATAAAATCACAATTTTTCGCAAACCCATCATCGCAGCGGCCGATTCGCCCGATGCCGTGCGCGCGATCGTGCGCGATACGGTCTGGCACGAGATCGCGCACCATTTCGGCATGGACGAACATCGCGTGCGCGCGGCCGAAAAAAAGCGCAGGAAGCGGGACGGCGCGTAACGGCCGCGGTGTCTGTCCGTCCGGCCCGCTTCGCACAAGTTTCAGCGAGGCGAGCAGGCGAGCATTCTTCGTCTCATCAAGGACTGGTATGATGAGCGTATGATTCACCGCGGTATCGCCACATTCACGCTCGATACCGGCCGCTGCCCGCCGTGGCTCTTTGCGCGCATGGTGCGCCTGGGCCGGAGCGTGACCGAGGTGCTCGTGGACGAATTCGGACCGGACGAGTTTGTCCGGCGCATTGCCGATCCGGTCTGGTTCCAATCGCTCGGTACGGTGCTGGCATTCGACTGGAATGCCTCGGGCCTGACCACGATCCTGACCGCCGCGCTCAAAGAGGCCATCCGCGGACAGGAAAAGGACCTGGGCGTATTCATCTGCGGCGGCAAAGGCAAAACCTCGCGCCGCACGCCCGAAGAAATTCTCCAATGGGGCGACCGGATATATTTGGCCGAAAACAAAATCAGAAACCTTGCCTATAATTCAAAAATGAGCGCCAAAGTAGATTCAGCGCTCGTGCAGGACGGATTCCAGATTTACCATCACAGCTTCTTCTTTTCGCGAACCGGCGCCTGGGCCGTGGTGCAGCAGGGGATGAATGCCGATGCGGGCGCGGCGCGCCGATACCACTGGCATTCCGAAAGCGCCCAGGACTTGGTATCCGAGCCGCATGCGGCAATCGCTTCGGAAGCGACAGTGTCTAAGGCGCTAAACCTGGTCTCGCGGCAAAGCGCGGCCACGCGCGCGCTTTCGGTCGATATGGTCAATGCCGGCCTACCCGCGCTCATGAAGGACGTCACGATCTTGCGCAAACATTCTTCCTCGCTTTCGCGCATGGTGAAAATGGCTAACGGCAGAACGGGCAGGCAACTCACACTCCTCGAACTCGCCGACACCGAATTCAGACATCATCCCGTGGTATACGAAAATTTTTCAAAAAGTCGGTACCTGGACAAAATTCTCGGCCGCCTGGCCGGCGACAAGCCGAAGAATTATGAAGCGCTCGTCGCCACCGAGGGCGTGGGCCCGAAAACCGTGCGCGCATTGGCCCTCGTCGGCGAAATAATTTATGGCGCAAAGCCGTCATACGAAGACCCGGCGCGCTACAGCTTCGCCCACGGCGGCAAGGATGCGACACCGTACCCCGTGGACCGGCCAACCTATGACGAAGTCATTAGCATTCTTGCCGCGGCCGTGCGCCGTGCGCGCTGGGCGCCGCAAGAGCGCGATCGGGCGCTGGCGCGGCTCGAGCGCCGAAGAGCACCGCGCTTTCCATCTCATATCCAATAATTTCTGCGGGTTCTATGCCTGACCGTACAACGCCGACCGAAGAGGAACTAAAGCAAAAGCTCACGCCGGAGCAATACCATGTCATGCGCGAGCAGGGGACCGAGGCCCCCTTTACCGGCAAATATGTCGACTCGCATGAAGAAGGGATGTACCGCTGTGCGGCTTGCGGGGCTGAGTTGTTTTCATCGAACACGAAATTCGACTCGGGCACCGGCTGGCCGAGCTTCACAGAAGCCGCGAACCGCGAGAACATAGAATTACGCGAAGATACATCGCACGGCATGCATCGCGTCGAAGTGCGCTGCAAACGCTGCGGCTCGCATCTGGGGCATGTATTCGATGACCTGCCGCGAGACAAGGCGGGCGGCCCGGCCGAAAAAGGCGGGAAGCGCTACTGCATCAATTCGGTTTGCCTCGATCTCCAAAAATCGTAATAACAACCTGAAACTATGGATCAAAAAGATCTGCCAAAATGGGGATCGCTGCGCGAGAAAAAATGCGTTCCGTGCGAAGGCGGCATGCCGCCACTGGATCACGATGCCATCGAGCGACTGCAGCCGGAAATCGATCTGGCTTGGAATATCATCGACGGCAAAAAGATCCGGCGGGAATTCAAATTCGCGGATTTCAAGCAAGCCGTGGACTTCGTGGACAAAGTCGCGGCTCTCGCAGAATCAGAAAAGCATCATCCCACGATCGAAGTAGATTACGACAACGTGGCACTGGAGCTCTGGACGCATGCCATCGGCGGGCTTTCGGAAAACGATTTTATCCTCGCCGCCAAAATCGACGCGCTGCAGTAGCCGGTCTTCTCCGTATATTTGGTAGCTGATTCTCCCCGGATCAACATTCCAACATTCTCAAGAATGTTAGAATGTCGTCGGAATTTTTCAATTGCCCAAAAGCGCTATTTCAGCTACCAATAAGGCAGTTTCGTTCCCGCGCTGATCTATCAGCGCATCCCGCCGCGCCCGCACCTTGAGAAAGGAGAATCAACCATGCCCCGAGCGCTCCTGTCAGTCTACAAGAAGGATGAGCCGTTTCTCGACTTCGCGCGCGCACTACACGAACGCGGCTGGGAACTCGTCTCGTCCGGCGGCACCGCGAAGTTCCTCGCCAAGGCGGGCTTCCCGGTCACCGATGTGGCCGGCATCACCGGCGAGCCAGCCATGCTGGATCACCGCGTGGTCACGCTCCACCCGAAGATCCACGGCGGCCTCATCACCGGCCCGGAGCAGGAGATCGAACGGGAAGAGCGCGGTATACCGCGCTTCGACTTGCTCTGCGTCGGGCTCTACCCGCTCGAGGAAGCGATCGCCTTGCCGGATGCGACCGAAGAATCCGTTCTCGCGCTCACCGACATCGGCGGTCCGGCCATGCTGCGCTCCGCCGCTAAGGGCCGGCGGCTCATCGTGAGCAGCCCCAAGGACTATGGCATAGCGCTGGCCGCTATCGAATCGCCAGATCTCGATTCGTTCATGCTGCGACGACGCATGGCCGGCATCACCGAAGGCCGCGTCGCGCGCTACAGTCTCGACTCCGCGCGCTTTCTAAGCCGCGGCGCGATCAACGGCTTCATCGGCGAACGGGTCCAGGAATGCGCCTACGGCGAAAACCCATGGCAGTCGCCAGCGGCGCACTATGCCGGCGGCTGGGAAGATCCGCTCGCTCTGCACAACTTCAAGCAACTGGCCGGCAATGCGCCGAGCTACAACAACCTCGTCGATGCGGATGCGGTGCTTCAGACCACAACGCACATCGCGGCTGTCTGGGATGTCAACCGTGGCTATGTACCGTACATCGCCGTCGCAGATAAGCACACAAATCCGTGCGGCGCGGCGGTCAGTTCATACCGCGATACAGCCGTCCGCAACATGATCGATGGCGATCCGATCGCCATCTTCGGCGGCTTCATGGGGTTCAACTTCCCGGTGGATGACGATATCGCCGAACTCCTGCTCACTCATGGCATGCCACCCGGCCAGCGACGCGTCATCAGCGGCATTATGGCGCCTGCATTTACCGACAGCGCAGTGGAACGCCTGGAGCGTAAAAAGGGTGAATGCCGTTTCCTCGCGAATCAGGCACTCGAGAATCTCTCGCGCTACAGCTTGGATACGGCGCCGCGCATGCGCTCTATCCGCGGCGGCTGGGTCACCCAGCCGAACTATACCTATGTGCTGAACCTCAGAGATCCTGACCTGAAGTACCACGACGCCGCGGACCACGGGATGCCGCCGCTTCAGGATGAGGATGACATGATGCTCGCCTGGGCGGTCGGCAGTACTTCCTTCTCGAACACCATCAGCATCGTCCGCAATCGGATGCTGATCGGCAACGGCGTCGGCCAGAAGGACCGCTGGTTCGGGGCCCACATCGCCGTACTCCTCGCACAGCGCGCCGGACATTCCATCGCAGGCGCGGCGGCGTACAGTGACAGCTTCTTTCCGTTTCCGGACGGCGCAGAAGTGCTCCGCGATGCTGGCGTCCACACACTACTCGCTTCCACCGGTTCAATCCGCGATAAATCGGTTCTCAACGCGTTCTGTCAAGACGGGCGGCGCATGATCACCGCCCCGGACCGCAAGATCCGCGGCTTCAGACACTGACTCTCCAGCCAATCCCGGGACCGGCAGCCGCCGGTCCCGCGCTCATTTAAAAAAATGCTATACTGCTGGCATGAGCTCTCTTTCGAAGCGCGTCGTCTACATCGCCGCGTTTACCGTACTCGGCATCCTCGTACAATTCATCGCCCATGCGGTCATCGAAACCTGGTACATCGGGTTGCTTCTTGAGGACTTTTCACGCTACGGATTCGGCTGGACCTGGGAGACCTGGGTCCTCATCCACAACATCCTTTCATTCATCCTCCTGGCAGCCGGGGCATTGGCGGGATTTTCGGCAGGCCAATTTTGGTGGCAGGAAATCTACGTCAAACGACGCCGGTTCTGGAGGCGTCGCTGACCATATGTAAAAGCATGCGCTGCGTGATAAGCCACTACACTCATGTATCGACCTCCGTTTTCCACCAATTGGATCCTCCCCCTGTTAATGCTCATGGGTGCTATTCTCGTTTCGGCCGCGGGAACGCTTGCAGCATTGCTTTTCGGGGCGTTGATCGTTATAGGGGCGTTGGCGTTCTTATTCCTTATCCTTCGTGGTACTTGGCTACGACTAGAGGGCGGCTCTCTCGAATCAGCTTTTTTCTTCGTGCGTCGGCGTATTCTTGTCGATGACATTGTAAAGATCGTAGTGAGGCCTGCATTTCGCTTAACCTCGCAACGATTCCCTTTAATTGACGTTTACGACAGAAACGGGCAATTCGCGTTCACGATCCATACGCGGCCGTTCACACGGCAGCAGCTCTATGCTCTCGTGCATACCCTACGGGAGCGAAATGCACGAATCACTGTCGACAAAACATTAGAGTCGCTGCTCAAGGACTGACCTACTTCCGACTAATTTCGAGACCTCACTACCGAGATGCGCATCCGCATACACGTAACGACCGGAAGCCGCATGGTCTCCGTTGATGGGATCGGACCGCTGGAGTTTCGCGTGCGCGTACGCGAACGCCCCGTTGATGGCAGAGCCAACGAAGCAGTGATCCGCGCGATCGCCGAACATTTCGATGTCCCGCCGTCAGCCGTGCGCATCACATCCGGCGCGGCAAGCCGCACCAAGGTTATCGAGATCGCCGATTTATGATTTCATTCCGCATTCTCCAGGAGTCAAAGAAAAGCCGCGCGCGCCTCGGCTTATTGAAGACGCCGCACGGCGAAGTCCAAACTCCGACGCTCGTACCCGTTGCCACCCAAGCGACGGTCAAAGCCATGACTGCCGACCAGGTGCTTGCAACCGGTACTCAGCTTCTGATTTGCAATACGTACCACCTGCATCTCCGGCCGGGCGAAGGGATCGTGAAAAAGCACGGCGGCCTGCATGCGTTCATGCATTGGCCGCGGCCGCTCATGACCGACTCGGGCGGCTTCCAAGTATTCTCGCTCGGGTTCGGCATGGATCGGGGTACCACCAAAATTCTCAAGGAGGACAAGCGCCCGATCATCAAGCCCGGCTCCCAGCCCAAACTCGTACGGATCGATGAGCGCGGCGTGACGTTCCGCTCGTACATCGACGGCAAAAAACTCTACCTTGATCCAAAATCGTCCATGCGTATCCAGGCCGCGCTCGGCGCGGATATCGCGTTCGCCTTCGACGAATGCCCGCCGCCGCAGGCCACGCGCGCGTATCACGAAGAATCGCTGCGGCGCACGCACCGCTGGGCCGAACTGTCGCTCAACGAGCATTCGAAGAAGCAGGCGCTCTACGGCATCGTGCAGGGCGGGAAATACCAGGACCTTCGCCAGAAAAGCGCTCTGTTCATCGGCAAGCTCGGATTTGAGGGGTTCGGCATCGGCGGCGAATTCGGCGCTTCAAAACCCGAGATGATCCGCATGATTCGATGGGTAACCGACACGCTGCCCGAAGAAAAACCGCGCCACCTACTCGGCATCGGCTACCCCGAAGATATCCCGAAAATCATACGCGCGGGCGTGGATACGTTCGATTGTATCGTGCCGACTCATTACGCCCGCCGCGGCATCGCATTTGTTGCCAAGGGACGCTTGGATCTGAAAAGGCGGTCGTGCCTCAATGACCATCGGCCGATCGACGCGGCCTGTGCCTGCCCCACGTGTAAAAACTATAGCCGCGCGTACCTCACGCATCTGTTGCGCGCGCATGAGATCACGCCGCTTACCCTCATCACGTTCCATAATCTCTTTTGGTTCAATGCGTACGTAGCGCGCATCCGGGAGGGGATTCGGCGGGGTACGGTATGACCTCGCGCCTCGCCGCGCTCGCGCCCTACGACTATCGCGCGCCGGCGCACCTCATCGCCAACAAACCGGCCAAGCCGCGCGATAGCGCGCGGCTGCTCGTGCACGATATGCGTACCGGGCGCACGGCATTCGACGTATTCCGGAATATCGGCCGCTATCTGCCGGACCGCGCGGTGCTCGTCATCAACGAAACGAAAGTCATTCCCGCGCGCCTGGTCGTGCACAAGGCGAGCGGCGGCGCGGTGGCATTACTCGCGCTCTCGTTTGATCGGCGAGGTTTTCTCGCGCTCGCGCCCAAAGCGCTCGCGCCAGGCATGCTGCTTTGCGGGCCCGAGCAAACGCGCTTCCGGGTACTCCGTCGCGTCGGCGAAGCGTGGCGCATCAAGCTCTTGTTCCCCATGCGCCGCTTGCGAACGATCCTGGAACGCTACGGCCAGGCGCCGATTCCGCCCTATATCAAAGGAACGCCGCTCTCGGCCCGCAAGCTTCACCGCGAGTACCAAAGCGTGTTTGCCCGCGTGCCCGGTTCCGTGGCCGCGCCGACCGCATCGCTCCATTTCACGCCCGCGCTTATGAAAAAACTCGAGCGGCGGGGGATCGCGATCGAACGCATCACCTTGCACGTGCACCTTGGGACATTCGCGCCGCTCAATGATCGCGCAATCCGGACCGGCCGGCTGCATGCGGAGTACTATGCGATTCCGGCCGCGGCTGCGCGACGCCTGGAACGCGCAAAGCAACAAGGCCGGCCGATCATTGCGGTCGGCACCACGGTTGTACGCGCGCTCGAATCGGCCGCCGATGCAAGGGGCGTATTGCGAAAACGAACCGGCAAAACGCGCCTCTTCATTCGCCCCGGCTACCGATTCCAATTCGTGGACGGCATGATTACAAATTTCCACGTCCCCAAATCCAGTTTACTGATGCTCGTCGCCGCGTTCGTGGGCCGGGCAAAACTCCTCGGGCTGTATCGCACGGCGATTCGCCGCCGGTTCCGGCTGTTCTCCTTTGGGGACGCCATGTTTGTCTTACATTCCCGTCCTCCTTATAGTGAGGATAATAAGCCCCTAAGGCAGTAACCCATGGTTCCTATCAATTACGTCGCGGTAGTTGCAGCTGCGGTCGCGAGTATGGCGGTCGGGTTTCTCTGGTACGGCCCCCTGTTCGGCAGCATGTGGAAGCGCTACATGGGCTTCACGGGTGAAAGCATGAAGGCCATGAAGATGACGCCGCTGGGAGCAACCATCGGCGGATTCATCGGCGCGCTCGTCATGGCCTACGTCCTCGCGCACTCGATCGAGTTCGGCATGGCCTACACCAACGCGTCGGGCATCAATGCCGGACTGCAGGGCGCGTTTTGGAACTGGCTCGGGTTCGTCCTCCCGATCACGGCGGGCGCCGCGCTTTGGGAAGGGAAGCCCTGGGGACTCGTCGCGCTCAACGGCGCTCAGTGGCTCGTCTCGCTACTGGTCATGGGCGCGATTATCGGCGCGTGGCAATAACATTTCTTTAAATAAAATGCGCGGCGTCCCAATGGATCGGGACGCCGCTTGCTGCTCTGCTACGATCGAGGAGGTGTAGCCCGCGCCAAAGCCCACCGCGGCCAGTCCCAGGCAGCACTCCCGAACTCGCCGTGGATCTGGCATGTTCCGCGAAACCGGGAGATCCGGCGAGGGTTCCCACGGAGGTTGTCGCCGCATGCCGGACACGGGGGATGCCAATAAAAATCCCACGCCATGTATCCGTACGTCGCGACGACCGAAAGGATCGCCAATGCGCTCCCAATGTGCTTCTCCATCGGTGCACCTCCTGGTGCGTGGTGCCGTTCGTAATATACCAGACGACGTATAAAGTCAAATCTTACCTATGGGGGAGGGTCTCCAGCAGTTTCTTGCCGGCTATCCGGTGCTCGCGCCGGTCTTCTATACAGCAATCCGAGCGCTGGCCATTATTATCCCGCCGATTCCGGGCGGATTTATTGATCTTGCCGGCATGGCTCTGTTCGGACCGATTCGAGCGTTCATTCTCGGCGAGATCGGCCTAATGTTCGGCGCCTCGACGGCGTTTTTGATCGCGCGGCGCTTCCGCGAGCCCGCAGTGCGACGCTTCGCGTCGCTCGGGAAGCTTGCCGAATGGGAGCGCCAAATTTCCGAACGGAGCAAATTCTGGACGCTCGTGCTCTTGCGCCTGCCGTCCAATGCGGTATTCGACTACATCAGCTACGCAGCGGGTCTGACCACGGTCGGTTTTTGGAAATTTTTCTTCTCAACGCTTATCGGCAATTTGCCCGGGACGATCATCTTTTTCCTTATCGGTGGCACATTCTATCAGAGCGGGTGGTACTATTTCATTGTTTTTGCCGCCGCGCTGATTATCCTTGGCTTGATCGCCGGCAAAGGGGATAAGCTTGCCGGATTCCTGCGGCGCTTTTTTACCGGCTAGAGCAGGGAGGACCCACACCGAACAGGTAGTGTTTTCATAAGTCCGTCATACCTGCAAAACGGACGTTCCCGGCTGGGAACGTCCGTTGCTTTGATGCTGCCGCCTATTCGCGCGGCGGCAGGCTATTGAGAAGGGTGGCGGCCTGGCCGAACGCCGTGACCGAGAAACCCTCGAACGCGGCATAAATCCGCGGCACGAGGATTCGGAGCACGATGATCAGCAGGGCAAGGCCCAGTACTCGGCGCATAGGTCGTGCGTGGAGGGGGCGCTTTACCCTTGAGCCACTCGACATGCGGCCGGACACTGAGATGTCCCGATCCCTCCTCCCCGGAAGGCCCAACGAGGCGCTCGGGGCAGAAGGGGTCGGCGCGACAATGCTCTCAATTCCTGGGACCGTATTCGATACATCAAAGTAACCAGCGGGTCAATATTTGACTAAGTTGTGATACACGTGTCAACTCGAAAAACATCGCAAGCACCCGCAGCCTTGCCGAATAGCCGAAAAATGGCTAGAATCGTTTCGTTATGCCCGAAATATCCATCCGCGCCGAAGAACTTTTTCACCTCGGACCGCTCGCGGTCACCAACGCCCTCCTGCTTTCCACCATCGCGGTGTTGCTTCTCGCCGCGATTGGTTTTGCGCTGCGCCGCTCGCTGGCCCCTGTACCGGGAAGGCTGCAAAGCATCGTCGAGCTCTTCATTGAGCAGGGGCTTGGGCTCATGGATACGCTGTTCGGCAGCCGGCACCTGTCCGTACGCTACTTCCCGCTCATCGCCACCGTCTTTCTCTTCATTCTTATATCCAACTGGCTCGGCCTTCTGCCGGGCATCGGATCCATCGGCCTATATCAGGAACACGACGGCCATCGCGTCTTGGTGCCGCTGTTCCGCGCTCCGGCGGCGGACCTCAACTTCACGCTGGCGCTTGCGGTTATATCGGTCTTCGCGACCAACATCCTGGGCGTAACCGCAATCGGCTTTTTCCGCCATTTCGGGAAGTTTTTCACGCTCCAAAGCCCGATCCTCACCTTCGCCGGAATCCTTGAATTTATCTCCGAATTTGTTAAGATCATCTCGTTCTCGTTCCGGTTGTTCGGGAACGTATTCGCAGGGGAAGTATTGCTGACGATCGTCGGATTCCTCGTCCCATACTTCATCCCCCTGCCGTTTCTTTTTTTGGAAATCTTCGTCGGGTTCGTGCAGGCGCTCATCTTTTCCATGCTGACGCTCGTGTTCATCGCGTCAGCCGTACGGGAAGATGCCGCGCATCACTGACCGGCATGATTGATAAAGGTCGTTCCGCTTAATTCCGCAAGAAAGAACCCATGGAAGCAGAAACCGCTCGACTCTTCGCGATCGCCGGCATCATGGCGCTCGGCACGATCGCGCCGGCGGTTGCCATCGGCTGGATCGGCTCGAAAGGCGCCGATGCCATTGGCCGCAACCCCGAGGCAGCCCCCAAAGTCCAGACCGCGATGATTCTCGCGATCGCGTTTGCCGAAGCCATCGCCATCTATGCGCTGGTAACCGCGCTCATCCTCAAATTCGTTGAATAACAACGTTCGCGTTCCGTGTCCGATCTCTTCCACCAACTCGGTATCGATTGGCGGCTCCTCATCGCGCAGGGAGTTAATTTCTTTTTAATCCTCGCCGCGCTCACTTTCTTGGTCTGGCGCCCGCTCTTGGCGCTATTGGCCGAGCGCCGCCAGCGGATCGAATTCGGCCTCGCCGGCGCCGCAGAAGCGGAACGCCGCCTTGCCGCGATCGAAGAAGAACGCACCGCGAAACTCCTCGAAGCCGACGCCGCAGCAGCCGAGATCATCGGCAAAGCCGAGGGCGAGGGCAAGCACCGCGCCCAAGAAATCCTCGCCGTGGCGATGAAAAAATCAGACGAGGTCGCCCGCCAAGCGGCCCAAACCCTCGAACGCCAGCGACTGGCCTCCCTTGATGCGGTCTCCCGCGAGGCGCAGGGCATCATCCGTGCGGCAATCGCCAAAACCGTCGAACTAGATCCCAAGGCCGTGGACGAAGCGCTCATTCGTCGAGCGCTCGAAAGCCGCTGACCGCTATGCGCCATACTACGGATCGCTACGCAGCTGCTTTCCTTGCCGCCATCGACGAAGCGCCTGCCGGCCAGCACGCCCGCATCGTGCGCCGATTCGTCCAAGCGGTCGCCAAGCACGGCGACCTATCGCGCGCGAACGATATCGTCGCGGCCATCGAACGACGCTTGGTCAAAAGCCGCGGCGGCCGCTGGGTCCGCGTGACGTTCGCGCGGCCGGCATCCAACGAAATCGTCGCACGATTCCGCAAGCGCTTTCCCGCGCCCGATCATGTCGAGACGGCCGTCGATCCGTCGCTCATCGCCGGCGCGCGCGTCACCGTCGACGGCGAAGAAGAGCTCGATATGTCATTCGCGCGCAAACTCAACCGCCTGTTCTCCGGATCGCGATAACACACTGACTGCAGCATGGCACACGAAATCGTCGAACAACTGAAACGCGAAATCGCCGGCTTCCGTGACGAGCCCGAATTTGAACGCATCGGGACCGTGACCGAAACCGGGGACGGCATCGCCAAAATATCCGGCCTCGGCGAGGCCGTTTCGCAGGAACTCTTGGCGATCGAAACCGCATCGGGCGAGGTGACCGCCTTGGCGGCAAACCTTGAAGAAGCGTTTATCGGCGCGATTATCCTCGGCAATGCCGATGCGGTACGCGTGGGCGACCGCGTGAAAAAAACCGGCGCGGTGCTTTCCATCCCCGTGGGCCGCGAGCTTATCGGCCGGGTGGTCGATCCGCTCGGCGAACCGCTCGACGGCAAGGGCGTCATATTCAAGGATGCCGCAAACGCCCAAAGAAATCGCCTTGAGAAAAACGCGCCCTCGGTGGTCGCGCGCGAGTCGGTCAACGTGCCGCTGCACACCGGCATCAAATCCATCGATGCGATGATTCCGATCGGCCGGGGCCAGCGCGAGCTTATTATCGGCGATCGCCAGACCGGCAAAACCGCGATCGCGCTCGATACGATTCTGAACCAGCGCCAAGATCCGGGCCGCCGCCAGGTGATCTGCATCTACGTGGCCATCGGCCAGAAAAATTCCAAAGTGGCCAAGATCGTGAAGCTCTTGGAAGAGCAGGGCGCGCTTGCCTACACGATCGTCGTCTCCGCCCCCGCATCTGCGCCGGCAGCGCTGCAATATTTGGCCCCATTCGCCGGCGCGGCAATCGGCGAATACTTCATGGAAAGCGGCCAAGACGCGCTCGTGGTCTACGATGATCTTTCCAAGCATGCCGATGCCTATCGCCAATTGTCGCTATTGCTTCGCCGCCCGCCGGGGCGCGAAGCGTATCCGGGCGATATTTTCTATCTCCATTCCCGGCTCTTGGAGCGCGCGGCCAAGCTCTCTGAAGAGCACGGCGGGGGATCGCTGACCGCGCTGCCGATTATCGAAACGAAGCTGGGCGACGTGGCCGCCTACATTCCGACCAACGTCATCTCCATCACCGATGGCCAGATTTTCCTCCAGAGCGAACTCTTTTTCGCCGGCATCCGGCCGGCGGTCAACGTCGGCATCTCGGTGTCGCGCGTCGGCTCGACCGCCCAGACTAAAGCCATGAAAAAAGTTGCTGGCCGCTTGCGCCTCGAACTCGCGCAATTCCGGGAACTGGCCGCATTCGTGCAGTTTGCGTCGGATCTGGACGAGGCGACAAAAGCAAAAATTCGCCGCGGCGAACTGCTCACGGAAATTCTTAAGCAATCCGACATCGAACCCGTGCCGTTCGAGCGACAAGTGGTAGTGCTCTATGCGGCACTCAATGGATATTTGGATGATATCGCCATCGCCGACGTCAAAGCGTTCGAGGCCAAACTCCTCGATTATCTCGACAAACGCTACCGCGATACTATTCTCGCGCCAATCGCCAAATCCGGCGCATTGGATGATGCGGCCGAAGCCGCGCTTACGGCTGCGATCGAGGAAGCCAAGCGCATGTAACCATGGAATCTCTCCAGACAATCAAATCCCGCCGCCGCGCGGTCCAAAACATCGGCCAGATTACGCGTGCCATGGAAGTGGTCTCGGCCACGAAGATGCGCCGCGCCCAAGAACTCGCGCTCGCCTCGCGCGCGTACGCTTTTTTGGCGCTTGAAATTCTCGGCCGCGTATCGGCGAACGCTCCGATTCTCTCGCCGCTCATGGCCGCGCGACCGATCGCCGCAACCGCTTTGCTGCTTGTCGCCTCGGATCGAGGGCTCGCCGGCTCGTTCAACACGCAAGTATTCCGCAAAATGGAGGAATTGCTCGCGACCGACGAATACCGTACCGACGCCGACCATCGTTTCGTGGTCATTGCGGTGGGCCGCAAGGCGATCCGCTATGCCGAGAAACGAAATTGGAATATTGTCGCCCGCTTCGAGGGCTTTGGCGATTATGCCGATACCGAAGAGATCACGCCGCTTGCCGATCTTTTGGTCCAAGGATTTGTCGATGGCTCCTGGGACCGCGTCATGACAATTTCCACGCATTTTCGCACGACGCTGCGCCAAGATCCGCTTGCCCGCCAAATCCTGCCGACCGATATGGCAAAAATCCGCGAAACCGTGGATGAGATCGTGCCCGAACATGGCCGCTTCGCCGAGCTCGGCAAAAGCCCGGAAGCGGGCGGGCGCAACGCCGAGCCGATCGAATTTATTTTCGAACCGTCCCCGGCCGAAGCGCTGGCCGCGCTTGTGCCGCACTTGATTCGCATGCAAATCTACGACCTTGTGCTCGAGGCCAACGCCTCGGAACATTCCGCGCGCCGCGTGGCGATGAAAAATGCATCGGATAACGCCGATGACATTTCCGGGAAGCTTTTGATCGAGTTCAACAAGGCGCGCCAAGCAGCCATTACCAAGGAACTGATCGAAATTACCTCAACGCAAAGCGCACTGGCATAGTATATGGCAAAACACTCCGAACAAATCGCTGAAAACCGAGAAGGCCGCATCGCCCAGGTGATCGGACCGGTCGTGGACGTGGCATTTGCCGAGGATGCGGCGATGCCCGCGCTCGGCAACGCGCTCACCATTCATGCCGGTGATCGCACAATCATTGCCGAAGTAGCGCGCCATCTCGAGCCCGGCCGCGTGCGCGCCATCGCGCTCGCTTCGACCGATGGCCTCGCGCGCGGCGCGACGGTAACCGATACCGGCTCGCCCGTTACCGTGCCGGTGGGTCCCGAAGTCCTCGGCAAAGTGTTCAACGTAGTCGGCGAGACCTTGAACGAGAAAGCCAAAGACGCGACGCCGGGTCCTGAGCGTGCCGAAGGATTCAAGCTCCGTTGGCCGATCCGCCGCGAAGCGCCCAAGCTTCCGGAGCAGACGACCAAAACCGAAGTATTCCAAACTGGCATCAAAGTCATTGATCTTTTGGCGCCATTCATCAAAGGCGGAAAAGTAGGACTCTTCGGCGGCGCGGGCGTAGGCAAAACTGTCACCGTGCAGGAATTGATCCGCAACGTGGCCGAAGAATCCGGCGGCTATTCGGTATTTGCCGGGGTCGGGGAACGGAGCCGCGAAGGCAATGACCTCATCCGCGAGATGACCGAATCGGGCGTCATGAAAAAGACCGCGCTCGTCTTCGGCCAGATGAACGAAGTGCCCGGGGCGCGGTTGCGCGTGGCGCTCTCGGCCCTGACCATGGCCGAATATTTCCGCGACGAGGAAGGCAAGGACGTGCTCTTGTTCATCGACAATATCTTTCGCTTCTCACAGGCCGGGTCCGAAGTATCGACACTCCTCGGCCGCTTGCCGTCTGCCGTGGGCTACCAGCCGACGCTTGCCTCGGAAATGGGCGAATTGCAAGAGCGCATCACCTCGACCACGAAGGGCTCGGTAACGTCAGTGCAAGCGATCTACGTGCCGGCCGACGATATCACCGACCCCGCGCCGGCCGCCACATTCGCGCACCTCGATTCGACCATCGTTCTCTCCCGCGCGTTGACCGAAATCGGCATTTACCCGGCCGTGGATCCGCTCGCGTCCACGTCATCGGCATTGGATCCCAAGATCGTCGGCAAGGAGCATTACGAGACCGCGCGCGCCGTCCAGCGCACGCTCCAGCGCTACAAGGAATTGCAGGACATCATCGCGATCCTTGGCATGGAAGAACTCTCGGACGAAGACAAGCAGATAGTCAATCGCGCGCGCCGCATTCAGCGGTTCCTTTCACAGCCATTCTTCGTCGGCGAAACCTTCACCGGTCGGCCGGGCAAATACGTGAAGCTCGAGACCACGATCCGTGACTTTGCCGACATCCTTGCCGGCGAATACGACGACCAGCCCGAGGACTTCTTCTACATGAAAGGGTCGCTGAAGGATTAGTCATTGGTCACTGGTCATTAAGTTATCGGCCAGCATCCGCAAAGTACATTCTAATGTTCTTAAGAACATTAGAATAAACACTCATGATCACGCATATCGCGATATTCCGTTGGAAACCTGGCACGACAGAAGAGGAAACTATCTCTATCATGAAAGACATTCGGACGCTCAAAGGACAGATCGATGGCATCATCGATATTCGGTGCGGCAAAAACTTCTCGAAATGGAATGAAGGATATACGCACGCATTCGTTGTAATGGTACGCGATCGAGATGCACTGGACGCATATCGAAACCATCCGCTGCACAGATCTGCGGCCGAAAAAATCGGCGCGATGGATGCGGGTTCCATCGGCATAGATTTTGAAGACGCCACATAGGCACAAGTATGAAGCTCACCATTGCATCATTACGCGGCGTGGATTTCGACGGCGAGGCCTCTGCCTTCACCGTCAAAACCCAAAGCGGCGAGATCACGATTTTGGATCACCATCGGCCGCTCATCACCGTGCTTGCGCCGGGCGAGGCGGTCATCACCGCGCCCGACGGCTCAAAAAAAGAACTTGCGACAAGCGGGGGATTTTTGGAAATGGACGCCGAGAACCACGTAAAGGTACTCCTCGATTAGTTAAGGCAAAAAACGCACATAAATGCGGCTATTTCGCGTAGCGGCGCCCTTGACATATTCGAATTCCAGAAGGAAGATGCGGCGGTGAGCAAATCCGCTCACGAGCACGCTACCAACCCTTTCCAAGGGAGGATACCGCTTGGGCCTCGCGCTCACCCTTCGCCACGCAATGGAGTATCGCGCGATGCGGCGCTTCGGCGTCTTGAAGGACGTCGACGGCCACCGGCTCCAACCGCAGCAGGGCGTGGTCGCCGCAATCTGCGGCGACGGAGACCAAAGTGAAGACGTGTTCGATTTCCTGTCCGGCATCTGCCGGCGCCACGGCAACGGTCCGCGCGTGCACCTGGTTGCACTCAACGGCGGTCCGCTCCTCGCGCCCGAGGATTCGCCGCTCAGCGTCGGCCTGCCCGACGGCGCAGTCCTCGTGCGTCACATCATCAAGGGCCTCAAGCTCAAGAACATCGACGTGGTCATCGCGCTCGGCCATGCGCCCTGCGGCGCGGCGCACGCGCATAAGATGGATCCCGAGCAGGTGATCGGCGGCATCGTCGCCGCCAAGCGCCGCATCCGGGCCGCCGCCGAAGAAGAGCTCGGCGAGGATGCCGGCAAGCGGTTCGCCATCGCTCCCTGCATCCAGATTTCGTGGGGCGTACAGCACTTCCGGAGGTTCCGCTATCAGGAAGCGGGGTACGCGTATCGCTCGATACTCGGCCGGATCATGCTCTGGCTCCGCATCAACTGCTCCATCTGGCGCCACGGTACGAAGCGATCGTACTTCGTCGATCCCCAGCGCTGGGAGGCCTGGCTCGCATCCGGCGAACGGATGCAACTCCTATCGGCATTGCCCTACGAACAGGGCGAGCAGTGATCTCGAACTCCGCGGACGGCACAGTCGCCGTCCGCGGATTCCCTTTAATGGCGTTTTGGTGTAGAAAAAATCCATGCAAACCATTCTCCCGCATCCGTCCGATGCCCATCATTACGAAGCCGACATTTGCATCATCTGGTGCTTCGATGATCGATTCTCGCCGCTCCTCGGGGAACTGGTCGCAAGGCAGGGCTGGCAGCACGTGGACCTCATCAAAGTCGCCGGCGGCGCCAAGGGCCTTGCCGGCCAGCCGGGCGAGACCGATCGCGTATATCTACTCGATCAGATCGCCAAATCCATCAAGCTCCACAAGCCCAGAGCCATCGGCCTTATGGTCCATGCCGATTGCGGGGCATACGGCAGCCCGAAATTCGATACGTCCGAGAAAGAGCAGGAATTTTTTGCCAACGAACTTCAAAAGGCCTCGATGACGGTCAATCATCTGCGTGCTGCTGAGAGCAGTCAGATTGCGATCAGAAAATTTTTTGCGAATTTCGAAGGGCTCCACGAATTCTGAAACATGATCCCATTCGACGATTTCAAAAAAATCGATCTCCGCGCCGGAACCATTCGCGAAGCCGAACGCGTAGAGGGATCGGAAAAACTCCTGAAGCTCCGCGTGGATCTCGGCGCCGAGATCGGGGAGCGCCAGATCCTGGCCGGCATCGGCAAGCGCTACGAACCCGATACGCTGATCGGCCGCCAGATCATCATTGTTGCGAATCTTGAGCCCCGCGCCCTCATGGGCTTAGAGAGCCAGGGCATGCTGTTAGCGGCGGATTCCGGGGATGGACCGGCCCTCCTCGTGCCGGACCGCGAGGTGCCGCCCGGTGCATCGATCCGCTAGCGCCGGATTCTCCGCGGCGCTACCATAGGAATATATGAAGCAACTCCATCCGCGCGCCGTATGGCTATTTTTCTTCCAGTTTGCCGGCGCCGCAATTGTCGCGGCAGCGGTGGCGAGCTTTATTTCGTTCTTCGCCGCTGTCAATTCTCGCGCGCCGCAGGACGGCGACATGTCATTCGATGTGGCTCTCGGTGCCATCAGCACGGCGGGCGTAATTACGATTTCGATCTTCATCCTCGTGCTCGCGCTTGCGTATGTCTGGGCGCGTCTCTCGTACTATTACTATCGCTATGAATTGAGCGATCTGGGCTTCCGCAAAGAATCCGGCGTTATCTGGAAGCAGTCCGTAACCATTCCCTACGATCGCATCCAAAATGTGGATATCTACCGCGGCATCCTTGCGCGCCTGCTCGGCCTTTCGGATCTCCATATCCAAACCGCAGGCATCAGCGCTTCATACAACCGCACGGGCGCGCTAAGCGAAGGCCGCCTGCCGGGATTGGATCGCGAAGAAGCCGAGCGCTTGCGTGATGAGCTGGTCGCGCGCGTGAGTAAACGGGGACAGGGATTGTAACCAAAATTATGGCAGAAAAAACCACAGTCCACGGCATGACGGTCTCGTACGAAGATAATGCCGAAGAAGGAATCCGGCATCTGCGCGACGATCTTTCCAGCGACGAGGCGCGGGTATTTTTCGACCAAGCCCGCACCAAAGGGTCGGCGCAATTCGAAGATGACGAAGACCGCCAGTACACGCTGATCTATCAAAACGGCGCCTATGCCCTCGTGCGGCGCTAAGAGCCCGGTATGCCATTCACTTCTGAATTCAAAAAGATAGGCGCAGAGGGGAAAGAAATCCGCCGCGAAGTGCGCGAGCGCACGCTTGGTTACATCTTGACCGCGTTCGGCCTCGTGGCCGGCCTTGCCTGGAACGAAGCCGTCTCCGAATTGATCGGATATTTCATCAACGTCGAGAAAAATACCGTCATCGCGAAATTCATCTATGCCATCGTCATCACGCTGCTCGTCGTGATCGCGAGCGTCTATCTCACGCGCTTTCTCAAGCGCCAAGAGCAGGCGGACCACACCGAAGAACGAAAGCAGTGATAGCGCGGCCGGCCACCGCTTGCCTCTCGAGTCAAACTTGATACACTGGGACGGACATGCTTCGCCTTTTTGCGTTGATTCGAAAGCCGCTTATCTATATCCCGCTCGCGATCGCCGTCGCGGGCGGCGGTTGGTATTGGTACGCCCAGCAGCCGGATACGGTGGAGGCGATCGAGGTGCAGCGGGGGACGGTCGTTGCCGAAGTCCGCGTGACCGGCAGCACGAAGGCGGCCAAAAGCGTCAATCTCGCGTTCGTCCGCACCGGCCGCGTCGCAAGCGTCCTTGCCGAAGCGGGAACCGAAGTACGCGCCGGCCAGGCCCTGGCAACGCTCGATCAGGGCGAATTAGCCGCATCGCTCCGCGAAGCCGAGGCGAGCGTCGGCGAAGCTCAAGCCAACCTTGCGGAAGTCCGGCGCGGCACGCGGCCGGAAGAACTTCGCATTCAAGAAGTAAAAGTGGAAAACGCCCGCACGGCGCTTGCCGATGCTATGGCAAATCTTGCCGATCGGCTTTCGGACGCCTACACCAAATCCGACGACGCGGTCCGGGTCAAGGCCGACCAATTTTTCTCGAATCCGCGGACCAACCCCCAGCTCGCATTCGTCGTTGCCGATCCTACGCTGGAAATCACCGTGGAATCCGAACGCGGAGCGATCGAACAGCGCCTCGTGACATGGCGCGCAACGATCGATGATCCTGCCGCGCGGCCCGAGAATGGCGTGGCCGAAGCGCGCGCGACGCTTCTGGCCATCCGCACGTTTTTGGACCGCGTCGCCATGGTGCTGAACGGGGCGATTTCCACGACCGGACTTTCCCAGACAACCATCGACGGCTGGAAATCCGACGTATCCACCGGCCGCACGAACGTGAATACCGCGCTGGCGAACCTCGTTTCCGCCGAGGAAAAGTTGCGCACCGCCGAATCCAACCTCGCCGTTGCCGAAAACGAACTTGCCCTGAAGGAAGCCGGCGCCACGCTCGAGGCCATCGCCTCGGCCGAAGCAAAGCTGCGCCAAGCCGAAGCGCGCCGCGACGTGCTCCGCGCCCAGCTGGCCGAGACCGTCATGAGCGCGCCCTTCGCCGGCCTCGTCACCAAACAAGACGCCAAGGTGGGGGAAATCGTGCAAGCCAATACCGCGCTCGTTTCGCTTATTTCGCAGGACCGCATGGAGATCGAGGCCAACGTTCCCGAAGTGGATATCGGCAAAGTAAACCGCGGCAATCCCGTGCGCATTACGCTCGACGCATTCCCGGGAGAAGCGTTTCGCGGCAGCGTCGTGTCGATTGAACCGGGCGAGACCATCATCGACGGCGTAGTCAATTACAAGGTCCGCATCCTGTTTGAGACACCCGATGATCGGCTAAAAAGCGGCCTGACCGCGAATCTCGATATCGAAGCGCAAAAGAAAGAGGGCGTATTAATTCTCCCCGCCTACGCCATTATTGAAACCGACGACGGCACGTTCGTGCGCCCGTGGGGCACGCCCGACGCGGCTGACGTTGCCGTCACGCTCGGTCTGCGCGGTACGGACGGTAACGTGGAAATCTTGGAAGGCGTTACCGAGGGCGACCGCGTCGTCGACGTAGGGCGCCGACCGTCCCAATGAACGAGGAGCTCCGCGGCCTCCCGGCCGCGGCCTGCCTGCCGGCAGGCGGGATTTCCTGAAAACAAACAAATGATCCATGCCGAACGCCTCGTAAAGGACTACGCCACCGGCGGCGCACGCACCCGAGCGTTGGATCACGTAAACATCACGATCGATCCCGGCGAATTCGTGGCCATTATGGGGCCGTCGGGCTCGGGTAAATCCACACTCCTGCATATCCTCTCATTTCTCGAGCGACCGACCGAAGGCGCGTATCAGTTCGGCGGCCGGGATATGACATCGCTCGCGGACGCCGACCTTGCCGGCATCCGCAACCGGGAACTTGGTTTCGTATTCCAATCATTTAATCTACTCGGCCGCTCGTCGGTCTATGAAAACGTCGAGCTGCCGCTGTTATATTCCGCAGTCCCACCCCGCGAGCGCAAAGCGAAAGTCGAACGGGCCGTCGGCGCGGTAGGACTGACCGATAAGCTATTGGTGGAAGCGAGCCGCCTCTCGGGCGGCCAAAAACAGCGCGTTGCGATCGCGCGGGCACTCGTCAACGACCCCCAAGTTATCTTCGCCGACGAACCGACCGGCAACTTAGATTCGGCGTCCGGCGCGCAGGTCATGGAAATTCTGGAACGGCTCAACAACGAAGGCCGCACGATCATTCTTGTCACGCACGAGACGTATACGGCCGAATACGCCGATCGGCATATTCGTCTCCGCGACGGGAAAATCGAATCAGACTCGAAGCCCGGCAAACGGCGCACGGGCATAGACGGATTCTTCAAATAATTGCTCATGCGCTTCGTCGACACCGTCAAAACCGCAAGCGCGGGCCTCCGTCATGCCAAAGTCAGATCGCTCCTGACGATCCTCGGCATTGTCATCGGCATCGCGTCGGTAATGCTCTTGATGTCCATCGGCACCTCGGCCGAGCGCCTGATCGTGGACCAGGTCGAGCGGTTTGGCTCGAACCTCATCTCAATCCAGCCGGGCGGCAGCTCGAGCTCGCGCTTCAGCCCGCCGCCGGCCGTACTCGGGATCGTGATCAAAACGCTCAACGAGCGGGATCTGGATACCATCCGCCGCGAACCGTCCGTGGCCGGCGTGTCGGCCGAGGTCCGCGGCAGCGCGCGCGTCATCTTTGAAAACAACGACCTCGCGACGACCTATATCGGCGTCACCGGGGAATACTTCGACATCATCAATCTCGAATTCGAATCCGGCGGCCGCTTCACCCCGTTCGACGATGATTCCGCCGCACCCGTCGCGATCCTTGGGCCGGGGCTGGCCGACGAACTCTTCGGCGAGCGCAATCCCATCGGTAAGACGATCCGCATCAAGGACAAAACATTCCGCGTCGTCGGCGTTATATCCGCCGAGGGACTCGGCCTTCTCGGCTCGGCCATGAGCGACATGGTATTGATCCCGATGTCGGTCGCGCAAAAGCAGCTCCTCGGCATCAATTACTATAACGAAATCGCGGTCAAAGCGGCTGACGGCTACGACGTCGAATTCGTGAAGTCGCGCATCATATCGCTCCTGCGCCAAAACCACCGCATCACGGATCCCGACAAAGATGATTTCACGGTTCGCACGCAAGCCGAGGCGCTCGACCTCTTGGGCACGGTTACCTCCGTTCTCACGCTCTTTCTGACGGCGATCGCCTCCATCTCGCTCATCGTCGGCGGCATCGGCGTGATGAACATCATGCTTGTCTCGGTCGTGGAACGAACGCGCGAGATCGGGTTGCGCAAGGCAGTGGGCGCCACGAATCGCGACATTCTCATGCAGTTCCTCGTCGAAGCGATCATGCTTTCGATCGTGGGCGGCATCGCGGGCATTGCGCTCGGCGCGCTGTTGGCGGCCGGCGTATACGTTGCCGTAACGCAATTTTCGACGTTCGATTGGGCATTCGCGATGCCGGCATCGGCCATCCTCTCGGCCGTACTCGTCGCATCGGTCACCGGCATTATCTTCGGGCTCTATCCGGCGCGCCGGGCCGCGCAAAAAGCGCCCATCGAGGCCCTACGCTATGAGTAACGGGACCGAAAGTCCAACGGTAGTATTAACGTCACATTCAGCACCCGAAATGCCGATTATCCCATAACGAATCCCATCTATGCGCACCGGACTCGTCATCACGATTCTCATTATCGCAGCACTCATCGGCCTGGCCACGGCGCTTCTCTATACTTGCGAGGACGACTGGTGTTTCTGGTTCGAGTGGCAAAAGGTCCGGGCGACCAATGACTTCGCGACCTGCGTAGCGCGCGGATTCCCGGTCACCGAGTCCCACCCGCGCCAGTGCCGAGCGGGCGACAAAACATTCACCGAATCCGTCGCGCCGCCGCAAAATGAGCGAGCTCAAATTCCGGACCTGATCGTGCTCGACCGGCCGCTCCAAAACGAAGTCGTATCCTCGCCGCTCGTGCTGGAGGGTGAAGCGCGCGGCAATTGGTATTTCGAAGCGTCGTTTCCGATTAGGATTTTCGATGCCGACAACCGCGAACTCGGCGTGATTCCCGCCCAGGCGCAAGGGGAGTGGATGACGACCGATTTCGTTCCGTTCCGCGCGGTCCTGTACTTTGATCCGCCGACAACCGAGACCGGCACGCTCGTGCTCGAAAAGGATAACCCGTCGGGCCTCCCCGAACACGCCAATGAATTGCGCGTGCCCGTGCGTTTCGCGCCTCGGGCTGCCATCAGCGATCCCATAACGGTCAAGGCGTTCTTCAACAACAGCGCGCTCGATCCGGAATTCTCCTGCAATCGCGTCTTTCCGGTGGATCGGCGCATCGAGCGGACGACCGCCGTGGCCCGCGCCGCGCTCGAAGAACTGCTCGGAGGTCCGACCGGCACCGAGGTGCAAGCGGGCTACTTCACGAGCATCAATCCGGGCGTCATGATCCAATCCCTGACGATCGCCAACGGCGTGGCGCGCGTGGACTTCTCGAATGAATTGGAACGCGCGGTCGGGGGCTCCTGCCGCGTCTCGGCGATCCGCGCACAGATTACCGAAACACTCAAGCAGTTCCCGACCGTATCGAGCGTCGTGCTATCGATCGACGGACGCACTGAAGATATTCTGCAGCCGTAAACCGCCGCCGCTGAAGCCAAAACCGTCCCGATGAACATCGGGGCGGTTTTGGTTCTCCGAGCTCAGCGCGCCGTGGCGAGCGCACGGGAAAAGAAATCCAATAGCCGGTCTGCGAGATCTGTCGGATATTCTCCGTGGCCGCCCCGATCGGTGAAGTAAAATTCCGCGAACGCGTGATCGGCGAATGCCTGTTGAAAACGCCGGGCGTGCTCGAACGGCACGAAGGCATCGGCCCGGCTGTGGATCAAAAAGACCGGCTGTGTCACGCCGCGCGCCGCGGTTACCGGCGAGACGGTGTCCAGATTCCCGCCTAACAAAAGCCGACCCCAGCCGAAGAGCGACTGCTCGCGTAATGCCGCAAGCGGCGCGATGCCGCCGTAGTATCCGCGCGCAAGCGACGGCACGTCGGTATACGGCGCCCAGAGCGCGATCGCCATTATGCCGGGGTCAGCCGCTGCGGCAAGCACCGCCGCGGCCGCGCCGACGGATGAACCGAATACGCCGACGCGCTCGGCGCCGTTTTCGCGCAAAAATGCGGCCGCCCGCTCCACGTCGCCGGCCTCGGCAAGACCGAGCGTACTCCACCGCCCGCCGCTTTCGCCTGACGCGCGAATATCCATGGCGAGCACATGGAAGCGGTCATGGAGGCGCGCCGCGATCGGCATGAGCGAGCCCTTGTCCGTTCCTTCGGGCGCGACAAGCACCACGGCTTCGCGCGCCGCCGGGTTCGCAGCCGGTATGAGCCAGCCCGCCAGCACCGCGCCGTCCGCAGCCGGAATCGAAACCGCTTCAAACGCCAAATGATATTGTCCGGGCACCACGCCCGACGGCCGATAGGTAGGGGAAGCCAAATCGCGAAACGCTCCGAAACTTACCCAGAGGAGCCACGCGAAGACCGGAACGACGATCAGGAGAAAAATACTAAATGCGCGCAGGCGGCCGAGGCGGTGAGGAACCGATTCGGGCGGCCGCTGGATCAGGCGCATCTTTTGCATAGCCGGCGCGCTCATGCTGCGTTATTCGGCAGGACAAGCCGCGGCCGGTGCGGGCAAAACGCTATCGATCAGGCGCGCGGTGGTTCTTTTCACGAGTCCCGTGTCGGACGATAGCGCACCCGCCTCGGTCGCGAGCGACTCGGCCTTGGCAAGCTCTTCGCGCGCCTCGGCGACGTGGCGCGCGATCTCGTCGGGCGTCTTGGCCGAAGCGATCGAATCGAGGTTCTGGCGCACGTCCCCCAGATGCAGTCCGAGCTCGTCAATGCGCGCTTTGCGCTCTGCCGCCGGATCGCGGCCAATGGCCAACTTCTCGCGGATGAAATTCGGCGCGGTGGTCTCGAAAAACGTATCCAGGCCGATACTCGCAAGCGCCGCACGGCGGGTGTCATCCGGGATAAAGCGCGCCGCGCCGTACCCGATGGCACCCAGAATCAGCAGCCAAACGACGAGTCTGATCATACCCGGTAGGACGACTTCAAAATTAATGGCGCAAAACCGATGGCGCGTACCAGCATGGATGATTCTTAGAAATCCCGTTGCTCGAATAGCAGGCGGCAAAGGCCTTCGAAGTTGTACTACCGGGCATGCCGCCATGATACCAAAGGCGGGCCGAAATCCGCCACCGTTGAAATTGAAACGCGGGAGCCCTCATTCAGGGGCTCCCGCGGCGCAACGACGCGTTCGTACGTTCGCGCTACATCGGCATCGTAGGCGACATCGGGGCTGCGGCCTCGGATTTTTTCCACGAGGCAGCCAGTGCCCATGCGCCGACGACGAGGTGCAACAGCGTGTCTTCCGGGTTCTGGAGGTTCGCGCCCCAGAGGACCGTATCGTTTAAGACGCTGTAGAGCCCGACGAGTATGCCGAGCACGCCGACGGCCAGCACGAGCCAGCGCTGCATGCCGGCAGGCACGACGAATGCCGCGGCCAGGGCAATAACGCCGAGGACCAAGTGCGCCCAGTTTTCGGCATCATCGAACCACCAGTCGAGGCCCATGTCGACAAGCACGCTCTCGTCCTGCGTGGGACCGAGCACGCCTACCATGCCGAGCACGCCGAGGGCGACGAGTATTATGCCGCCGATCAAGAGAAATTGCTTTGGGTTCACAGAAGTTGGCGTACGGATTGAGAATCCCGACCTTTTTCCCGCGCCGCGTCAAACGCTGGCGGGGTTGATAAAACCAAGCAATTTCAGTATAGCACCGTCTTCTCACGGAGCTATGGCAGTTCTGCACACCTCCCCAGTGGGGAAGCGCGCGCGATTCGATGCCAAAATCACATCCCCAGTGGAGCAGGACGCGATTTTTGAACCGACTATTATTGACCGAGGGCCTTGGCCACCTTGCCCGATATTCCGAGCGACGGCGAAAGCGTGGGCGCACCCTCGTCCCACGAGGCCGGGCAGACCTTACCTGGATTCTCGCGCACGAATTTCAGGGCCTTGGTCTTGCGCAGGAGTTCGCCGGCACTCCGGCCGATCGCATCGGCGACAATGTCCACGGCGCGAAGCACCCCGTCAGGGTCAATAATGAACGCGGCGCGTTGCGCCCGGCCATTGGATTCATCGTAGATCTCCAGCGCGCGCGAGAGCGCGCCATTGTGGTCCGCGGCAAGAGGATAGCGAAGATCGGCAAGCAGCTCTTCGGTTTCTACCCACGCTTTGTGCGTGACCGTGGTATCCGTTGACGCGCCGACGATCTCGGCGCCGAGCTTTTTGAATTCGTCGTACCGCCGCTGCATGTCCGCCAATTCGGTCGGGCAGACGTACGTAAAATCGGCCGGATACCAGAAGAGTACCACCCATTTGCCGGCCAGATCCTGCTTCGTGATGGTGCCTTCGTCTTTGGTCTCGGGCCGATAGACCTCGAGCGAGAAATCGGGAAACGGTTGATCGACTCTGAACATGAGAAAGAAGGTTACAATTGATACGGCGTATTCAGTGTAGCGAACTATCCTCAGCCGGCGCAACCGCGCCATTGATTTTATGCGGGAGTGTGGTATACACAAGCCCAGCAGCACACCCCCAACCCAGGAGGACTGCATGCACGAAAACGCAGGGAACGGTACGGCATACCGACCGGGCATCATCATCGAACGAGGCGGCGTCACCGCGCTCGTCGAGCAGGTGCAACGCCAGGGCCCGCTGAAGGTCTTCGTCCTCGACGCCCGGGATCCGCGCGACCGGAACCGCATCGGCCAGATGGACACCTGGAGGCCGGCCGAGTGCCGCGTCGTCGGCCACATGGATTCCTGGATGGGTCTCCGAATGAACCCCGAGGTCGTCGCCGCCTTTCGCCGGAAGAAGAAGGCGCTCGAACAGCAGTTCCGAAGGGCCGACATCATCCGCTCGGACCGCGAGCGCCGCGCCGCGGCGACCATCGCCTAGCCGCCGTTCCCGCCCCGCCCGTCCCGACATCGTGTCGGGACGGGCATCAACTTTTTGCCATCTCGCAAAGGAGCCGTATGCCAAGCGCAGTCATCGAAACGCGGGTGGTGTTCGAAGGCCAGCCAGGCCTGCTCGAGACCCTGATCAGCGCCATGGAGCGCCATGGCGCCACGAATATCATGACGCTCTTCGGCCAAGGGCATGAGCTGCTTCCCGGCAAGGGAGACCGGCCGATGCGCCCCGGCAAGACCGTGCTCCTCGGCGCCGTCCGGGAAGTCAACGCCGACTTCCTGCACAAGGCCCTCATAGATGTCTTCGCGAACGAGGGCGTGCCGTCTGCCGCTTGGATCACGCAGTATCCCGCTACCGTGACGACCCTTGCGATTCGGCCGCGGCGGACGAGCCGCGTCCGTACCTCCTGACCAATTTCGTAGTATCTCGAGCCCGCCCGCGCGCGGGCTCGAACCTTCTCGATTTGCCTGCAAGAATGAACCGCAGCGAGTTTACGCAGAAACGAATCGCAAATCCAGCCCCATTGGCGGTATCCGATGGTTGGACATGCATTTCTCCGCGGAACGGATTCCTGGCATGATGTCGCTGTCAGCCCGAACGCCGTTCGTCGATGGGGCTGGGATCTCCACACCCCACAACCATGACGCCCGCTCAGTTCCGGAATTTCATATGGACTTGGTACCGCAAAAACGGCCGGCACGATTTGACGTGGCGGCATACCGATGAGCCGTGGCATATCTTCGTATCTGAAGTCATGCTCCAACAAACCCAAGTTTCGCGCGTGGCGGACATCTGGCCGCAATTCATCCGCCGATTTCCTACGCCCCGCGCCCTGGCCACGGCACCGCTCAGAGAAGTACTCGCTGCCTGGCGCGGCATGGGCTACAACCGCCGCGCCGCATATCTCCAGCGCGCGGCCCGCATCATCGAAGCCGAACACGGCGGCCGCGTACCCGCTGATATCGAGCGCTTACAAGCTCTGCCGGGCATTGGCAGGAACACCGCCGGCTCCATCCTGGCGTTCGCGTTCGACCGCCCGGCTGTATTTATTGAAACCAATATCCGCCGCACGTACCTCCATCATTTCTTTCCCGGCAAAACCGACGTCCCGGATAGCGCAGTCGCGGCCTGGGTAGCGCGCACGCTGCCGAAAAAAGATTTTCGCAAATGGTACTGGGCGCTCATGGATTACGGCTCGGCCGCGCTTGCCGGCGTGCCGAATCCCAACCGCCGCGCCCGCGTCTACGCGATTCAGGCGAAATTCGCCGGATCACGAAGAGAGCTTCGCGGCAAGATCGTGCAGGCGCTGCTGGATGGCGGCGGTTCGGCACCAGCGATTCGCGCGCGCGTACAAACGCTCTTGCAGGGAAGGAAAATTTCAGCCAGAGTATTTGATGCAACGCTCGCCGCCCTGCTCGCCGAAGGCCTGATCCATCGGCGCGGCGGCCGCATCGCAATACGGAGTTGATCAGTGAATAGTCGTCAGCCGTGAGCGCACGATCACGATGATCTGACCGCCACTCGTCACTCATCACTAATCACTAAACACTCGTTCTATGCCTCCAGACCAACAACCCGCGAGCCAGAATCGTTGGTACCGTATCCTCGCCATTGCAGCCGGATTCGCCGTTGTACTCATATTCGGCGCGTGGCTGGCCGTGCGTATGATTTCCGACGGCGGCGAGGCGCCGCGCGATCTCGACGAAAGCGAGGTTTCCATTATCCCGTCGGATTCCCGCCCGATCCGCTACGATACCGCGGGTTTCCATCCGACCGAACTTACCGTCAAGATCACCGATTCGCTCGGCTGTCTCATCTCGATCCAAAACGCCACGTCCAAGCCCATCACGATCCGCGTCGGGCCGCACAACGAAGACGGCGAAGACCCGGGCTCGCAGTATCCGGATATCGCCCCGGGCGAAGCCGAGATCTTCGACATTCGCTATCCGGGGCTGGACGGCGTGACGCTCCACGACCATGACAATCCCGATCACGAGATCGCGATCACATACGGAGAAGGATGCAAGTAGGGAAGTACCAAGCATCAAATCCCAAGCACCAAACAAATACCAATAAAATTTCAATAACCGAAACTCGTTTTTGATTATTTGATCATTCGAGCATCGATCTTTTGTTTGGAATTTGGATACTGGAATTTGGAATTTCTTTATCTGTCGGTGGTTGACCCTTTCCTGTCTTTTTCCTAGGGTAGGGGACGGCAGCACACTCCGTACCTGAGGTGGCGAATGGCTCTGGACCCCTGGTGGCAGCTCGATCACGACGAAAAGCTCGATCCAAAGGGAAGCGAACCGTACCGCTTCGAGCCCTGGCAGCTGCAGTTGATCCGCCGGGTACTCCGGGATTCCCGGAGCACCGAAGAGGCGGCTCAGCGGCTGGAGTGCAGCTCCGGTACGCTCCGCCGCATCTGCAAGCACAACGACCTCTGGCGCCCGCGGGCCAGACCGAAGCGGCATCCCAACAGCGTGCCGCCTCATGTCGTGCCGCGCAGCACCCCGCAGTCGGCGGTTCGGCCGTCCCGCTGTCGATAAGCCCACCTCATCGCCCGGCCCGCGGTCGCCCCCGCGGGCCGGCTCTCAGTTTTTGGCATCCGGGTATACCCTGCACTATGGTCCGCCGGGTTCCTAGGATAGTCGTCTAACTGCCATCGATACTCATCGGAAAAATCAACTTTGGTTGCATCGCATAGTGCAGGGTATACTGTTTTCATGGCGAAAAAAGACCATAAGCGCCGCCGCCGCGACGAAGACGACCTAGACGACGACGCGCCCCGTATCCGCTGGCACGACCATCTAGCTCCGGAAACGAAGCGAAGCGCCCTGGCGATCCTCTGCGCGGCGCTCGCCATTCTCACGCTGCTTGCATACTGGAATCTCGCCGGAATGCTCGGCAGCTATATCGCCGCCGGCATATCGCTCGCGGTCGGCAACGTATACTTCCTGGCGCCGCTGACGCTCTTGGTCGCCGCCGGATCCCTCGTGCGCAGTTTCCATCGGCCGCGTCTCGCCGGCTCATTTGTCGGGGCGGGCTTGTTTCTCATTACCGGCCTGGCGCTCATCGAACTCTTTTTCGAGGATCGCACGGGCGGGTGGATCGGCTACGCGGCCAACTGGCCGCTTGAACAAGCGTTCGCGTTCTGGGGCGCGCTCGTCATCGAGATCGCGCTCTTTGCGGTCGCGATTCTCATCGCCGCCAACATTCCGATCTGGCGCATCCGTAAGCTGGATGAAGAAACCGTTGTCACCGGCGCACCCGAATCGGCCGGCGCGGTTGCCATGGCGGCAAGCGCCGTGACCGGCCTTGCCGACAAAGTCGCCGTCAAACCCGCCGCTCCGGCCGCGTCGGGCTCCAAGGTTACGGTCGGTCCCGGGGACCGCAAGGGCGACGACGAAGAATTTTCCATCGCCAAACGGCGCCTGCGCTCGGCGTACCGCTTCCCGCCGCTCGATCTTCTGGATGACGATCGCGGCACGCCTTCCTCGGGCGATGTGCGCGCCAATGCCAACATCATCAAGCGTACGCTTCTGAACTTCGGCGTGGACGTCGAAATGGGAGACATCTCCATCGGCCCGACCGTCACGCAATATACATTGAAGCCGGCCGAAGGCGTGAAGCTTGCGCGCATCGTCGGCCTGCAAAACGATCTTGCCTTGGCTCTTGCCGCGCATCCGATCCGGATCGAAGCGCCGATCCCGGGCAAATCCCTAGTCGGTATCGAAGTGCCGAACCGCTCCATTGCCCTGGTCGGCCTGCGGAGTTTGTTCGAGCACGACGTGTTCCAGGAATCGTCCGCGCCGCTTCTCTTTGCGCTCGGCCGCGACGTGGCCGGCGCGCCGGTCTACGCCAACCTCGCGAAAATGCCGCACATGATGATCGCGGGCGCGACCGGATCGGGCAAAAGCGTCGGGATCCATGCCATCGTCACATCGTTCCTCTACCGCAACCCGCCCGAGATGCTCAAACTCATCATGCTCGACCCCAAGCGCGTGGAACTTTCCGTCTACGAAGGCATCCCGCATTTGCTCACGCCGCCCATCACCGATTCGAAAAAGATGATCCAGGCGCTGCGCTGGGCGGTGAAGGAAATGGAGAAACGCTACCAGGTGCTCTCGGCCGCGGGCGTGCGCGACATCGCGTCCTACAACGAGAGCATCATGAAAAAAACGAGAGGCGAGGATAAGCCCGAGCCGATGCCATGGCTCGTGATCGTGATCGACGAATTGGCCGACCTCATGATGAGCTTTCCGCGCGAAGTCGAGGGCTCGATCGTGCGCATCGCCCAGATGGCCCGCGCGGTCGGCATTCACCTGATCGTCGCGACCCAGCGGCCGTCGGTCGAAGTCATCACCGGCCTCATCAAGGCCAACATCACCTCGCGCGTCGCGTTCCAGGTCGCCTCGCAGATCGACTCGCGTACCATCTTGGACGGCAGCGGCGCCGAAAAACTGTTGGGCAACGGCGACATGCTCTTCCTTGCCGGCGACACGGCCAAGCCCAAGCGCATCCAGGGCGGATTCGTATCGGACAAGGAAATCCAAAGCGTGGTCAAATTCATCCGCGACCAGGTGGATCTTATTCCGGATCAGACCGCCGAGACCGAAATGTTCGAACCCAAGCCCGGCGCGGGCACGATTGCCGATGCGCTCGGCGGCGATGACACCGAGGACGGCGACGACGATCCGCTCTACGAAGAAGCGCGCGACACGGTGGTGCGCGCCGGCAAGGCCTCGGCGTCATATTTGCAGCGCCGCCTGAAAATCGGCTATGCGCGCGCCGCGCGGCTCCTCGATATTCTCGAAGAGCGGGGCGTTATCGGCCCGGGCGACGGCGCCAAGCCCCGCGAAGTACTCGTCAAAGCCGAAGGAGCAGGGGAGCCGGCCGAAGAACCGACCGTCGAGGCGTAGAATCTCGAAGTATTTATTCTCCGATTGGCTTACAGACAGATAGTATATCTGGACAATTTTGTATTTCGTAGTATACTTGCGCGAGCACTTCGACACCGTCCAGGAGGACGACGATGACCGATGACCAGCGGACGATGTATGCCGGCCTCATCGCGCTCCGTACGAATGAGACAACGCTTCGATGGACCAGGACTCAGCTCTTCTTCCTCATCCATTCGGCAGGATTGTCCTTTGTCGTAACCTATCTGAAGTTTGGATCGGGTGCGCAGGCGATAGCATGCGCCCTTGGCGCATACTTCGCAGTACTCTGGGTGCTGACAAATCGACGAAGCATCCACTGGCTGGACTACTGGGACTTCCGGCTTGTGGCGCTCGAACAGGCAAGCAGCCAATCAGTCTTCATTTTCGGAGGTCGCGAGTACATCAACGCGCGGCAAGGCACAACCACTCACCAGATCATTAAATATCTCGGCTACGTATTCTTCGCAATCTGGGTGGTGGTCGGTATGGCTTCCGTCCTACAACTTCCTTGGAGGTGAGTCATGCGCATCCGTAAGATGACAAAAGACAGATGCCTATGGTACGCGGGGAATGCCGTAGCTTCAGCCATCGGCATTCTGCTCATCGTACTCTTTCCCGGCGCACGTTCGGGCGGCGGCCTCCTCCTCGCTCTCTTCCTCTGCTCGCTTCTACCTATCGTGGTATTCGCCGACCTCACCAGTCCCATGCCGAAATGGGAAGAAGAAGCACTCAAGAAGATGGAGGAAGAAGACAAGAAGAAAATGGCCTAGGCCAACAAGCAACCTAACCGCCTCGGCAGCACCGGGGCGGTTATCTTTTTGCTAAACTGCCTGCCTCTTGATTTATTTATAAATATAGTATATAATAATATTTAGAAGCGTGGAGCTCATTTCCGTGCTTGGAGGGTTTCGTGGACCGATTCTACCGTTTCCTCGATCACGTCGCAGATCACTGGCGAGAGTACCTCGCCCTCGCCGCGGCGCTCGCTATCCTGGGCATCGCCGGCGCGTCCGACTTCTGCGCCAGGTACGGCTGCAGCTAGCCCTGTGAACCCCGCTTGTTTCCGCTCCGGCCCCGCACGGCCGGAGCGCAGTTTTTTAACTCTGTAAACCCAGCCCTCGTAATGGCGTACCCCAAAATATGGCTGGGTAAAGATGCGGAATACCCGGCCGGTGCGCTACAATATGCAGGTGATCCGGCGTCCGATTTCCGAAGGATACGTCTCGCGTAAAAACGTCAAACGCGCTCTGGCAGTCATACTCGCGGCCGGCATTGTCGGATTTTTCGTCTATGAGTCGCGATTTCTCACTGCGCCCGATTTGACGCTTATCGCGCCGGAGCGCGACATCGCCATCGCCGAGACCGTATATGACGTGCGCGGCCGCACGGATCCGGACGCCGACGTCTCAATCAACGGCAGGCCGCTGTACATAGCGCCGACCGGTGAATTTTCCGAACGCCTCCAGCTGTTTAACGGCGTCAACCGACTCGATTTCGTGGCAAAAAACCGCTACGGCAAGCAGACGATCGAGACGCGCTATATCATAGTTAAAAATTCAGAAGCAAGAATTCAGAATTAGACGACCTGCCGACCCGCTGCAATATTTCTGCGCTCTAAATTCCGCATTATAAATTCTTATGGAGTACCAAGTACTGTACCGAAAATACCGTCCCAAGGACTTCGCCGAAGTCATGGGGCAGGATCATATCGTCTCGGTACTGAAACGCCAGATCCAATCCGGCCGCGTCGCGCACGCGTATCTGTTTTCTGGTCCGCGCGGCGTGGGCAAGACCACGGTCGCTCGCATCGTCGCCAAAGCCGCGAATTGCACGGTCACCGGATCCAAGAAAGAAGCGCCCTGCAACGCCTGCCCGTCCTGCGAGGCCTTCAATGCCGGCCGGGCGCTGAATCTCATCGAGATCGATGCCGCTTCAAACCGCGGCATCGATGAGATCCGCGAACTGCGCGATGCCGTGCGCTTTGCGCCGGCCGAAGGCCGCATGAAGGTCTATATCATCGACGAAGTCCACCAGCTCACCAAAGATGCATTCAACGCACTCTTGAAAACCCTTGAAGAGCCGCCACCCCACGCGATGTTCATCCTCGCGACCACGGAACTCGACAAAGTATTGCCGACGATTGTTTCTCGCACCCAGCATTTCGATTTCCGCCGGCCCCGCGAAACCGTGATCCGCGACCGCATCTTGGCAATCGCCAAAGCCGAAGGCGCGAAGCTCGAACCGGACGCCGCGGCCGCGATCGCGTTCGTGGCCGAAGGTGCGATGCGCGACGCCGAAAGCATGCTCGGCAAAATCCTCGCCACCGGCACGAACCCCATCGCGCTGGGCGATGTCGAGGAAATCCTCGGTATCCCGAAGCGCGAGGCGCTGCTGACGCTTTCCGAGCATATCGGCCGCCGGCACCTCAAAGAGGCAATTGAGCTTTTGAATTCGCTCTACTACCGCGGCTATGAAATGGATTATCTTGCCAAGCTTTTAATCGGCTTTTTCCGCGACGCGCTTCTGGCAAAGACCACCACCAATCCCGACGGCGCGCCCGAGGCAAGCATGCTGCCCGAAGGCCGCGAGGCGCTGGCCGCCCATCTTGCGGCATATTCCGCGAATGATCTGGCGCGCGCCATTGCCGCACTCATCGATGCCGCAGAGTTGGCGAAGCGAAGCCCTATTCCGCAGTTACCGCTTGAATTAGCATTAGTGGAAATCATCAATGCCGACCAAGAGAACAAAACTGCTTAGGAAAGTCGCCGTCTTCGACATCGACGGTACCATCTTCCGCTCATCTCTTTTGGTTGAAATGGTCGAGGCCCTGATCGCGGCCGGCATTTTTCCCAAAGCCGCGCGCAATGAATATTCCGATGCCTGGCGCAAATGGCAGGCGCGCGAGGGTTCGGCCAAGACCGGCTTTTCCTATTACGAATTCATCGAGAGCGTCATCGAAGCGTATCTCAAGCACATCCAAGGCGTGCGCCGCGCCGACATCTGGGCCGTGGCCGAGAAGGTGGTCGCCTTCCATCGCGTGCGCCTGTACCGCTACACGCGCGATCTGGTAAAGCAACTCAACAAAACGCACTATCTCCTGGCCATTTCACATTCGCCCTATGAGGCCGTCGCACCGTTCGCGCGCTCACTTGGTTTCGACAAGGTTTATGCCATGGTCTATGAAGTGGACGAAAAAGTCCGCTTCACCGGCAAAGTGCTGTATGAGGACGTGATCCGCGACAAGGCCATTGTGCTGCGCCGCGCTATTCAGAAGGAAGGCCTGACGCTGGACGGCTCGGTCGGCGTGGGGGACACGGAATCCGACATCGCGTTTCTTGAACTGGTGGACCGGCCCATCGCATTCAACCCTTCGATGAAGTTATACAAATACGCGCGCAAGAAAAATTGGGAAGTCGTGGTGGAACGCAAGGACGTGATTTAGCATGTATAAAATCCGAAGCACGAATATCGAAACTCGAAACAGTATCGAATGATCAAAAATTCAAAACGCTTTTAGGATTTCGGATTTCCGCCAAGAGTGACGGCCAAACGCAATCCCCGCGCCGGATTCCGGCGCGGGGATTGGCCTATTTGCTCTCTTCGGACGATTCGCCCCCTTCCTTGGTTTCCTCGCCCTGTTCGGTCTGGTCGTCACCCTCTGCGCGAATGATTGCGTCAATCATATGCGAATACATGCGCTATTGGTATGCGGCGGACGCCCGACAAACGCCCGCAAATTCTTTCAGATCGAATTGCAACGTGACCCAACGATAGTGCCATGTTGCGGCGTGGGGAGTCAACACTCACTGCACCGATGTGTTGCTGGGGAGCAGGGATTCGAACCCCGATACTCGCCTCCAAAGGGCGATGTCCTACCATTAGACGACTCCCCAATGCGGTTCGATTATGCCTCAAAACGAATGATTTTTCAACGCCACGTAGGGGCGTTTTTGGTTTCGCTCAATGCGAAACCGCACGAAGAGCGGGGGAGTACCAACTATATCCGCAACAGATATAGTGCGAAATATGCCTAAAACCATCGCCAATACACCTCTCACGCCGGCCGTGCTGCATATCCTCCTAGCGCTCTCGGCCATAGAGCGGCACGGCTACGGAATTATGAAGCAGGTCGAGGCCGATTCACAGGGGAAGGTGGCCATGGGGCCGGGCACGCTCTACGGCTCTCTCAGCCGCATGATCGAAGCCGGACTGATACGAGAAAGCGACAAAAAGATTGACCCGGCAATAGATGATGAGCGGCGGATTTACTACAAAATCACCGGCCTCGGCCAAAAAGCGCTTGCGGCCGAATTGGAACGATACCGCGAGGTCGTAGCGGTCGCCAAACGGCTTTCATCGAATACGTTCGGGTATGCAGCATGACCGCTCGATACGGCGATACCGTACTTGGTACGCAACCCTCGTTCGCCTCTATCCGAAGCCGTACCGCGAGTGCTTCGGCGAGGGGATGGAGCAGACCTTCGGCGATATGCTCCGCGAGCGCCAAGGGGCAAGCAGGGAATTGCTCGGTTTCGCCCTCTGGATATTTGTCGAAACATTCGCAGGGATTATCAGGGAACATTTAACGCGCATCAGTATGCAAACTACCATAAAACGATTGAGCATATGGGCCGTCCTCGTTGTGGCGATTCTCATGATACCGCTGCTGGCGCAATGGCCTTGGACGCGAGGCGATTTCGTGTTTGCCGTCGTCGTGCTCTTCGGTTCCGCGCTTCTCTATGAACTTATTGCCAGAACATCGGGCAATGCCGCATATCGGTTTGCCGTTGGCATGGCCGTTGCGGCAATGCTTCTTCTGGCCTGGGTCAACGGTGCTGTGGGCATTATCGGCGGTAGCGACGTCAATGTGCTCTACGCCGGCGTGATCTTCACGCTCTTCATCGGCGCCATCATTGCGCGCCTCAAGCCGCGCGGCATGTCCTACGTACTCTTTGCCGCGGCATTGGTCCAATTCGCGATCCCCGTCATCGCGCTCATCATCGGGACGCCGGACTTCGCCCCCGGGGTCGTACGCGTCTTCACGCTCAATACTTTCTGGGTGATGGCGTTTGTCGGTTCCGCGCTGCTCTTTCGGCAAGCGAGTGCCGCTAACTCAAGACCAACGGCCTAAGCGACCGGGTTTCAGTATTTGGCCATTCGAATTTTGAGTTTGTTTCGAATTTCGATATTCGCCTACAGCCCGAGGGCCCGGCCCTATAGGGATATTCGAATTTCACCCAGATGAAAACCATCTCACCGCACCAGCCGGTATACCCAGTATTGGCACTCCCGCAATGAACCAGGACGGCATTTCTCTCAAACTTCTCGCTATCGCCGTGATTGCAGGCGCCTGTTTTGTCGCGAGCCTGTTGGCGTTGGCGCTCGTGGAGGAGCGGCGGGATCGGCTGTCGGACGCAAGGCGGGAAATCGCGTCCCAGTGGGGCCAACGGCAGGTAATAACCGGCCCGATGGTCGTGGCCGAAACAGAGGAAGAAACGCCGACGCGGACGTATATTCTCCCGGAAAACACGCGGATCGAAGCCACCATGCTCCCCGAGACGCGCTCGCGGGGAATCTTTGACGTGGTCGTATATTCGAGCGCCGTCAAAATTTCGGGCGAATTTTCGGCAGCCGAACTCGCGCGCGGGCGATCCGGCACGGCCGTGTTCTCTCTTCCCATCACCGATACCCGGGGAATAGAGGAAGAGCTCACCCTGACCTGGGCGGGCGCGAACTATGCCTTCGAGCCGGGGCCCGGAGCGGGATTCCAAGAAGGTTCAGGCCTCCACGCGGCGGTTCCCGTGGATGCGAACGCCGGGACTATTCCGTTTTCGCTTGCATTCCAAATCAAAGGCAGCGAAGGAATTTCGTTCACGCCCGTAGGCAAAGAAACGATCGTCGTCATGTCTTCGCCGTGGCAATCGCCGAAATTCACCGGAACATTTCTTCCGTCCCAGCGGGACGTGAACGCGTCCGGATTCCAGGCAGAATGGCGGCTCTCTTCATTCGGACGGTCATTCCCCCAAACATGGCGGGGGGATGAGGTATCGGCGGCGCAATTGTCGGCATCCACGTTCGGCGTTGATCTATACCCCGGCGTGGACGCCTACGACATGATCTTTCGCAGCGTGAAATACGCGGTGCTCTTCATTATCATCACGTTTGCCGTGTTCTTTTTGTTCGACGTGCTGGCAAGAGTCCGCGTGCACCCGATTCAGTATCTCCTGATCGGCTCGGCCCTTGCCCTCTTTTATATCTTGCTTCTGTCTCTGGCCGAGCAGATCGGATTCATCGCCGCATATATCACGGCAACCGCGATGATCACGCTCTTGGTATCGCTCTACAGCGCATTCGTGTTGCGGAGCAAGCGCCGGGCAGTTCCCATTGCCGTCATGCTGGTCGCGCTCTACGGATATTTGTATTTCGTCCTCCAGCTCGAGGATTACGCCCTCTTGTTCGGTTCGCTGCTTTTGTTCATGCTTCTGGGCGGAATCATGTACCTGACGCGCGACATCGATTGGTACGCGCTCGGCAAAAAGCCGGCGTAGCGTCGTCCCGCCTTTTCCAAACGTTCGAGCTCGTCCCTGGGCGCGACATATTGCCGGCGCTAGCGGTATACTGGAACCATGAATACCCCATCGTTTTGGAAGATATTCGCGGTGGTTTTCGTGGTGGCGTTTGCCGCCAACGTCGTAGTCGCATATTTGTGGAGCGTCTATTTCCACGGCAGCGGGTGGCAGTGGGACGCTACGACCACAACCGCCGCTATTATCGGACTTGCCGCGGCGTATATCATGCACCGCAAAAACTCGAACTGAAGCGCCGCCAACTTGGCTATGCTGGGGCGGTTTTGTTCTGCCCCATTTCTGAGATAAATCTACTGGGAAGGATGCGGTGGAATGCGGCAAGTCCATCGGCATCCCTGAGGTGCAGCTCGATTTTCCTCATCGATTAATTCTTCCATGTCCCGCAAAATTCTCCCCATTCTCTTCGCGACGCTACTTTTAGATATGGTCGGGCTCGGGATGCTCTTTCCTATTATCCCGGTCATCTTCACCGATCCCTCCTCGCCGTCGTTCCTGTTACAGGGTTATTCGCAAAGCTCGCAATATCTGATCGCGGGCATCATTACCGCACTCTTCGGCTTGTTCCAATTTTTTGCGGCACCCATCGTGGGGGAGCTCTCGGACGTATACGGACGAAAACGCATTCTGACTGCGGGCGTCGGGGTGCTAGCGATCGCGCAATTCCTCTTCGGCTTCGGGATCATGGCAAAGATGCTCTGGCTTTTGATCCTTGCCCGAGCGTTATCGGGCATCGCCGGCGCCAACCTTGCCGTTGCCCAAGCGACCATTGCCGACATCACCGAACCCAAAGACCGCGCCAAAAACTTCGGGCTGATCGGCGGCGCATTCGGCATCGGATTCATTCTCGGGCCGATCCTCGGCGGCTTGATCGCGGAATTTACCGGAAGCGCTGCCGCACCCTTCTGGTTCGCCGGGCTACTCGGAATCGTAAATACGATGTCCATTACGCTCTTTTTGCCCGAAACCCGCAAAGAACGCAGCGCGGCGCGCTCGTTCCATATGTTGAAAGGCATTCACAACTTGCGCGCTGCATGGCGCGACCGCGATGCCCGGCCGGTATATATCACGAACTTCCTGTATTTTGCGGGCTTCGCATTTTTTACATCGTTCATCGGCATCCTCTTGATCAACCGGTTCGGTTTTTCGGAGGCGGGGATCGGAACGTTTTTCGGTATCGTAGGCGCCTGGGTCACGGTGACGCAGCTGTTTATCCTTCGCATACTCGTGCGGAAATACAGCGAGCGCTCGATCCTCTACTTCACCATGCCGATCATCGGATTTTTCTTCATCCTGTATCCATTTCTTCCCAATACGGCGTATCTGTATGCCATAATCCCGCTCGTAGCCATCCCGCAGGGGCTGACCATGGCCAATCTCGGGGCGCTCGTTTCGAAAAGCGTTTCGCCCGACGAACAAGGCGCGGCCCTCGGCATCAATGCGTCGCTGCTCGCATTCTCGCAAGGCCTGATCCCGTTCATCGCCGGCGTGGGTTCGGGGGCCCTCGGCATCCAGACCCCATTCATCGCCGCAGGCATCTTGGCGTGGGCGTCGTGGCTCGTGCTCTTCGTGCTTTCCCGCCGGTAAAACTCGGCGACGTCATTCGCGCAAGGAAATTAAGTCAGAAACGTCATCCATACCTATGTTGCGCAAGCAAAAAATCGTTCCGCATCTTTGGTTCGACAAGGAGGCAAAAGAGGCGGCCGAATTCTATACGTCGCTCTTTCCCCAGTCGAGTATCACGAACGTCACCGCGCTCCACGACACGCCGTCGGGAGACGTTGATGTCGTCTCGTTCGATCTTTGGGGCTATTCGTTTCAGGCAATTAGCGCGGGGCCCTTGTTCAAATTCAACCCGTCGATCTCGTTCATGGTCAACTTCGATCCGTCCCAGGATACCGACGCGAGAGCACGAATAGACCAAGTATGGAATAAACTCACCGAAGGCGGAAAAATTCTGATGCCACTGGACAAATATCCTTTTAGCGAACGCTACGGCTGGGTGGAGGATCGCTATGGCCTCTCGTGGCAACTGATCTTTACGAATCCGGAAGGGGAAGAGCGGCCGCTCATCATCCCTACTCTGATGTTTGTAAGCGACACCGGTGAAATTGCCGAAGAAGCGACCGACTTTTATCTCTCGGTATTTAAGGATGCAAAACGCGGCGCGATCGCGCGATATCCTGCCGGCATGGAACCGAACAAGGAGGGTGCAATTATGTTTTCTGACTTCAAGCTTCTCGGACAGTGGTTTGCTGCGATGGATGCCAGCGCGCGCCAGCATGATTTCTCGTTCAACGAAGCCATCTCGATGATCGTCCACTGCGAAGATCAGGCGGAGATCGACTATTACTGGGAAAAACTCTCGGCGGTTCCGGAGGCCGAGCAATGCGGCTGGCTGAAAGACAAATACGGCGTCTCGTGGCAGATCGTGCCGGACCGGATGGGGGAGATGATGGAACGGGGGACGCCCGAGCAGATCAACCGCGTGACCCAAGCGTTCCTCCCCATGAAGAAGTTCGATGTTGCAGCGCTCGAGAAGGCCTACGGAGGCCAATAGCATCATCCGGGCACATCGTATGGAAGAGCGGAGAATCATTCCTGAATCTTGGGTAGCGCGGTGGGCTATTGGGCTCGCCATTGCCGCACTTGCCCTGTTTCCGCTTGCCGTCGTGGAAGGTTTCCAGCCATACGCCGGATTGTCATCCGTATTTCTCGGAATCATTGCCTTCGTCCTCGGGCTGATTGCGGTGATACGGCACAAAGAGCGCAATGCGCTCGTATATTTCGCGACCGCCATCGGCGCTCTGGCGCTCGCCTTGCTAATAGGAGAAACTTTCTTCTTCGAATAAATCGGGGGCAAAACTAGCCGCGGCCATCGGCCGCCTCCCAAGACCGCTGAACGCGGAAACGCCCTCAGTCGCGCACGATGACCCGCGTTCCGAGATCCGCCCATTCGTAGAGCGTCTTTGCGGCCCCGACCGGAAGATTGACGCAGCCATGCGACCAGCGCTTCCCGAATTGATCGTGCCAGTAGGTGCCATGGATCGCACCGCCCTGTTCCGTGAAATAAAGATTCCACGGCACGCCCGGCAGATCGAAATATTGGTCCGAAATGCCGGGAAGCGGACCCTGCATATAGCGCGACGGCATTTTCTTGTAGATGCGGAATGGACCGCGCGGCGTCGGGGCCTCCGGCACGCCGGTTGAGACGTATTCTTCGGCGATGAGTGCATCGCGTTCGTACGCGTACAGTTTCTGTTCGGAAAGATCCACGATGATCTCTTTTTCCGTCGTTATCACCGCATCGCCGAGGAGTTCTTCAACGCCTCGAATTTCAATGAGATGCGCGTGCTCGCTGGTAATATACCATTCGCTGGTGATCCGTTCGGGATAACGGATTGCCTCATCGAACGCGATGCGATACCACGATCGGCCATCACCGACGACGGTATCCGAAATTTTCAGAACGATGCCGGTTCGCAAACGCGCCGCCACCGGGGCAGACGTATCGGGCCGGGTGCGCGCATTGACGCACGCCCCTTCGAAATCGGGGCCGCATGAATCGATGATTTCGACGTATTTCGACAGCGGCCCTTGTTCGGGCGGGGTATCGGGGAGGCCGCATCCGGACGGTTCTTCTTGGTCCGAACCCGCCAAGGATGCGACTGGCGGCGGGGCCTGTTCGCGCGATAGTCGAACCAACACAAAAGCGGCTGCCAGTATCGCAGCCATAGCTACAACCAGAATTCCATTCTTTCGGCGGAAACCCATCGCGGCCATTCTAGCGGATTCGGCGTCCCGAAGCACCCCTTGTCCCGGACGGTAATGCTTCCGACCTGCCTCGGTCTGCTATACTGTAAAGACCCCAACAATCTCCTAATACCCATACCACCCCATTATGCGCAAACTCATTGTCCTTACGTTCATTTCCCTCGACGGCGTCATGCAAGCGCCGGGCGGCCCCCAGGAAGATACCTCCGGCGGGTTCAAATACGGCGGCTGGACCGTCCCGTATTTCGACGAATTTCTCGGCAACGTCATGGACGAGCAAATGGGCCATCCCTTTGCCCTCTTGCTCGGCAGAAAGACCTACGACATATTCGCATCGTACTGGCCGCATCACCCGGAAGAAGGCAGCGCGCTTAATAAGGCGGCAAAATACGTTGCCTCGCATTCGCCGCTGACGCCCGAATGGGAGAACTCCGTGCTTCTGGCCGGTGATGTCGTCGAAGCGGTGAAGCAGCTCAAGGCGGGAGATGGTCCCGAGCTGCAAGTGCATGGCAGCAGCGAATTCATCCAGACGCTTCTGCAGCACGACCTCGTGGATGAGTTTTGGTTGAAAATATTCCCGGTCACGCTGGGACCGGGAAAACGCTTGTTCGGCGAGGGCACGATCCCGGCGGCGTTCACGCTCAAAGATTCGAAAACATCGCCCAAAGGCGTGATTGTCGCCAACTACGAACGGGCGGGAGAGGTGAAAACCGGATCGTTCTGATCGAGTTGTTACGCCGGCTCGGCGGCCTCGTATATCCAAGCATATGAAAGCAACACTCATCGCAGTAATCGTCATTGCGGCGCTGGCACTCGGCGGTTTTTACGCGCTCAATCAATATATCTACGCCGAAAAGCAGGCCAATAACGGCACCGACAAGCTCCAGTCGCACGCATCGGCTTCGCACGGATTCAGTTTTCAGTATCCGAAGGGCTACTATCTCAAAGAGAATGCCGACGGCGTCGTTTTGATCGAAGATACCCAGGCAAACCGGGATTATCTCGAAGGCCGCGCTTCGGGCCAAAGCGAAGGGCCGACCTCGATAACCATCGACGTATACGCCAATCCGAATAATCTTGCCCCGGATGCCTGGCTGCAGCAGAGCACCAATTGGATCAAGAATTTCCCGCAGACGCCTGTTGGGCGCACCGTAAGCGGAATCTCCGGCCTCGAATACCGATGGGACGGCCTCTATGCCGGCAAATCGGTCATCGTCAGCTACGGCAACAACGCATATGTATTCTCGGTCACCTGGATCACCGACAAGGATATGATCCTCGAGGACTTCGATACGATCCTCGGTACGGTGACGTTCCAATAACATAACGGGATGCCAAAACGCCCCTTGTGGGCGTTTTGGATTTGCGCGATGCTTCAGCTATGCGCGTCGCGTTATTCATGGCCATGTCGCTCAACGGCTTCGTGGCCGATGAATCCGGTAGCGAGGATTTTATTTCAGATGCCAACTGGACCGTATTTTGCGCTCTTGCTCGGGAGAAGGGAGCGCTCATCATCGGCCGGAAAACATTGGAGACGGTAGCGAGTTGGGATGCCGATTACAGTTTCGATGATCTGGCCGATATTCCGCGCGTCGTCATAACATCCCGGCCCAATCAGCTGAAAACGGGGTTCATTGCTGCCGCTTCGCCGGAAGACGCGCTGCAAAAACTTTCAGCGCAGGGGATAGCATCCGTCCTCGTCGGCGGCGGCCCGACGGTGAATTCCGCATTCATGCAGGCAGGGCTTGTTCATGAGGTTATTTTCAACATCGAGCCGGTGATCGTCGGTGCGGGAAAACCCGTATTCGCGCACAGGGATTTCACCATGTCGTTGCAGTTCAAATCGGTCCAAAAATTGGAGCATGGTATTATCCAAGTACAATACGAACAGGTATGAAAATACTGTTATGGGCAATCGTAGTGGTGGTGCTCATCGTAGGCGGATTTTACTTCCTGAATGACTATATCTACACCGAAAAGCAGGGCGACCAGCGCCCGGCGGCGAGCGAAAAGGATGCGACGTACGTGATCGAGGGCCGCGTGATTACGCTGGCAAACGGCATATCGGAGCTGGAAGCGGCTCCGGGGTCTGCGTCGAAAATCGTCACGCGCTACTTCGGCAACGAAGTCCGCAAGGACTTGAACGGTGACGGGCGGGAAGACGTAGCGTTCCTTCTGACGCAAGAGACCGGGGGATCGGGGACGTTTTTCTACGTTGTCGCGGCGCTCAACACCGAAACCGGATACGTCGGCTCGCAGGCATTTCTGCTCGGGGACCGCATCGCGCCCCAAACCATCGAATCGGGCCCGGGAAATACCATTGTCGTAAACTACGCCGATCGCCAACCGGGCGAACCCATGACGGCACGGCCGTCGGTCGGTAAAAGCGCGCGGCTCATACTGGATGCCGAGGCAATGCAACTCAAAGACATCAATGATCAAACCATCGGCGGCCAAACGGACGAGCACGGCTGCCTGATTGCTGCCGGTTACTCCTGGTGCGAAGCGCGCCAGGCCTGCGAGCGCAGCTGGGAGCAGTACTGCACGGCGACCCAGCCCAAGACCGTCACCTTCCAGTGTGCAGACGATAGAACCATCCAAGCGTCGTTCTACATCGGAGACGACAAGTACGTCGACCTCGTGCTGAGCGATGGCAGAAAACTTTCCGTGCCGCGCGCGCTATCGGCTTCCGGCGCGCGCTATGCCAAAGCCGACGAGTCGTTCGTGTTCTGGAACAAAGGCGATACGGCATTCATCACCGAAGCCGGCGGCGGCGAAACATATAAAAACTGCATTCTCAAATAGGAATCCGGACCATGGCTATCCGTACTCCGCTTTCGCGAGCCGATCTCGAAACATATTTGCGGGAAATCGAGCCGCTCAAACGCGGATTCGATTTATTGCGCGATCACGTCGTCATCACCGACGCGAATGCCAATATTCTGTATGCGAACAAAACCGTTGAGGAGCGCACTGGTTTCCCGATCAGCGAAATCATCGGAAAGAATCCGGGGGATCTTTGGGGCGGCGAGATGCCGCAGGCATTCTATGAGAATATGTGGCGCACGATTAAGGAAACCAAAGAGCCCTTTGTCGGCGAAGTGAAGAATACGCGAAAAGACGGAACGCACTACTGGCAGGAGCTCCATATCGCGCCGATTCTTGATCAAGAAGGAAACGTCCGATTCTTCATCGGCGTGGAGCCCGACATCACCGACCGGAAGGAGCAGGAGGCATTCCGCGCGGAATTCATCTCCATCGTCGGACATCAGCTGAAAAATCCGCTCACCGCCACGAAATGGCTGCTTGACTGGCTCAGATTGCGCGGCAAGCTCGACCCGAAAGACCGTGAGATTCTCGACGAGGTATATCGCAAAAATCAGGACCTGATCTACTTCGTTACTGACCTTCTTGCCGCAAGCCGCCTGCAGGGCGCCGTATCCGGTAAGGAACCGCTCCGGCTCGAAGAAGAAATCACCAAGATTATCGCAGAGGTTCAAAAAGCGCATCCCACGGTTCATATCTCGTTCGAACAGCCCAGCGAGCCGGCCGTTATCACCGTGGAACGCCAGCTTGCCCTCATCGTCTTTTTCAATGTCATCTCGAACGCGGCTGAATACTGCGATCCGGGCAACGGCCGCGTCGAAGTCCGACTCGTCCGCAACGACGAGGGGTTTCTATTTTCGTGCGAGAATAACGGCCTCGTCATTCTCCCGGATGAACGAGACAAAATTTTCACGCGCGTCTACCGCACCAAAAGCGCCGAAGCGCGCAAATCATCCGGCAGCGGCATTGGCCTCTATCTCGTGAAATTGATCACCGACCATTTCGGCTGGAAGATCTGGTTCGAAAGCCCGCCGCCAGGAAAAGAAACCGGGGTAGTTTTCCGTATCGTTATTCCAACTCGTCATCCGATGCAAGAGGGACGCGCTCGCGAACTGGCAGCACGCCATGGATAGCATTTTCGTACAAACCAGTTTGCTTTTGGCGGTGACGGTCGGCGTTGCTTTTGCCGTGAAGCTGCTCCGCCAACCCCTGATCGTTGCCTATATTTTCGCCGGCATCATCGCCGGCCCGTTCATCCTGAATCTCTTCCACGGCGACCATGAACTGTATGAAACATTCGCGCAATTCGGCGTGGTGCTATTGCTCTTCATCATCGGACTGAACCTCAACTTCAACCACCTCAAATCCATCGGCAAAGTATCCCTCATCACGGGGCTTGGCCAAGTAATCTTCACGGCAAGCATCGGCACGGTGCTGCTTTTGATGCTGGGCATGCCGCTGGTAGCCGCGCTCTATTTGGCCGTGGCCATCACGTTTTCGAGCACGATCATCATCATGAAATTGCTGTCGGACAAAAAGGATACCGACACCATGTACGGCCGCCATACCATCGGCCTCATGCTCGTGCAGGACGTGATCGCCGTTATCCTCGTGATCGCGCTCGGCATGATCCAGGGCGAACGGGCGAGCGGGGGAAGTGATCTTGGCACGATGATCGTGATGCTCCCGGCCATAGCCGGCGTTTTGTATCTGGCGAGTAGATATCTTTTGCCGAAATTACTCGACAGAATCGCCGATTCGAGCGAACTCTTATTCCTATTCACGCTTGCCTGGTGCTTCGGCGTGGCAAGCACGCTTTACGCGCTCGGATTTTCGCTCGAGATCGGCGCGATCATATCCGGCATCGCGCTGAGCTCGTCGCCGTACCAATTGGAAATCGCGAGCCGCATCCGGCCCCTGCGCGACTTTTTCTTGATTCTCTTTTTCATCGTGCTCGGCAGCGAAATGGGCCTCAGCTCGCTCGAGACCATCGCGACACCGGCCATCGTACTCTCGCTCTTCATTCTTATTGGCAATCCGTTGATCCTCTATATATTGTTTCGGACGTTGCGCTTTACGCGGCGCAACAGCTTTTTGGCCGGCCTGACCGCGGCACAGGTCAGCGAGTTCGGGTTCGTGCTTTTGTTCGCCGGCCGGCAGGCCGGGCACATCGAGGGCGACGAGGTTGCGATTTTCACGGCCGTAGCCATTGCCACCATTTTCGCCTCTTCGTATCTGATTTCCTATAACGAGAAAATCTATCGCATGCTTCTGCCGTTTTTCCGCCGATTCGGACCAGACAAATACCGCCAGCAAGATCGCGCCCCCGAACAGTATGACGCCTGGATCATCGGCTATCACCGCATCGGCATGAAAGTAGCCGAGGCAATGGCTGATCTGAAAACGAATTTTGCCGTCGTCGATTTCGATCCGGCCGCCGTCGCGCGGCTCCGCAAAGCCGATATCCCGTTTTACTTCGGCGATATCGCCGATATTGAATTTCTGGAAGGCCTGTCGATCGCCGCGAGCAGAATCGTCATCATGACCATCCCGGCCGTGGATGACCAGATCAACTTGATGAAGTTCGTGCGCAAGTCCAACAAAGATGCGCTTATCATTGCGAATGCCTACCACGCGGCCGACGCCGCGGCGCTCTACCAGCACGGGGCCGACTTCGTCATGATGCCGCATACGCTCGGCGGGGAATGGATCGCGCGCGTACTCAAAAGCGAGCAATGGAACGCAAAAACGTTGGCCCGGCTGAAAACGGAGCAGCATGGCGCATTGGCTGCGTAACACGCCGGCGTTGAGCATTGCCGCGGTATTTGGTACTGTCTCCATACTATGAAGAATGCCCTGATGATCGGCGCGGCAATCGTCATTCTCGCCGGACTGCTGTTTGCCTGGAACACCGCATCGAATCCGAATGGAGGCGCACTGGTCGGCGATACCGTCCTGGTTACCGCATTTACCAGCAATGGACAGGCGACCGGCAAACTCCTGGTGCAGATGCCGTTTATCCGTGGGCTCGATGGCCGGGCGGCGATGAGCGTCGCGGCCGATGCAGACGGCGACGAATCGTTCGCGGACGATGAATACCTGGTTCGGAACGCGCCGGTACATCCGCAAGCCAATTGGGCAAGCGGCGTGTATGTTGCGGCTGCCACGCCGCCGGCCGAGGGCGCCAAGGCCCGCGTAACGATCAACGGCGCCGAATACGACGCGACGGTCGCGGCCAAGACCATGGAAGTTGGGGAACTTTTGGACCTCGCGTCGATTACCGATCCCGAAAACGCGACCAAGGGCTGGGGAATCGCGGTCGCGCAGGCACAAGACCAGAGCGGACCGGTGGGAATCACGACCGGCGGCGTGCCCGATCTTTCGCAGCGCAAGGGCGAATGCGCGCCGACCGCCGCGGCCAACAGCTTGATCTCGCTTGTCGCCAAAAACGGCGGCGAAGATCTCATCCCCGGCGATCCGCAGGATTTCATCGAAAACCTCAAGCGCCACATGAACTGGACGCCGCAAAACGGCGTGCCGCCCGATGATTTCGTGGCCGGCAAGAACCGCTGGGCTGCGGCCGCGGGCGTACCCATCCGCACCGAAAAAGTGGGGGATACGCACGGCCTCTCGACCGTGGATGCGATCCGCGACGCGCTCCAACAGGGAGATGCGGTGGAGCTTCGCATCAAGTTCGCCAATGCGGCCGGCACCCAAATCGTCGGCGGGCACATGGTCACCGTTACCGGCATCCACCAAGCGAACGGCCAGACGTATCTGGATATCAACGATCCGGCTACGCCCGAAGGCACCGAAACCGTGGAGATCCGCAACAACCAAATCGTCAATTATGGCCCGTGGGAGGGAATTACACTTCTATCTTGGGCTTTCACGCAGACCTGGGAAGGCCATCCGACCGGAACGCTTTTGGACACGATGACCGACGAGGAAATCCAGGGCATCCGGCAATTCGTGGGCGATACGCCGATGATTACGGTCATCGAATACAATGGAAAGTACCTGCCCGTCAGCCAGCTCAAAGTAGAAAGCGAAATCGGCTGCGGGGCTGATCACTGGCACGCGGCCCGCGGCGGCGCGGTAGTGGCAACTGACGGCACGACCGTGCCCGATCCGGGCCCGCAATGCGGATACGGCAAAGTGAGCGAACGGCCCGCGCAGAATATCCCCGCGCCCCAACGCAACGATCCGGAGGCCGGCGCGAGCATCGAGGTCCGCGGACTCGATTCGCTTAAAACGCGCTAGTGATACGGCCCGACGCCGCTCCGGCCGCAGCCGGAATGTCATCACCATTATTGACGCGGCTTCTCGATACCGATATGGAGAAAATGGGGCATTACCCGCTCACTATGACCTATGCTGACTACCGCTGAGATCTGGCTCTACTCGATCGGCGCATTCATCGTCGTTCTGATTCTCGTCAGTCTGAAACAGATCAACCAATACGAGCGCGGCCTCAGATTCACCATGGGCCGGTTTACCGGCATAATGGATCCGGGCTGGCGCATCGTCATCCCGATCTTCCAGGGCTACCGCAAGGTAGACATGCGCGTCAAAGCGGTGGACGTGCCGGACCAGAAAGCCATCACCCAGGATAACGTTTCGGTCACGGTCAACGCCGTCATTTACTACCGCGTCGAATCCGCGGAAAAAGCCATTCTCGAGGTAGAAGATTTTCGCTACGCGATTTCGCAATATGCCCAGACGACCATGCGCAACATCGTCGGCGAAGTATCGCTCGACGAGCTTCTGACAAACCGCGAAAAGCTGGCCGACCGGATCCGGGAAATCGTGGACAAGGAAACCGATGCCTGGGGCCTCAAGGTGAACAACGTGGAATTGAAAGACATCAGCTTGCCCGCGGACATGGAGCGGACCATTGCCAAGCAAGCCGAAGCCGAACGCGAAAAGCGCGCGGTCATCATCAACTCGGAAGGGGAGCTGGCAGCGGCGAAAAACATGTCCGAAGCCGCAAAGATTCTGGCATCCACCGAGGGCGCGCTGCATCTGCGGACGCTGCAGTCCATCAACGACATCTCGTCGGATCAGTCCAACACCGTCGTCTTCACCGTTCCGCTGGAAATCCTCCGTTCGTTCGAAGGGTTCGCAAAATGGATGCAAAAAAGGGATACTACTTAAGAGAAGGTTATACCGATAATTGGTAACGAGATACCGCTATGGCCAACGCCGCATTCATGAAGCCGATGAAGATCAGCCCCGAGCTTGCCGCGATCGTCGGCTCGGGCCCGATGCCGCGATCCGAGGTCGTCAAAAAGCTCTGGGTATACATCAAGAAAAACGGCCTCCAAGATAAGGAGAACAAGCGCAATATCAACGCCGATGCGGATCTGAAGCAGGTATTCGGCGGCAAGGAAACGGTGAGCATGTTTGAGATGACCAAGCTCGTTTCCCAGCATTTGTCGTAGTGCTCCCCCAGAGACGGCGCCATCACCGGGAAAATGCAGCCATGCACTGTGGTTGCATTTTTCGATTATGCGTGGTATTATTTATTCATGAAGCGCGTCGATAAGCAACGCGAATTGAATGAAGCAATAGTGTCCCTCGACGACTTCGCCGTGGAATACAACAAGACGTTGCCGCCCGGATTTCCCAAAGCGTCCCCGGAAAGGCTCCGAAAATTTCAATTGGCATACCCGCTTTTGTTCAAAGACGGCAACGCCTGGTCCATCGACAAGCATCGAAAACGCTTTATGGACTGGCATAATACGCATCACTGAACAGCCCTGCCGAAACACGAGAGGGCCGCACCGGCTCTTTTTTGTTGGCAACACCATGGCGCGCGGCAATATCATCGCCAGATTCGAAAACGTAACGTTCGGCTACGGACCGAAGAAACCTGTCCTGCACGAGGTTAGCTTTACGCTCCGCACCGGCGCCAAACTCACGCTCATGGGCCAAAACGGCGCGGGCAAGACATCGCTGTTCAAGCTCATTACCGGATCATTGGCGCCCGAATCGGGCGCAATCCATAGCGAACCGAATATCACCATCGCAACCGCACCGCAGGTCATCTCGCGCGGCCAGATGCAATTCACCGTGCGCGAATTCTTCCAGGCGTGCTTTCCGAACAAGGTATATGACATTGATCCGCGCATCGACGCAGTACTGGAAACGGTGAACCTCAAGGCCGGCCACGATCGGCTCATCAGCAGTTTTTCGGGCGGCCAACAGGCGCGGCTTCTGCTCGCATCAGCGCTTATTCAAAACCCCGACCTCCTGCTTTTGGACGAGCCAACGAACAATCTCGATGCCGCGGGTATCGCGCATCTGCGACAATTTTTGATCGACTATCCAAAAACGTGCGTAGTTATTTCTCATGATGCCAATTTCCTTAATGCTTTCACCAAGGGCGTACTCTATCTTGATTCGTTTACCCATCAGATCGAGCAATACGTCGGCAACTATTTCGCCGTGGTAGACCAGATCGCCGCGCGCATCGAGAAAGAACAGCGCAAAAACGCCCAGCTGCTCAAAACCATTCAAGAGAAGAAAGAACAGGCGAATAAATTCGCGTTCAAGGGCGGGCAGATGCGTCTGGTTGCCACGCGCATGCGGGAGAAAGCCGAAGAGCTCGAGGAAGCGATGGTGGATGTGCGCCGCGACGACAAGACCATCCGGCCGTTCGTCATTCCCGTCCAAGAGGATCTCGTCGGCGCGATCATACGCATAACCGCCGTTTCCGCGATGCGGGACGACGCGCCGCATTCGTATCCGGCCAACATCGAACTCGGCAAGAACCAGCACCTGGCCATCACGGGGCCGAACGGCATCGGCAAAAGTACGCTCGTCAAGGCGCTGGCCGCCGGTACCGCACCCGGCGCGGCTGTCGCCCCGGGCGTCCGAGTCGGTTACTATGGCCAGGATTTTTCGACGCTCGATTTTTCCAAAACCGTCTATGCGACGCTCGCGGAGGTCATGAGCGAGCCGGACGAGCAAAAGCTCCGCTCGGTGGCGGCCGGCTTTCTCATCACCGGCGAGCTTATGCAAAACCGTATCGAGAGCTTATCGGAGGGACAAAAGGGCTTGCTTTCGTTTGCGCGGCTCGTCCTCCAGAAACCCGGCCTTCTTCTGCTCGACGAGCCGACCAATCACATTAATTTCCGCCATATTCCCGTAATCGCCCAGGCGCTCGACCAATACGCGGGCGCGATGATCCTTATCAGTCACGTTCCGGATTTCCTCAAGAGTATCCGGATCGATGACTATCTCGACCTGGCAGCGTATGCTCATCGATGACATCACTATCGCGGTCCGCGCCGGAGATGGCGGCAAAGGCGCGGTCCGCTTCAATAAAAATCTGCATCAATACGGCCCGGTCGGTGGATCCGGCGGGAAGGGCGGGAGTATTTATTTCATCGGATCATCGGACCTCGGCATATTGAGGAACTATCGGTATAAAAAGGTGTTTGCGGCGGACAACGGCGGCGACGGCCGCGGACAAAGCCGCGACGGCACCGACGGCAAAGATCTAACGCTGTCCGTCCCCATGGGGACGACAATCGAGAACCTCACTAACGGGGCAACTTACGATATCATCACCCTCGGAAAGCCAGTACTCGTCGCACGCGGCGGCATCGGCGGCAGGGGGAATTTCCACTTCCGCTCCTCCACCAACACGCGGCCGAAACAATTCGAATACGGAAAGCCCGGTCAGCATTATTCGCTCCGTCTTTCATTAAAGCTCATTGCCGACATCGGACTCGTCGGCCTGCCGAATGCCGGAAAGACGAGCCTGCTCAATGAACTCACGCGCGCGCGGGCCAAAGTAGGGAACTACGAATTCACCACGCTCGAGCCGAATCTCGGTACGTTCGGCGAACTCGTTCTTGCCGATATCCCGGGGCTCATCGAAGGCGCTTCGCGCGGAAAGGGATTGGGCACAAAATTCCTGCAGCATATTGAGCGCACGCGGACGCTATTCCATCTCATCAGCGCGGAATCCGATGATCCGGTCCGCGATTACCGCACGGTCCGCGCGGAACTTGGCGCGTATGCCCGGGGCCTGACCGAAAAAGAAGAACATGTGCTCCTTTCTAAAAGCGATACCAAAGACGCCTCGGATCTGGAAAAGAAAATCGCATCCCTGCGGAATCTGAACCCGAACGTCACGGCGTTTTCCATTCACGATCCCGAACGCATGCGCGCCATCAGACAGAAACTCGCGACCATAGAAGCTCGGAAGCGCGGTGCCGTGTAAGGAACGCGCCGCGGCCGGGCCATTGAAGTGTATGTGCATTCATGATAGTTTTGGCGCAGAATCCGCTGATCGCCACCCCGATACTTGCCGTACCGTAACCCCTTCGGCGCCATACCCATGAGCCGCCATACACCGCTTCCGCCGGAACAGCTGAAACAGCTTCGCTCGGAGATCAGTACGCTGAGCGAGGGATTTGACCTGATCGGCGAGCACGTCGTAATTACGGATCCCGAGGGAAGCATCGTATACGCGAATGATGCCGTTGAAAAACACACGGGATTCCCGCCCGCCGAAATCCTGGGAAAAAATCCCGGGGATCTTTGGGGCGGGATCATGGACAAGGACTTTTACGAACGGATGTGGAAGACCATCAAAGAAGAGAAACGCCCGTTCATCGGCGACGTGCAAAATCGCAACAAAGACGGCGAGCTATACTGGCAGGAGCTCCATATTTTTCCGGTGCTCGATGATGCGGGCGACGTGAAATTCTTTATCGGCATCGAACCGGATGCCACGATCCGCAAAGCATTCGCCGGACAAACAAAACAATATATCGAGGAATTAGAGCGGCTGAACGCGTATCTCAAAGAGCGCGCACGGCGCGTCAGCGAACTCGAAACAGAGGTCGGCGAACTCAAAGAACGGCTCAAGGCGCACGCGGCGCAATAGCGCCAGCATCACTACGCATGAAAGGCAAACCATCGCGCGGACGCGCGCATCCCGATCAATTCCGCGGCCGGCCCCGGGCGTCTCGCCTTGAGGGGAGCGTCAAGAGATTCGGCACGACCCCGAAACGGAAAGAAAAGCGATCGCAGAGCGTATAATGCCGCGCTATCCGCGGCCCATCAATGCAATGCCGCTCAAGCAGGGTACGATTTTTGATTCGGTGCGGTTCCTCCGGATGGATCCGCGGTTCCGGCCGCTCATCAAACGGCACGGGCCGCCGGATTTCAGCCGCAATCGAGATCCGTTCCGCGCGCTCGTGCGCGCCATCGTATATCAGCAGATTTCCGGCAAGGCGGCCTCGTCCATTCTCGCGAAGTTTCTTGCCCTATTCGGCGGCAAGCAATTTCCGACGCCGGCAATGGTCTTGGCCATGCCCATGTCGAAACTGCGCGCCGCAGGCCTCTCGAATCAAAAGGCGCTCTATATTAAAGATCTCGCAAGAAAATTCTCGGATGGTACTATCCAGCCCCGCCGATTCGGACGCATGGCAAACGACGAGATCATCGCGCACCTGGTCCGGGTAAAGGGCATCGGCGTCTGGACCGCGCACATGTTCCTGCTTTTCACCCTGCGGCGGCCCGATATTCTGCCGACCGGGGACCTCGGCATCAGAAAGGGATTCCAGATCGTCTACGAGCTCAAACGAATGCCGAGCCCGAAACGCATGGAGGAGCTTGCCCGGCCATGGCGCCAATACGCCTCAATCGCTTCGTGGTACCTCTGGCGCGCGGTCGACGGGACGCGGATTCCCGGCAGTGAATAACCGGCGGCACCCATCTTGGTATCATGAGGCCATGACTACCGCACAAAAAATTTGGCTCACCGTCTTGCGCATTTCGCTCGGATGGCTCTTTTTCTATGCCGGCGTGACGAAGATAGTAAACCCCGCATGGTCGGCTGCCGGATACTTGAGAAACGCGAAAGCGTTCGGCGAATTATATCAGTGGCTGGCAAGCCCCGGCATCCTCCCGATCACGAACTTCGTTAACGAGTGGGGATTAACCCTGTTGGGCGTGTCATTGATCCTCGGCATCGGCGTGCGATTAGCATCCATCCTTGGCGCCGCGCTCATGCTTTTGTACTATGCGCCGCTCGGATTCCCGTATCCCAGCCCGAACTCCCTGGTCGTGGACGAGCACGTCGTATATGCCGCGGCGCTCTTATACCTCGCCGCCGTTCGCGCAGGGCGCGTGTGGGGATTGGAGTCCTGGTGCGCGAACTTGCCGATCTGCCGCAGATTCCCCGCGCTCCGGACATTAATCGGCTAAGATATTCCGCCATGCACGCCGAGGCACCGACGGCCCCTGCTTCCGGCCGCCGCAGCAACGTCGGTTCCCGGTGGCTGACCATCGCACTGCTTGTCGCAGTCCTGGCACTCGTCGGGTTTGCCGCGTTCAACTTTGTTCGATTCTGGGGCCACGAGCGGCTGGCCGGCCGCGTGATCGAAACCGGCGCCGGCTATATCGTCATCGAAAACCAAGAGGCAATTGCAATCCGCATTATACTCGGGAACGATACGGAATTGCGGGCAGGCCGGACGCTGGTCGGCCTGCCATCGCTGCAGGGAGGGGAGTTTGTCATGGTATTCGGCGCGCGCCGCAACGGCGACATCGCCGCGACGCGCATCGTAATTCTGGAAGGCGACCCGCGCCTGCCCGCCGGCAAATCGCTCATCCCGCGCTGACATGCTTCGGCTCCCGCAACGAAAACTGACGCGGTATCTCTTGGCATTGCTCCCGCTCGCGATACTCATCGGGATATCGCTTTTCATTTCGCTCGTATATACGCCCGAGCGCATCGTCGCATACCTCGGCGTCGAGAATGCGTACGTCCTCATATTCTTCACGGCGATCGCCGGCGGATTCACGACGTTCAACCTTGTCCCGTATCATCTCCTCCTCATCACGCTGGCCGTGGGCGGGCTCAACCCGTTGCTCCTCGGCGTCCTCGCGACGCTCGGGGTCACGACCGGAGATTCGACATCGTATTTTGTCGGATACCAAAGCCGCGCCCTCTTGCCCGAGCATACGAGCATTTGGTTCCAGCGTATCTACCGGATCGCGATAGAGCGTCCGCGGTTATTCATGTTCGTCTGCTTTGCCTACGGCTGCGTCATCCCGGCTTCGAACGATTTCCTTACTATTCCGGCAGGCATCGCGCGCGTCCCGTTTTGGCGCATCATGCTGCCGCTGGTCCTCGGCAATGCCGTATTCAACATATCGCTCGCGCATCTCGCGCCGCACGCGGCCGAATTTCTCCAGTACGTCTTCTCCTAGCGCGGCCGGTAATTTCCGCGCATCGGCGCGTCTACTTGAATATGCGATCCGGTACCTGGCGGCTCATGGCGCTTGTTGCCGTACTACTCGCCGCGGGGCTCGTGCGCGGCGAGCATATGCGTGTCCTCGGATACGGATCCTTGTTCGGCGGCATCGCACTCATACTGAGGCACCGGATCATCCCTCCGCACCTCGCGCCGCTGGTACCGCTCGCGTTGATGCTTGGCGTGCTGGGATGGTTTTTCGATCTCTATGGACGATTCGGCTTGTACGATATATTCCTGCACACCATGATCCCCGGCGCATGCGCATTTTTAGCGGGATCCGCGCTCTTTCCTGACCGCATGCGTCCCATGCCTGCGTGGGCTGCAGCCGCCGTTGCCGCGGCCGTTGGTTTGGCACTCGCCGGACTCTGGGAAATTGCCGAGTGGCTCGCCGATGTGGTGCTTTCCGCATACGCCACGGAGTTCACCGATACCATGACGGATTTGGCCGCGGGCGCGATCGGCTCCGCCCTCGGCGCCGTGCTGTGGATCGCGACGCCGCGCGCCACGTCTTCGGAGCATCGGAACGTACCGATACGCGAGACGGACCCCCGCCAATCCTCGGCATGAAACCGTTCAGCGGGAGCCGCGCCTGCCGATACCGCGACTCCTATTGCAGCAGTCGTGAAGGAAGGGGATAGTTATGACTGAAGCCGCGCAGCGGCTACGAGCGTATTCTTGGCTATCCAGCACCGGAAAACAGTCACTACGCATATGTCCAAGAAATTGAGAATCATCAGCAAGAAAAAGCAGCCTCGGCCTCGCGCCGATGAGGCGGAATTCGGGAAAAGCCCAGAAGGCATCCGGTCATGCAAACGATGCATGTCGGTATTTTATAAAAAATCGTGGCACCATCCGACCGTGTTCATGGAGAAATTCGGCCGCCCCGCGCCGCAGCCCGGCCGAGCGCTCTGCCCGGCATGCGCCATGATCACGAACGGTCAATACGAAGGCGAGCTGGTTCTCGAGAATCCACCGCAGCGATTTCTCGAGGAACTTCTCAGCGTGGTGCGCGCTTTCGGAGCACGCGCGTTCCAGATCGATCCGCAAGACCGTGTGATTGCCATCCGGGAGCGCGACCGAGACATCGTCGTGACTACCACCGAAAACCAACTCGCGGCCAAACTTGCCAAGAAAATACAGACGACATTCCCGCCTGCGGCCATACGCGTGCGCCATGCGGCCGCGCCGTCGGATGTCGCGCGCGTGCGTTTGACGTTCTTCCGGCGCGAGACGCCCGCATGGAAGAAGCGGGGAGCGCCGGCAAAAAGTCCATTGCGCCGGCGCGGTACATTCCACTACGCCGTACGCCGGCGCAAATAGCCGTCGCGCGACAACCGTTAGACGGGATTTCGTGCTACCGTTCGGCGCACTGCATGTTCACGCTGCGATGATACTTGACTAATTTTATATATAGTGCTAAAGCAGTTTAAGCTCTACATCTGTTCTCACGACGAGGGAGGACGCGCATGACGCAATCGGCAGCACGAGCAGTCATCGTCAACGAGGCAAACGGGCCTCATCACCCCATCCGACCGGCCGACATCCGCATCACCGGCGACGCGCTGGCGGGCCTGTTCTGCCGCCGCGAGGCCGACACCGTGGCGACCGCGGTCGTGGGCCTGGCGCAGGAGCGCGGCAAGTGGCTCATCTCCACCAAGAAGGAGGCACGGGCGTACCTCGACCGCTCCGGCGCGAAGCTCGGGATCACGGGCCGCGCGATCAGGCAGGACTTCACGCGAGGATGGGAGATCCTCGCCGCGTTCCTGGCCACGATCGGCGAGGATTCGCTCGCGTTCACACCCGAGTTCATCGAGTACTGCCACACCGCCGCACCTGCACCGAGCGTCGAGCTCGAGGGAATCCCCGCGTAGGGGACTCCCGCCGAACACGGCGTCCAGCAACAAGAATCAACCGCCCCGGCAAAGCATTCGCCGGGGCGGTTTCGCATTCAAATGCGGCCAAATCGAAAGATATGCCACTACTTGACTAATTTTGCAACATATGCCACATATTGATCCGCGACGGGGATTCCTGGACTGCCGGGAATTCCCAAATATTTATGCGGATTTCCATCCTCATACCGGCTCACAATGAAGAGCGCTCGATCACGGCGTGCGTTTTGTCGTGCCTGAAACAAACCCGAAAACCGGATGAAATACTCGTGGTAAACGACGGCAGCACCGATCGCACCGGCGAAATCCTCAAGAGCTTCGGCGACAAGATCCGTGTCCTTACTATCCCGATCGCGACCGGCAACAAAAGCCATGCCCAAGAATATGGGCTGAAATTTATCACATCGGACGTATTCATCGCGACGGACGGCGATACCATTCTTGACCCACGCTTTGTCGAGTACGTTGAAGAGGATTTTCGCGACAAGCGAGTAATGGCCATCGGCGGATACGTGCGCAGCATGAAATACAACTGGCTGACCGCATGCCGTGCGTTTGAGTACGCCGTTGGCCAAAACCTCCATAAGCTCGCACAGTCCTACATCGGTTTTCTATTCGTGATCCCCGGCGTGGCAGGCGCGTTCCGTACGAAAGAGTTTCTTAAATATATCGCGTTCGATCACGACACGCTGACCGAGGATCTCGATTTCACCTACCGCCTCCACAAGCTCGGGATGAAAATTTTCTATGACCGCCGCATTGTCGCATTCACGCAGGATCCGGTCACGCTCGGCGCTTACGTCAACCAGGTGCGCCGCTGGTTCGGCGGCGGCTGGCAATGCCTGATCAAGCATTGGGATATCGCGATCCGCGAACCGAAAGCCGCGGCCGAGCTGACGCTTCTGTACTCCGAAGGCATCATCTTCTCTGTTCTCCTCATTATGCTTCCGCTTCTCAGCCTGCGCTTCTTTGCGACGTTTATTCTCTCGTACTTCATTGTTGCCATGGGGTTTGCCATATTCGCGTTTTGGCATGAGCGGCGGTGGGAGATGCTCATCGTACCGATCCCATTCCTGCTTCTCGTATTCATCAACGCATACGTATTCCTGGAGCAGATGGTCAAAGAGGTCGTACTCCGGAAGAAAAATCTTAATTGGTTCAAGCCGGAACGAGTAAATATATAACTATGATGTCTCCACTCTCGGGCTCACCGTTCTCTGGTCTTTCATTGATCGCCCATTTGTCGATTATCGGCGGCGGGTCATTGGTGCTCGCCCTGCGCAAACGCTTCCCGTGGCTCTTTGTCGCCATCAGTCCTCGCGACAAATCGAAGAAATCGAATCATGATCTCAGCAAACGAATTATGTCGCTCTTCATTATGGTCACGATCATACTCGTCATGGGCTACTCCCTGATCATGGCGCTGGCCGCGGGATGGCGCGCGGGGTCGGAGGAATGGCATATGCAATTTGCATCTGAACAGCTGCGGCGCATGATCGAAAAGGCGAAAGAAACGCTTTAGGCATCAACGCCGATCTATTAATTACTCCATGTTCGGCCAGGTTGTACAACGCATCGTCGTGCTCGCCATGGTTATTGGCGTGCTTGGCGGCATTATTCCGCACTCCGCATTCGCGGCTATTTTTGAGCCGGGATTCGAAGTGGAAACAGTAGCATCCGGCTTCGTATTGCCGACCGCCATGGCGTTCGCGCCCGACGGTCGGATCTTCATTGCACAAAAGGGCGGAACCGTACGCGTTGTAAAGGATGGCGTTCTCTTGCCGGATCCTGTCATTACGCTGACCGATATCAATACGTTCGGCGACCGCGGCCTCATCGGCATCGCAACCGATCCGAACTTCCTCTCGAACGGCTATCTGTACCTTTCCTATACCTATGAAAATACGCCGGGCTCAAACTTCAGCGGCTCGAAAACCGGACGCATCGTTCGGGTAACCATGGCCGGCGACAGCGCCGATGAATCCACCAAAATCGTCCTCGTGGGCACCGTAGACGGCAACGCAACATCGCCTTCCTGCGACGACTTCCCGGTGACCGCCGATTGCATACCATCCGATTCGCCGAGTCATAGCGTCGGCGGACTTCGCTTCGGCCCGGACGGATATTTGTACGCGACGCTCGGCGATGGCGCACACTTCGATTTTGCCGACGTAAAGTCCTTGCGCGCGCAGAATATCGATAGCTTGGCCGGCAAACTTTTGCGCATCAATCCCGACGGCACTGCCCCGAGCGACAATCCGTTCTTCAACGGCGACCCGAACGCGAACCGCTCGAAAGTATATGCATACGGCCTGCGGAACGCCTTTCGCCTTAATTTTCATCCGATCACTGGGGCACTGTACCTCGGCGACGTGGGCTGGAGCACATGGGAAGAAATCAACCATGTTGTTCCGGGAGCGAACTTCGGTTGGCCGTGCTGGGAGGGTAACGGCCTCACGACACACAACTGCACGGCAGCGAGCGATGTTGCGGCTCCGCTCTACACCTACGCCCACAACAGTGCGGGCGCGGGTTCGGTTACCGCGGGCGCATTCCCGACGGGCGGCGCATACCCGTCCACATACGATCATTCGTTCTTTTTCGGCGACTACGCGCAGAACTTCATCAAGCGGTTGGTTTTGGACGCTAATGGCAATTTCGTATCGGTCGCTGATTTCATGGACGATCCTAATGGCCCGGTTGATATTTCCACCGGTCCGGACGGCAATATCTATTACCTCGCGATTTACACCGGAGATTTGATGCGCCTCACGCATACGACCGGCAATCGCCGGCCGGTGCCGAACATTTCTGCGACTCCGACATCGGGGCTTGCACCGCTCGAGGTGACGTTTTCGAGTGCCGGTTCGAGCGACCCCGATGGCGACGGCCTCTCGTACGCCTGGAACTTCGGCGATGGGGGGACGTCTGCGCTTGCGAATCCCGTGTATACATACGCAGCGAACGGCACATATTCGGCGACGCTGACGCTCACCGACATTCATGGCTCCGCGGCTTCCAAGACCGTCATCGTTACCGTCGGCAACCAGGTGCCGTCGGCGAACATCGCAAGCCCTTCCAGCGGGACGCTATACGTTCCGGGCAACGTCATTGACCTGGTCGGCGTTGGCAACGACCCGGAAGACGGCGCGCTTCCCGAGTCGGCGTATCACTGGGCGATCATCCTGCATCACAACACCCATATCCATCATTTCCAGGAATTCACCGGTTCGCAGGCCTCGTTTATCGCTCCGGACCATAGCGCGCTCGACGTCTACGTCGAAGTCGTCCTGACTGTCACCGATAGCGGCGGATTGCAAACAAGCCGCAGCGCCAACCTTTATCTCAACCACGGCACGGGCTCGGGCAACCTCATCACAAATCCGTCGATGGAAATCGAAGCCGAAGGCACCGGAAACCCGTTTGCCTGGCACCGGGGCAATTTCGGTGTAAACGACCCGGTGTATACGTACCCGGTCCCGGGATTCCACGGAGACAAAGCGGGCCGCGTGGAACTCCTGAGCCATACGGACGGCAATGCCAAGTGGTTCTTCGATCCGGTGTTCGTAACGCCTGGCGCGATGTATCTTTTCTCCGATCAGTACACTGCGACCGTACCGTCGGCATTGGTCGTGCAATATGGGTTCTCTGATGGAACATACCAATACATGGCTCTCGGATCCGTGCCGCCGGTTGCCGCACCGACGCTTGTTGAACGCATACTCACGGTTCCAGCTGGCGCCCAGACCCTGAGCGTCTTTCATGAAATCGATGTTGTCGGCGCGCTCACGACTGACAACTTCTCGCTCACGCTGATTCCCAATGACACTGTTGCCCCCACCGCCTCCCTCACCGCTCCCGCAGACGGTTCTTCGGTCTCGGGGATCATTGAGGTGACCGCGGATGCTGCGGACAATGTCGGCGTTGCCGGG
>QZJO01000012.1 GCA_003599755.1 Candidatus Parcubacteria bacterium | reverse complement strand
CCCCTTTGAGCAAGCTGTGCTCGCGGTTGCTGTTGCCAAGAGCGTACTCTAGAATCAGAACACAGCGCAACGGCCGTATGCGTACATCCTACTCCGCACTCGAAACATATAAGCTCTGCCCCCGGAAATACCAATTCCAGGAACTGGAGCGTATCAAGGCGCCCAAGCCCCCGGCGGCGATATTCGGGACCTTGGTGCACAAAACCCTCCAGTATTTATTTTCCCGCGATCCCCTGTTTCCCACGCTCGACGAGACGATCAGCTACTTTCGCGCCAATTGGCCGCCGTACGAGAAGTTTCCCCTCGCCGATTCCGAGCGGGCGCTGTATCAGGAAGCCGGCGAGCAGATGCTCCGTAATTTTTACGCGAAAAATCCGCCATGGAATTTTTCGGTCGTGGATCTGGAATCTCATTTCGAGGTGCTCATCGAAGATCCGCGCCGCAAGGACACGCATGTGCTCGCCGGCCGGATCGACCGCATCGACAAGACCGAGGACGGATTCGAAGTCATCGATTACAAAACCAACCGTAAATTGCCGTCGCAGGCCGCAGTGGATTCGAATCTGCAGCTTGCGGTCTATTCCCTCGGCCTCGCCCGGCGCTGGCCGCATGTCGCGCCCGAGCAGGTTACGTTGTCGCTCTATTTTTTGAAACACGGCGAAAAACTCTCCACGCGGCGCACCGCCGAGGCCAACGAAGGAACGCGCGACCAGATTCTCGGCACGATCGCCGAAATCCAGGGCGGGATCGCGAGTGCGAAGCCCTTTGAGCCGGTGCCGGGCGCATGGTGTGCCACGTGCCCCTATCAAAAGCAGTGTCCGGCCTGGAAGCATTTGTATCGCGCATCCGCAGCCGCGCGTCCGGATCAAGCGGCGATGGACGCGGCTATTCGAGAATATTTCGATTTACTGAAGTCGCAGCGCAAAGCCACCGCGCGTATGGCCGAACTCAAGGGCGAGATTGCCGACTACATGGCGCGCGAAGGGTTTGACCGGGTGTTCGGCGACGAAGGCGTGCTCGCTCGCAGCGTGCAAAAGCGGTTTGCCTATGATTTTGAACGCGTGCGCGCGATTTTGGAGCCGCTCGGCAAGTGGGATGCGGTATTGGCAGCCGATGAAAAACGGCTTAAGGCGCTCTTGGCCGATCTGCCGGCCGAAGCGCGCGAAGCAATCGCGGCCGCTCGCCTGCCGCTGCGCGAATACACCGTTATCTCGGCAAGCTTAAAGCGCGTACCGAAGCCCGAGGCCGTTGATTCGCCGCTCGATGCCGCGGAGGCTTAGCGCATGTATGTATAAAAAGGATTCGGGCGTCCGCAGATGCGGACGCCCGTTGAAGGGCTGAGGGAGCTAGATGAGCAGTTCAGCGACGGTGCGGGAGAGCTCGGCGAAGTCGACCGGTTTTTCGATGACGCGGTCAACGCCCGCGGCGAGTGCGCCATCGCGATAGATATGGCTATCGCCAGTGACCATGAGGATCTTGAGAACGCCGAGTCGGCGCGCGCGGCGTGCGAGCTCGATGCCGTCCATCCTCGGCATACTTCCATCCGTAACCAAAAGATTCGGCAACGGATTTGTCCGCAGCATCTCGAGCGCCGCGATGCCGTCGGCGGCCTGGGTAACGTCATGGCCGTTCATGGAGATGAGATCGACAAGCATGTTGCGGACGCCAGCGTTGTCATCCACGACCAGAACCCGCGCCATCACCGCTGCACCGCCGTCTTGTGATCAGCGGTTGCTCGTGCGAATGTGCCGCGGATGCCTTCGAATACGATATCGGCCGCAGCCATACGGTTTCGCAAGCTCGTCGAGAACACGGCCGGCCGCGGCAGCATCGGTTTTCCGCCGAGCAGACCGTAGACCGTGATGCCGGCTCGCGGCTCTGACGATGCCGTATCGGTCGTGGCGGACGCGAGCGAAACACACCAGATGCCGTCGGTCTCCTGCTTGCCGTGATTCTGCCACCAGTTGATGAGCACCAGGTTGAGGATCCCGGCGAAGTTGATGAACTCCGGCGTCGCGTCCTGGTAGCTGATGGCCACAGTGAGACGCTCGGCCGCGGGCAGGCCGCCGGGGTGATTGCAGATCTTTCCGAGGGGCTCTGTCGGAGGCCCGTCCTCTCCCCGAGCGGCGGTCGGCAGCATGATGATGCCGAGCATCACGAGCGCGTAGCACAGTTGCATGCGCGATCCCTCCTTTGTTCGAGAACAGCCGCAGCGGCATGCCGCGGATATATAATATACCGTATTATATTCGAATAGTCAATACGGACGCTCGAGACCGAGCGCTAAAAGCGTTGCGGCCATGCGCTCATCGCCGTCGGCGATGTATTCGGGCACCGTGCGCCGGCGCAAATGGAACATGGTGTACGATGTGTTATCTTCTTCGGCCTCTGGTTCGATGATATGGAGCGCGACGCGCCGTTTTCCGGAAAACGAGAACCGCGCTTCTTGGAATTTCGCGGTCACGGCTTCTTGGAGCGCGGCGGAGCGGTCGTGCTTGGCGATCTCCAGCGCGATGTCCCGTTTGATTCGTTCTAGCTCGTCGAGATCTTGATTGATCTCATTCCCCCGCCGGATATCTTTCTTGGTGGCGCGCCAGGAAAAGAGATTGCCCGTGCGCCGGGCAATATGCGCCATGGTACGAAACTGCATTTTGGTGCGCACATGCTCCGATGCGTCGGTTAGGATAACGAAAATCGTATCGCAGCCCTCGCGAATGGCGTGCGAGATCGGATTTTCGGCGATGATGCCGCCGTCGAACAACTGATGCCCCCCGCGCTCGAACGGCGGGAACACGACCGGCATGGCGGCCGATCCCAAGAGCGCCCGGGTTAGGAGTTCGGGGTCGCGGTGCGCGGGATTCTTGGTCGAGAACACGACTTCGGCGCCGTCCTGGAAATCGGTGGTTACGATATCAAGCCGCGTGGGCGAGTTCACGAGCGACGCAAAATCGATCGTTTCTTCGATGAGCCGGTGGAGCGGGATATTCGAAAACACTGAATCCGAATGGCTGAAGAAGTGGAAGAGCGCCGAAAGATTCCAGTCATAGATGAATTTTGCCGGATGGGGCGATACGCGCCAGTACGTATCGACGAGCTCGTCGAGCTTGCCCGCGGCAAACGCCGCGCCGTTCAGCGCGCCGACCGATACGCCGACGATATACGCGGGCCGGATGCCGAATTCTCGGATCGCGCGCAGCGCCCCGACTTGAAACGCGCCGCGGAGGAATCCGCCGGGGAGCACGAGGCCGATTTTTCCTAAATCATGTGTGGTGGCCATGCCTCCCTTCTATTGCCGCGGCGGTTGAACGCGATAAATTACCCCGGCCTTGTCGTCGCTGATCAAAAGATCGCCGTTGGGCCGGAATACGAGGTCCACTGGCCGGCCCAGCGCCGCGCCGTCGGTCGTGAGCCATCCGGTGATGAAATTTTCGATCCCCTCCGGCTCCCCTGCCCCATTGAGCTTCATGCGTACGATCTTGTATCCGTCGGGTTCCGATCGGTTCCACGAACCGTGCAATGCGACGAGCAAGTCGCCGACGTAATCGGCCGGCCAGCCCGCATCGGCGGGTATGAACGCGAGGCCGAGGGGCGCCGAATGCGCGGGAAGATTAACGTGCGACGGTATGGTTGACGGTTCTTCGCAGGGATTTCGGATGTATGTATTCTTATCGAATTCCGTATCGTGGACGTTTTTGCCGTAGCAAATAGGCCAGCCGTAATCCCCTCCTTCGCGGATAATGTTGATCTCATCGGGTGGCAAATCGTCGCCAAGCCAATCGCGGCCCATGTCGGTGCCCCACATGCGACCCGCATCGTCCCAGGTGAAAAATACCGTGTTGCGCAATCCTTCTGCCCAGACGCGCGTGGAGCCCGATGGCCGATCATCTACCGCGAGAATCGTTGCGCGCCGCTCATCTTCTTCACGGCAGACATTGCACGATGAGCCGACGGACGCGAACAATTCTCCGTTCGGGGCAAAGCCGATGGTGCGGGTATAGTGGCCGCCGCCGGTCGGCAAGCGCGCGATCTCCTGTCCAACGTCTTCGCTATACGTCGTGACGCGCCAGATGCGGTGCTCTTCGGCGATGTAGAGAAGATTCTGGTTATCGGGCGCGAACGCCAGGCCATGCGGTTTGTTGAGGTTTCTGAATACGTCACCCTGATTGCGTACGAGGCCCGTATCCCGGTCGATTTCCAAGAGCGTGACCGCGCCCGCGGTCGTGCGCGAGAGCCACAGGTTGTCGAAATCGTCGAGCCGCATGACGCGCGCGCCGGCAAGGTCTTTGGCTAATATCGAAATCGAAAACCCGTCCGGAAGTTTGAGTGGAAAATTCGTTTGGTTCTCACCGGGCGGAAGCGGCTCGTTCGACGCGGGCGGAATTTGTTGCGTGATGTCGCTGGGTGCGGGAAACAGTACCGGCCGGATCGCGGGCGCGAAGCGCGCCCATAGAAATCCGCCCGCGAGGACGAGCGCGAACAGCGATCCTACGATGATAACGCGTCGGCGGTTATACGGCATGGCGTATGTACTCTACCAATGCGCCCACGGTAATGCCAACGAGGATCGCCGCGCCACCGATGAGGGCGGCGCGTACCGCTCCTCTGATCATGGATGTTTTGGATGTATGGCCGCCGACGACGCCCAGAAGCGCGAGCGCGGCAAGCGAGAACGCAATGGAGGGCCAGAATGCGCGCTCGGCGCCGAGCAGCACGTACGGTGCGAGCGGGATCATGCCGGAAACCAGGTACGAGCCGAACATGATCGCGCTGGCCATGAGCGGTCCGCGCAGCGGTACGGCGCGCCGGCGCACATAGCGCTCGGATGACTCTTCGGACAAAAAATCGCCCACGGCCATGGAAAACGCTTCCACGAGGATGAGGACCGATCCGGTCAGCACGATGGTCTGGATCGGAACGCCGGCCGCGGCAATGCCCGAAATAAGCCCGACCGTCGAGACAATGCTGTCTTCGACGCCGAACACGAAACTGCGGACATAGGATGCCGGATACCGATGGCGCGCGAGTCGCATGCTTCTATCGTAGCGCACCCGGGCGTACGGCGCATGCCGCGTTATTCAGCTCGTCTCATGGCGTAGTAGTTGCCGGATACGGTTCGAATGCGGCCGTAAAGCGGATCGGCAGTGCTTGCCAACCGGCGAGTCCTCCGCGATCGAGCATGACGCGCAATGCGATCGCGCGGCTCGTTTCGGGCGAGAAGTTCTGATCGAACACGAAATTGCCCAAGCTGTAGGCGATGAGGCCTTCCCCTACCCGTTCGATATCCTGCACCACGTGCGGATGATGACCAATGACGAGCGTCGCACCCTCGGCAATGAGCACGCGCGCCAGGGCGCGTTGCGCAGCCGTCGGGTGCGGCTCGTATTCGTTGCCCCAATGTAACATGACGATGACGACGTCGGCATTTTGCCTTGCAGCCGCGATGTCCGCTCGCACGATGGCCGGATCCAAATACGCGATGGCCGGCGATGCGTCGGCCGCGCCGCGGCTTTCGGGTAGGAGGTCAGTATATGCGAGCAGCGCGATACGCACGCCATTGATCGTACGCATGACGGGCGCGTGGGCTTCAGCGACGTCTACTCCCCCGCCGACCGGCGCGATGCCCGCTTGGCCGAGGCGCGTGAGCGTGTCTCTGGCCGCGTCCGGGCCGTAATCCCAGATATGATTGTTTGCAACCGAGAGGATATCGAATCCGGCTGCCACCAGGCCCTCGATCGCCCGCGGATCGGCGCGGAACGAATAGATGCTGCCGACATTCGTCCCCTGATCCGAAATCGGTCCTTCCAGATTGCCGATCAGAAGATCGGCCTCCCGCAACAACGGCTGCATGCGGCGAAACGGGAATATCCAATCGTCGCGGCGCCGCATGATGGCATCAATGCCGCGGTCGAGCATGATGTCGCCGACGAACAACAGCGTTGCCGAATCGCGTGTCGGCTCTGCGGCCGGTACTGGCGCCCGCGGCAGACGAGCTTCGTATTCGGCGGTATCCGGCACGCCGAGCCACCACGCCGCCGCAACGGCCGCGCCGATGAGCGCGACTGCGCCGAAAGCGGCGTATTGCTTAGAGCGCGCCGGCGAGGTTGATGATGCCGAACGCGGCGAGTGTGTTGAACGTGGCATTGCCGAGCAGGAGTACGGGTACGAGCGACCACAGCCGATAGCCGATAAATCCAAGCGGGATCACGATTAATTCATTCGGCAACGGCACGAATGCCGCAAAGAGGAACAAGAGCGCGATCGGCTCCCAATGCCTGCGGAGGCGGATACGGTCGAGCCGCTCGCGGATGCGTTCCTCGAGCGCCCCGGCGATATGCCGGCCGATGCGGCCGGCCAGATACGCGATGGAATCGGCGATCGTCATACCGACGGTCATGATGGCGAGCACCGCGACCGGATTAAGGCCGGACGCGACGAGCAGCGGGAAAAACGATACCGCCGGAAACGGCGCGATGAAATTGAATCCGCTGAATACGGAGATGAAAAACGCGCCCGCATAACCGTAGCGCGAGACCAGGGATTGGATGAGCGTATTATTCTCGGCGATTTGGCCGAGCCAAAGCGCGGTGCCCACGATGGCCATGAGCACGACGGCCTGGAAGGCGATTTTTCCGATGGCGTTCGTCCCGAGTGTCATAGGCGAGGAGTGCTGCGCGATGCTTGGAGTAGCCGCAGGGCATCGAGAATTTGGCGGGCATCGTTGAGCGCGTCATGCGCACGGCGAGCGGGCTCTTGGCCGAATGCGCGCACGATCGTGCTCGACGCGTAGCCGACGGTCGTGATGCCGGCGGCTTGAAATAGGGCGCGGATATCGCCATGGCGGTTGTCCGCCAACGGATACGCCATGGCGTGAAAGCGGCAGTTCTCTTCGAGCACGGCCCGATCGCCGCCCCAGCAATAGAGCGGATCATCCCCTACCCATGCGGCGAATCGGCCGATCGCTTCAGGAAACCGCAAGCCATCTGCATCAACGGTCGCTTGGCTGATGCCGGTCAGTTCCATAAAAAATGCCGAAAGTTCGGGATTTTTCTCGGGTCGCGCGTATACAGTGAAATCCGCGGTCTCGGCAAGCGTTCGGCCGTCAACCCGGATCGCGCCGATCTGGACGAGCTCGCGGTATTCGTTCGGACCGCTCCAATTCCGGTCCATAGCGCCCTCCCAGCTCGTGTATTCGGTATCGAAGAGAATAAATATTTCGGGAAGCTTGTTCATGGTTCTTGCGGACGCGGTTTGAGCGATGCGGGGAATTTTTTCGCGACCGTTTTTAGTTTCGGGGTTATGACGGCCGCGGCATACGGCTGATCGGGATTTTTCGCGTAAAAATCCTGATGGTACGCTTCAGCCGGCCAGAATGCATCCAGCATCCGCACTTCGGTGACGATGGAGTGCCGAAACGCGCGCGCTGCTTCAAGCTCGGCAATCATGGCGCGCGCCGCGGCCGCCTGCTCTTCGGTCGTCGCGAGAATGATCGAACGATACTGCGAGCCGATGTCCGCGCCCTGGCGATCTTTGGTCGTCGGGTCGTGTGCTGAGAAAAATATTTCCAAGAGTGTTTGCAGCGATACTTCGGTCGGATCATATTCCACGCGAATGACTTCGGCATGCCCCGTACGGCCGGACGATACGGCCTCATACGTAGGATGGGGCGTGGCGCCGCCGGCGTATCCGGATGTGACCGACCGGACGCCGTTGAGACGTAAAAATACCGCCTCAGTACACCAGAAGCAGCCGCCGCCGAATACGATCGACTGCAATTTGCCGTTTTTTGCCGGCGCGGGCCCTGGTTTGGGTTGCTGCTGCATGGTATATTTCAGTTGCCGCACGAAATTCCACCGGAGGCAAGCCGTTCTATCGCGCCCTACCTATGCGACGCGCGCATCGAACACCTTGTGCAGAAGTTGTGAGTATGCCATGGATAGCGGTGCTATTGACTTTTTAAATTCCGGCGAAGTATACTAAAGCTAGCACGTTTTCGGAAGCGCCGCACTTCGACTAAGTCGTAACACCAAAATTTTATGTGTCCTTAGCCTTCGGGCAGTATGGGCACCAATTACTGGTTCACGTGCGAAGAAAGCGGATCCCGGTTCCGAGAACGTGTGATACGGGTCCCGGCGAGCGATCGCCGGGATTTGTGTTTGTCTACGGATGCACGCGCGACGTCGCGCCGGCGGCAAGTTTTTCTTTTACCTTGCGGACCAGGTCGGCCATGCTCCAGTCGGCCTTGATCAGGTAGTCGTCGGCTTGCCGCATGCCGGCCGCGACGGTTTCGGGATTCGAGAGGTTCGAAAGAATGATAACCGGCACGTATTTGCCCCACTTATAGCGATCGCGGCGGAGCGCGGCGAGCATCGCGAGACCGTCCATATCGGGCATCAAAAGATCGAGGATGATGAGGTCCGGCCGTTCGCGGAACGCGACGCGTAATCCCTCGCGCCCGCTTTTGGCGGTAAAGACCGCAAAATGTTCTTCACCGAACGTATCGGCCAGGAGCGCGAGCAATGCCGCCTCGTCTTCCACGATGAGGATACGCTTGCGTTCGACATGCGGCTTTGCCGGCGGCGTGCGCCGAGATTTGGTCGGTGATGGCATACGATATCGTTCGGAACTAGATCAGCAATGAAGAGGATTTTTCCTGGCTTCGCATCCCCGAGAGCGGCAGCGATATACGAAATTGTGTACCACGTTTTTCACTTGACGTGAAGCGAATGGCGCCGCCGGCCCGCTCGAGAATCGATTTGGCGATATAAAGCCCGAGGCCATTGCCGTCGGGAACCGCCTGGGCCACATTTTGCGCGCGAAAGAATTTCGAGAACACGTTGCCTTGATCGGCCTTGGGAATGCCGCAGCCGGTATCAGCTACGGTCAGCACCGCATCGGCTTGGTTGCGCTTGAGGGTAATTTTGATCGTTCCGCCCGGCGGGGTGTATTTGACGGCGTTGGAGACGAGGTTTTCGATCGTCATGCGCATGATGCCCGCATCGAGCGGAATCGCCGGCAACGGCGCGCCGAGTTTGGTCTGGACGTGAAGTTTCTTTTTCTCGATCTCTTCGGAAAATTCTTCGATCACGCTCGCAACGAGACGCCCCAGATGCATGGGCCGCGGCTGGATGCTGAAGGTGTTGGCCTCGATGCGCGAGATATTAAGGAGCGCGCCGACCATGCCGAGCAGCCGCTGCGTGGCGCGATGCGATTCGCGCAAGTACCGGCGGTGTTTCGGCCGCAGCTTCCGGTACGCGTTTTTGTTTATCACCGCTTCGAGGTGCCAATTGATGGCCGTGATCGGCGTGCGCAGCTGATGCGAGGCAAGCGACACGAATTCGCTCTTGGCCCGATCAATTTCCATTTCGCGCCGGATGTCGTGGAGCACGTCCACCGCGCCGATCACTTCCCCGCCGAACCACAAAGGGCTTGCGACCACCGATACGGGAATGCGCTCGGCACCGGCTCGCCGCGCCACGTAGCAATTGATACGCACGCGCTCGCCTCCGAGCGCGCGGAAAATAGGCCGGCCGGCGCGCTCAAGAAACGCGCCGTCGGTCGTGTATACGTCAATGACGTCCAGGAGATCTCGGCCGATCACCTCGCCGCTCTTCACGCCCAAAAGATTATCGAACGCGCGGTTCGTGATGGAAATTTTTCCGGTTTGATCCACGGCTAAGATCGCCTCGCCCAAGCTTTCGAGCAGGGCTTCGCCCTTTGCCATCTCAAGCTCGAGGGACGTGCGGTGCCGCTCCAGTTCGCCCGTGTAGCCCTGGAGCGCGGTCACGACGTGTCCCCGCTCGGAAACCGCGGCGGCAAGAATCATCGTCGTTGCGGTCGCCACGCTGATGAACACCTGCAGGCCGAACAAGCTTTCGAACGGCGTCATTCCCATGAAGGGGCCGCCGCCGCGCAGCGTCCCCCATGCCGCGAGCGCGGCAAGCGCGAATGCCGCGGTAGCGACGGTGCGCTGATTGAAGCGGACCGCCGCCCAGAGAAGCGGCAAGAACGCAAGATACGCGGCCGCAAGCTCGGATTGCGGGCCTTGTGACGTCCAAAACACCGTCAGGCCGACGGCGGCCAGAAACGCGAACAGGGATACGGTCTCCAGGGCGCGGCGTATGCCGGACCAGGAAGGTCGACGCTGCCAGGTCAAAATCAGCGAAGCGACGACGATCATGCCGAGCGCGTCGCCGAGCCACCATGCGCGCCAGGCGGTGGGAATGAGTTCCGGTTCAATCGCGCCCGCGGCGACTAAGCTTGCCAGGCCGATAATGGGACTAATGATCGTGGCGAGCACTGCGGTCAGCAAAAGCCCGAGAACGTCTTCCAGCCGATCCAGCGTCGATCGAAATCCCCAGCGGCGCAAAAGAAACGCACCGGCAAGCGCCTCGAGGGTATTGCCGAGCGCAATGCCGGCTGCCGCAATGACCGGAGCGCCGGTGATAAGATTCGCGGCAAATGCCGCAAGCGTAATGCTCGGCAAGAGGCGGTAGCCGCCGAGCAACACCGCGGCAAGCGCGATGCCGGTCGGCGGCCAGATGAGCGCGGCAAAATCGCCGACTGCGCTCAACGAAAGCCCCAAAAGCGCGGTGCCCAAATACAGGATGAACACGAGCGCGCCGCGTTCAATATCAAGCGCGGACGGAGCTAAGGCCGTCCGCATGTCTCGTATGCGCGAACCGATGTATACCGGAAACTGCCGCATTGCCGCAAAGACGCGGAACCGGCGAAGGCAGGCATGCGCCTGCGCCGGCGCCGCGAGCGTGTGCTTCCCCTATTTATAGAGGCGGCAGTGGCTCGTCCGCAAGACCTGGCCGTCTTCGGGATTTTCCGATGCGGCGATCCGCGCCGCTCAGCCGCGTCGCGCGCGCGAGCGGCCTCGGGACGATCGTCCCCTGCTGCGCGACCGCGTGCCGCCGGACTTTGCTCGCTTGGGAGACCGCGCGCCGCGCGAAGCGCGTCCGGCAGCGGCGGATGGTGCGCCGCTGACTTCAGCGGTAACCATCGTAAGGTCCTGCTCATCCTCATCGCCCACCTCATCGTCGCCGTCGCGCTGATCCGTTGCTTCATCTTGTTCTGCAATCCGCTCCGTCGTATGGTAATTGGCCATGGATTGATTTCATAGCTCAATAATGATTTCGGCGCATCGGGCGCTGCCGCGACCACCGGCACGCCCGGGCGTCGTATGCCACGTTCGGTGCGCCCACGCATGGCGCGCGCGCCCTTACGTGTCGTGCCCATGGACGACGGGACGCTCGGTCGAATATTACCGGAGGCGCATTGGGAAGGCGCATCGCGTGAAATGCAGGCCCGCGGCGGTAAGGCATGCGTGTTTCGGGCGTCTTCACACTGCATGCCCTGTGCATCGCGCGTATGCCGTACCAATCTCCTCTTCATCACGGAGTCATTGCCGATCCGGCGCGCCGCGCGTGGCAGTACGGCGAAACGCTTGCTGCATCGTTGATCGCCTACGCGGCACGGGACGCGGCATTCGCGGCGCATTTGTCCGCGCGGTTGCGCTCGGCGCTGACGCCGCGCGCGGATGCATCACGCGACACCTATGAATCGCCGCGTGCGGGCGATGCGTTTCGCTTGCTTGTGCCGGATGATAGCGAAGCTGCCGCCCGTCGACTGGAATGGCTTGTGGGTCGTCTGGAAGACGGCACGCTGCCGGGAGCAGACGCGGCGATCGACGTGCTTGCGACATGGCTTCGAGCCGAGGCCGCGCGCGATCCTGCGCCGCAACGCATCGTCGTGGGCGTGGTAGTGGTCGCGGTACCCGGCGTAACGCTCGGCCGTTTCAAAATGAAGCGGGCGGCCATGACGATTATCGTGCGCAATGATCGAGCCGTCGCGTCTGATTGGCGGCTCATCCAAGACATCACGGATGCAAGCTTCGGAGTGGTGCTGCGCGCGATCGATATGGCCGGCGGTGATCTGGGGAAGCTGGAACCCGAGGTCGCCGATTGGTTTTTCCACGATCGGATGTTGGCGCTCTACGGCACGAGCGGCCGCGGATTGGCGGCCATCCGCCGCGAACTGAGGAGCTTGGACGTGGTGCATGCCGCGATCGAAGACCGAATTGGAACGTCGATCGTGGCGGTAAGCCCTACGGCAGCGGGCGCCTGGCAGGATATCCGATGGACGCTTGATCCGCTGCACGCGGCATAGCGCATGCGGACATCCTCAAGAACAAAAACGGAATCGCGGGAACGCGGTTCCGTTTTCGGTTTCCAACCCCACTAATAATGATCGGCAGCGGTCAGAAAATGTACGCGAGCACGGCAATGATGATAGCAAGCACGATGCTGAACAAGAGCGCGGACCAGAATGAATCAACTTCGAATCCCGGGACGATGACCGCGGCCAGCATAATAAGAAGCGCGTTGATGACGAACGTGAAAAGACCGAGCGTCAGCGCGTTGATCGGCAGCGTCAGCACGAGGAGGGCGGGGCGTACAAGGGCATTGATGATGCCGAGCACCAGCGCGGTCACGAGTGCGGCGACGAATCCGGTAACGCGCACGCCGGGAAGGACATAAGCGCCCGCGATCACCGCGAGCGTCAGCACGAGCCATGTGACAAGAATCGAAGCGGTCGGTGCGAGTGGTGCCATAGGGTGATGGAAATTAACGAGAGCTGCTGCGCTGGCGACGCGGCGGTACCTTTGCGTTGCGGCGGCGCGCCCTCGCGAGTCCTACGGCGATGGCTTGCCGCCGGTTTTTGATGCGGCCGCTCGTGCGCTTGTGTTGGCGCATGGCTTTTGCCACTTCGCGCGGAGCTCCCTTGCCATACCGTGCCATATAGGGTGAACGACGGCACATCGCGGCGGTTCTTACGAACCGGTATCCGTTTCAAAGCATGGGCCGCGCCAAGGCGCCGATGGTCTCGAGGGCGCGCTGCCAATACGGTCGCCGACGCCACGCATTGAGCTCCAGATCGCGCGCCACGCGCAGATCACGCCCGAACTGTTCGACGAGCGCGCGGTTAAGCGCGGGATCGCGGGAGATCGCCGTGAATTCGTAATTATATTCCAAGGAAAGGCGATCGATGTTGCAGCTACCGACGCTCGCCCATTCCCGGTCGACGGTGACGGTTTTTGCATGCAGGTACGACGGGTACAGATGCACGCGCATGCCGCCGGCTAACGCCGCTTCGAAGAATGAAGCATTGGCGAATTCCATGATCCGTTCCATCTGGCGCTCGGGGACGAGTATGTGGACCGCGACGCCGCGGGCGGCAGCCCGCCGGAGCGCCCGAAACAGCGATCGGGGCGGGACGAAGTAGGGCGACGTAACCAGCACCGATTCGGCGGCTCCATCGATTGCTTCGATATAGGTATTCAGAATTGCCCGGCGCGCGCGATGCGGACCGCTTTGTAAAATGCGTGTCACGCCGTTTCCCGATCCCATATTGTCCGCGACCGACGAACCGCGTTCGGCGATCGAATGCCATGAGCGGTCGAATGCCCGGCCGGCCTCGAGCGCGGCCGGGCCGATGAGGCGGATCTGGGTGTCGCGCCAGGAGCGCGCGCGATCCTCGATAATGATGCCGCCGAGGAACGCGACGCGGCTGTCCACGAGCGCGAGCTTGCGGTGGTCGCGGGCGAAGAAAAATAATGGATGCGGCGTGGTGCGGCGGATCGTGTGGAAGCGCAGGCGCACGCCGGCTTGGGCAAACGCCCGACGCAGCTTCCAATCGGTGTAGATCGGGTGGCTGCCGAACGCGTCAAGAATCAACTCCACCGCTACCCCGGCGCGGGCTTTCTCGATGAATGCGGTTGCGAATTCGTAGCCGATTTTTCCCGGCTTCACGTCTTTGAGGATATAGTGCGCGAGTTTGATCGATACGGTGGCGGTCGAAATCGCCGCGAGCATTTCTTGCCACGCGTCGTTGCCGGTAAACGTCAGATGCCAGGGTTGATCAGTCATGGCGAGGATGCGAATGATTCCGCATATCGGCTGACGGCCTGCCGCACGGCTTCTTGCGGGGCCGTATCGCTGAAAGACGGCCTTGACATACCCGTCCTCTCTAGGGTAGATTTCGCGGGCACCATTTCCGGCGGAAGTTTTCGTATTGAGTAGGATCCGTCGGAATGTTGCGAAATCGCGCCGACCCCTCCCTGCTCTTCCGGCATGCGCCGGTTCTCGCGCGGGGTGCCCTGGGTACCCTGACAACTGACAGTAACGCGTTACGCACCTACAAACCGGAGGAGGCAGAGATGATACTACGCGCGTTCACCCTCGCACTCGTCCTCGTTCTCGGCATCGCTGTTCAGGTTTGGGCGGCATCCGGGGGCCCGGTCACCGTCGCGACCGATTCGGCTCTCGCCGAACGGCAGTACGACCCCCTGTGCGATCCGCAGAACCCGGCCTACGGGAGCTACGGCGGCCTTGATGCGCTGACAGTCTGCTTGCAGAGCCGTCTTGGCAAGATGGCGCTCGCGTTCGACAACGAGCACAACGCCTACCAGGCGTTGCAGCGCGATTACGTCGAGCTGCGGCAGCGGCATAACGCCCGCGTGGACGAGATCGCGGACCTTCAGAAGGTCAACCAAGAGCTCGGCCAGAAGGCCGAAGCGGTGCTCAAGGAGAATCGCGAGCTCACCGATCGCGTCACGACCCTGGGCAGGGACAAGGATTTTCTGGAGCAGGATCGAACAGCGCTCCAGGCCATGGCCGCGGGCAAGGATCGGTGGCTCACCGGCCTCTGGACCGCGGTGCTCGTCGCGTTCGGTCTTCTCGTCGCGGCTGTCGCCATCGTGCAGGAAGGGTACCGCCGGAGTCGCAGGACCGGCCGGGAGCTCATTGCCGAGCGGCAGCTGAACCAGGATCTCGCAGCGGAGAATCAGGGGCTCAAGCGAGCGAATCGCGAGCTCCAGAAGGAGCACCAGAGGACCATGGGCGATAGCGAGCGGCCTGCCGTGGTCGTTCCTGTTGCCGGCGAGTCGCAGCCCGGTTCCGCGCCGCGCTCAAGTGCCGAAGAGCGGCATCGCGCGGAGTACAAGGGCTCCGTGTATGATTTCCGCGACGATGGCGTCTACACGTGGCCTCACGGCGACTCGTCCAAGATCTACAAGCTCCAGTTGTGGTGTCCCGGCTACAAGAACGCCAGTTCGTCGCATGACCGTCATGGTCCCACCGAGGTGCTGCCGCGCAACATGCGGCGCCACCTGCTCGAACATTCCGGCCTGAATGGCACGCATCCCGCGCCGCCTGCGGCGCCGGCTACCGCCTGACGCCTGAGTAAGGCATATCGATCATGACAGTTCACGGGTGGCGCAGAGGGATCTGCCGCGGCAGATCACCACAAGCAAAACCGTTTCGTCCTCGGGGCGAGATCTGGTGCGCGGCGGGACTCGATCCCAAAGCAAGCCAGCAAGGACTGTTCCGCTACAATGAGCGGCAAGCGCCGCACCCACGATACACCGACACCGGGGGAAGCATCCCTCGGTGTTTGCATTTAACATCGTCCGTCAGAGCGCGAGGCCCCAGACGCGGTTGGCGATCGAGCCGATGGTATAGGTCACGCCCACGGCGATGGCGATGATCACGAGGTTGAGCCCGATGCGGCGCGCCACGCTCATGCCCGAAAGAAAGGCAAGGATATAGGAAACGATCACGACCACGACGGTTGCGGCGATGATGGATACGGTAAGCGACTCGGCGCCGAACAGGACCGGCACGACCGGCACCATGGCGCCGATGAAATAGAAGATCCCCACTACGGCGCCCGACGCGAGCGGATGGCTTTTTTTCGGGCCGTTTCCTGCAGTACCGAGAAATTGTTTGCGGCGTTCTTCGATACGTTCGATCTCGCGCTCCGAACTCAAGGCGGCAAACGCGCCGGCGGCCATGGAAATCGAGCCGGCAACCGCGACCGTTGCGCTTGCCACGAGTACTGTCGAAGTCGCTGGGAATGCGGCAAAAAATCCGCTGACCGCGCCCAGGATCTCGACCATGCCGTCGTTGAAGCCGAGAAAAATATCCCGCACGCGTTCCGGGTGGAGTTTGCGGGCCGCGGCTTCGGTGACGATATCGTCTTCGTGTTTGAATTCGTCGATCAGGATGCCGCGCACCGCTTCGCCGAGCGGCCCGCCGCGATACGCGTCCCATACATCGAGGTATTTTTTTACGCCGTAGACCTCGATGGCTTGCAGGACCAGATGAATCCCCCGTTCGCCGAACACGCGGGCAACGAGCACCATCACTCCCAGCTGCATGCGCCGCCGCATATCGAGCTTGGCCTCGCGGATGCCGAAAAATTGCTGCCAGAATCGCAAATGGCCGGTCTCGACCGGAATCAAAGCATCGAGCATTCGGGCGGTATCGGCCGACGCGAATGCACGCAGCCGCTGGTAGAGCGTCAGATCGAATAGTTCATCAAGGACAAGCCGGCGCTGGAGGCGTTCGGGTATATGAAGCTGGGTAGCTGGCTGGGCGGTTGCCATGGGAATGGAGCGCCGCTCGCGGCGCACCGTTCATATACTACGGCGTTTTGGCCGCTCAGTATACTCCGTTCAGGTGTCCTCATCACCCCCATCTTCGATGCGCGCGTCCTCCTCTTCTTCGCTTTCCAATTCGCGCGTCACGAATCTGAAGAAGCGGCTTGGCGATCCATCGGCCATCCGTTCTTGGTAGAGGAATTCCAAGCCCTGCTCCTCAAAAATGTTGAAAAAATCGTCCCACGAGAGCGTTTGCAGATGTTCGGTGGCCTCGCCGAAATCAATGCGCAGTATGCCGCTCGCGTCGCGGCCGGCCGTCGCAATGATCGCCGGCTTGCCGCCGCGTTCTTCGGCCCATTGCCGGATGCGGCCATGGTTTGTCGTGCGCGCGGTTGGCCCGATGCTCTCATCGCGCTCTAAGTCATGCACGAGTGATGGAGTACGGTTGTTTTCCATATCCATGCCTAGACGCCCTGGGAGAGGCCTCCTTACGCGGTGCGCATGCGCGATGCCGTTGCGGCACCGTATCGTCAAATCAAACCCATCCCGGCGGCCGCCGGGATGGGTTTGCTGTCGCTGGGGCGATGTGGCCCGCTTATTCGCTGACGATAAGATTTCCGGTCATGCCCATCTGGCGATGCGCGCCGACCGAGCAGTAGTATTCGAACGTTCCGGTTTTGCTGGCGACGAATTCCACGGTTTCGCGTTCGCCGGCGGCAAGCTGTTGAGTCGCGGCGTTGAATTCTTCGAGAACCCAATCATGCATGCCGCCCGCGCTGACGAATGTCACGCGGACGCGATCGCCGCGCTTCACGCGCATCTCCTTGGGCGAAAATTCGAAGTTCGTTCCCGTCACGGTAAATTCTTTCACTGTTCCTTGAGCTGCCGGCGGCGGCGCGGTCGGTGGCGTCTGGGCGGGCGGCGTTTGCTCCGTGCCAGCCGAAGGTGTCGGCGTCGGCGCGGCCGCGGGCGGAGTTTCGGCAGCGGGCGCGGCGGAATTCTGCATGAAATACCAAACGCCTACGCCGAGGATGACGACAACGAGGATCGCGATGACTGCTTTCATGAGTCGTAATCGTTAGTGCGGACAACCAGAGATCATGATACCGCCGGGCAGGATCCGCTGCAACGGATCTGTCCGGCGGTATACGGTGCGGTATCGGGTCGCGATGCTATGCGCGCTTGCTCATGGCTTCGGTCACATCGGTCGGCGACGCGAATTCGTCCATCGGCAGCTGGCGCAGGGACTCAACGATCGCCTCATCAGCGCCTTCGTCCTCGGCGCGCTCGATGAGATCGTCCTTGGTCGCCGGATAATCCACGCCGCTCAGGAATTTTTGCACCGCGACAGGGCTTGGCGTCGATCGAGCCATACGAATAAAAAAATGCGGATCACGGATACGATCCGACCTTTCGCCCAGGGGTGACGAGGCCCTTGCCGTATTCTTTCATACGGCGCGCTACCCCCCGCCCCGCTGCCATTCGAGAATGAACGGCAACGGGTACAAAAGCATAAGTATGTTGAGCGTCAGATTATCGCGGATGGCCCAGCCCACGCCGACTTCCAGGGCGGCGACCAGGGCTAGCGTTGTCCAGATCGGCAGGCGCGCGGCAAGCGCGAACCCCGCGATCATCGCCGCGACGTCGGCGATCGAGTTGATGACGCTGTCGCCATAGTACTCGCGGGAAATCGTGACCTCGCGGTAGCGGTTGATGACGTAATCGGTATTTTCGAATACTTCCCATCCCGCCTCGATCCCCAGCGCGCCGATGAATATGGCGCCGAGCGGCACGGCAATCCCCCGCCGTGCAAGCGTCCGCCGTACCAGATGGCCGATGCCGTAAAAGGCAACGCCGTGGATGATGTGGGAAAACGTATACCAGTCCGCAAGGTGCTGAGAATTCTCAGAACTTGCCACTATGCCGTGCCAAATTTTGACGTATCCGCAACGGCATATCAGGACCTGGTCCATAGCCGCAAGGACGGCGGCTGTTGCGGCAAGAACAAGAAACGCTGCGCCGGCGAGGAACCATGGCGAATTCAGCATCCGTTGCATACCGTCAGCATAGCATGCGGTGACGCAAAAAAGCCGCCGTCCGGCGGATTCCGCTTGCCCAGACCAATGCCGCGCCGCTAGCGCAGCGTCGCAAATACAAGCAGGCGCTGATCGTACGTGCTGCGGTCGCGGAGCCAGCGGCCCGCGCACGTAATGAGCACGAGGCGCGGCTCGCCGGCGGTGTCGAATACGCGTTCGGCCGGGACTTCATCGAGGGGCACGGTGCGGATTTCGGTTACGCGAAATACGAGCGTTTTGCCGCCATCGGCGCGGATCACGATATCGTCTTCGCGCTCGAGTTCGTCGAGCCGTTTGAATACGCCCGAAAGCCCGAGGGCATTGTCCACGTGGCCCGCGATAACCGCGCTGCCCTCCTGCCCTGGCGCGGGGCCGTAGCGATACCAGCCGACGTCGCGAAAGCTTGCGGGCGCGGCCATGGCGCCCTTCGGCGTCACGCCGACCGGTTCGATCGCCGCGCCGATACCGAGGTTCGGAATGATCAGTTCGCGCGGCTGGTCCTCGGTGGTCATGGGCCGGGATGCCGTGTTGGCGCGCGGCGATTCGGCGCGGACGCTGGGATCGAATTCAACCGCGCCGAGCGGCACGAGCGCGCGCACGGCGGTCGCGGCAAAAACCGCGACCGCGATCGCGCCGATACCCGCTGCTGAAACCGCCTGCGGCGTGGGCTGCATAATGCCTATGGTTCCGTGCGAAACCGGATGCCCCGCCTGCAGGGGCATCCGGCGCGCGAATACCGGTTATCGATGTGCGCTGCCCAAGGCGTACCGAAGACCGACCAGAGCGATCGCGCCCGATACGGCGAGCGTCACGAGGATGCCCATCGCATCCCCGCCAAGACCGGTGTCGGGCGGCGTTGGCGTGGGTGTTCCCGGTGGCGTCGGCGTGGCCTGCTGGGCATGTACTACGCCAAGCGTTGCGCCGCTCATAATCGCGGCAAGCGCGGCAGTGCGTGCGATGGAGGAGGTGCGCATAGGAGAGAAATTAAAAAGACGAATTGAAATGCAATTCGACCTTTTGACTCCCCTACTGTGACGATGCCCGCCGAGCGATCTTACTGATTCGGCGGGAGGCGCAGCGAATCCAGCATCCGTTCCAACACGTCGAACGCCCGGCGTTCATCAAATTCTGCGACCGTGTCGGGTGGATAGTTGCCGATATTCCCAGTATGGACGACTAATGCGATTTCATAGCAGCGGCCGTTCTGTACGGTGCGAAAGAGCTCGCTCACGTAGCGATTGCCCGCGGCCGCGCCCACCGTTCGATACATCATGAATGCGACGCCGTTGATCGTTCCTTCGCTGATCGCGTCCTCATTCGGCGGCTGCGGCGCATCGGCAAACGAAAGGCATGCGGAATCGGCACCCGGCCGGGCGGCGATGACGAACGCGGCGTCGATAAGATTTGTCTGCTCGGCATCAAACGCGCTGGCCGGCGCGTCGGCGCGGGCGATGGTCGGCGTGACGAATCCTCCGCCCAGATCCGCGCCGGTGCGCACGCTGAATCCCGGCGGATATGCGAAACGGATTCCCTCGTGGTCCAACGCCTGCCAGCCCTCCGGCAGCGCGGATTCGCTGGTAAACCCGGTAATGAGCCAACGGCCGCCGCGCCATTCGACGATCAGCGTAACCGGTCGGCGCACGGCTGCGGCGCTGCCCGATGCGATATCGGCGCTCGTGACCTCGACGATGTTGCCGCGCACGGTATAGACGCCCGGCGGAGCGTAATCCAAGCCGGTGATTTCGATGCGATCCGGCCATGGGCTCGAGGTTAGGCGTCCGGGCGCGGCGAGCGGTTCGCGCTGCCATGCGGCCAAGAGATCGGGGGCGACGAATTCCCGGTATTGCTCCTCCATGGCCGCCGCGGCAGCATCGGCGGGCGCGAGCAGCGGAACGCTCGCGAGCCGACGACCGAATTCCTCGACGCGTGAGCGTACTGCCGCATCGTCGCGTTCGGCGGCGTCAGTGCGATTTTGGGCATACCAAACCGCAGCGCCGCCGAGGATGGCAACGAGTGCGGCAAGGGTAATGAGCGATGTTCTATTCATGGATTGGACATGTCGGCCGCTTCGATCGGCCGCGGTTTCGGCTCCGCAAACGGCGGTTCAACGGGATACCGCGGATCGGGATCGGCCGGCGCGGGTTCGGGCTCGAACACCATGCCGCCGATCACGAGAAGGATGACGATGCCGGCGCCGATATATAACACCGTACGAGGATGCATGGGGAGTCGTTATGTCCGGGTATCCGAAACAATAGCACCGTCTTTGAGCGATATCACGCGCCGGGCATGGCGCGAGTATTCCTCTTCGTGCGTCACCATGATGATGGTTTGGCCTTCGGCGTGGAGATCTCGAAACGCTTCCATGACCCGCTGGCCGTTGGCCGAGTCGAGGTTCGCCGTCGGCTCGTCGGCAAAGAGGATATGCGGGTCGTGCGCGATCGCGCGGGCGATGGAAACCCGCTGCTGCTGCCCGCCGGAAAGCTGGCTCGGCAGATTTTGAAGTTTGTCGGAAAGTCCGATGCGGCCGAGTGCATGGCGCGCGCGGTCTTTTGCTTCGGATTCCGCGAGGCCCTGCATCAGCATCGGCAGAGTCACGTTTTCTATCGCGTTGAGCTCCGGCAGCAGGGCGTAATCTTGGAATACGTAGCCGAGTTTATGCAGGCGCAGGAGCGTCTTTTCGGCCTGACTCAACCCCGAGGTTTTGATGCCGTCGAGGTATACCTCGCCCTCGGTCGGTTCGTCCAAGAGCGACAACTGATACAAGAGCGTGGATTTTCCGGCTCCCGACGGGCCGACCACCGCGACGAACTCGCCGTCTTGAATTTCCAGATTTAGATGCTTCAGCACGGTCAGCGAGAGTTCGCCGCTGCCGTAAGTTTTGACCAGTTGCGTGGCGCGGATCATGGAATCAGCCCGCCTAAATTTCTGTCCTTACGGAATAGGGCATGATCGCTTTGGGTGGTGAATCTCATATCACCCGTTCTTCGAGATGCATATGAACGCAAACGCATAGTAGGACAAAAACGCAGGCGGGTCAGCGGCCGAGAATAGAGTCGAGCGTATTTTTGCGCACGATAAGCTTCGCAGGCAAGTAGCCGGCGATCAAGGTCACCGCGAGCAGGATCGCAACGCGCGCGGCCGCGCCCGCCGGCGTGGCGACCAGAATCCCGTCGGAAAACGGAAAGTCGATCGGATGCGCATTGAAATACGGCCGGAGTACGGCGAACGTGAGTATGAGGCCGATGATGGAACCGGCGATACCGTAAAATAGCGCCTGGAAAATATAGGAAAATTGGATCGCGCGCGGGCTAATGCCGATGCCTTTCATGATCCCGATGAATTTGCGCTTCGTCACCGCGTTGATGAAGACCACAATGAATACCGTAATAGAAGCGACAACGAGCGCGATGGATGACAGTGCATTGCCGAGTACCGTCATGGTGGCCTCGATGTCGCGCAGGAACGATGGGATGGCCTCGTCCGCGGTCTGAATGCGCGCGGCATTCGACCCCATGAATTGCTTGGATTGCCGGACGAGTGCCGACGCGTAAGCGGCATCGGTCTTCACGGCGATTTCCTGAACCTGTTCCTTATGGACGGGCAGCATCCGGCGCAGCTCGTTGGACGTTATGAATACCCGGGTTGATATTTCGTCGACTTTGCTTTTCACGATGCCGCGCACGATAAATTCTTTGCGCACCGCCCTGCCGTCCGCGCTCGTGAGCGTGACCCGTACGCGCGTGCCCACGTCGACGTCTTCAAGGAAATTGAGGCCGGGAATATTGGCATCGGCGAACGAGGAATATTTTTTAATGAGATTGGCGCCGATGAGAATCGCGCCTTCCTCCCCCGCCGCAAGCGGCGAACCGGAAAGGATAAAGCGCGAAAAGCCGGTTACCGCTTCCTCGCGCAACGGATCGATGCCGACAATGCGGGCGCCGATGCTGTTCGGGCGCTCGTTTTTTTCCGGGTTGTCGTTGAGCGTGCCGAGTATCTGGGCCGATGTGGTGTAGCGCGGAGACATGGCCGTGACGTTTGGATGATGCCCAAGAAACGAGATGAGCGCGGGCGAGTTTTCGATATAGTCGCGGCCCGGAGCCGAGGTGATGATGACTTCGCCCGAATACCCTTCGCGGTACTGTTTGAATGAGCCGGAAATCAGGCCGACCAAGAGTCCGGATACGACCACCAGGTTAAGAAACGTCAGTACCATGATGAAAATGATGAGCGCGGTTGTGCCTTTGTTCGAGCGCTTGATTTGGCGAAGCGCCAAAAACCATCCGACTCGGATGGCGCGCGTGTATTCCCGTTTGAGGGCGAAGAGACGATGCATGATACGTTGCAGCTGCGCAATGATCGCATGAAACCAGCGCCGATTCAAGCAAAAGCCGCCGCGCGACCATGCGGCATCCGCTCATCGGGACCGGATGGATATCAGCGTTCGCGCCGGTACGCGATATATGAATAGGGCAAGAGAATCAGAACCGCGGCGATGAGCGGCCCGATGGCGAGCACGAACGCGTACGAGGGCGCGATTGCGCCGCCGACCGCCAGGATGCCCGCGATCTGGAACAGGCGGCCGCCGAGGCGGTGCGTTTCGGTCCAGGCGCGATCGGACGAAAGCGTCCAGGGCGTGCGGATGCCGAAAAACCAATTCCGCTTCGTGCGCGGAAGAATGACGCCGATGAGGAAGATGAGAGCGCCAAGTGCCGGCGCGATTGCGCCGCCGAATGGAAACCGCGCGCCGAAATTCCAAGCAAGTACCAATGCGAAAAGGTACGTGAAAAATGCGATGATGGCGATGAAAAATATATTGAACTCTCGCCGGAATCCTTCGATGTTGCGCCGCAACGGGTCGATGACCGGTATCAGGAGAAATAATCCGAACAATCCGCCCATAACCAGCGGGAAGAGCGCAAGTCCCCAGAATTTCGCCATGACGCCGTCCGCCTCCCCTGCCGCGTTCCAATGCGAAGCGATCGGGTCGGGCAGCGATCCGTACCAATACCACGCCGCGCCGATAACGACGGCGATCAACGCGCCGATAACGATGGTAGCGGTTCGCGTAGTCATATGTCCCATTATACAAGAGGTTGCAGCAGGATGTAACTTATACACACCTAGTACCTTGCAAAACAAGGTACTAGGTGTTAGGGTTTTCCTATGGGTCAAGAAACCCGCATACCGAGCGAAAATACGATCGCCCAGATGCGCAAAGGCACGCTTGAATTTTGCATTCTCCTGATCATCGCGCGGGGCGAAATTTACGCGTCCGACATCCTCGTCGAGCTCAAAGACGCCGACCTTTTGGTCGTCGAAGGAACGCTCTATCCCCTCTTGAGCCGGCTGCGCACCGATGGCCTGCTTCGGTACCGCTGGGTGGAATCCGAGGCGGGTCCGCCGCGCAAGTACTATACGCTCACCGATCAGGGACGCGCCGCGCTCGCGAACCTCGAAGAAGGATGGGAATCACTGTCGAAATCCATAACCGCGCTTATCAGGAAATATGAAAAAAGCAATTAGCATCACGATCGGCGGCCGGCTCTTTCACGCGGAGGAGGACGCGTACGAGATGCTCGGCGAATATCTGGACTCCATCCGCAGCCATTTCGCCGCGTTCGATGATCGCGATGAAATCGTCGCCGATATCGAGACGCGCATCGCCGAACGATTCCTGGAATCCAAGATCGGCGGTCCGGACCGCATCCTGACCGTGGACGACGTCGCCGCACTTCGCGCGGCAATGGGCTCGCCCGAAGAACTCGGCGGCGGCGCGTCGCCGGCTGCGCCGGCGCGCGGCGCGGGCGGTCGGCGACTGTACCGCGATACGGAGACAGGCGTCGTCGCTGGCGTTGCCGCGGGATTAGCGGCGTACCTTGGCATTGATCCGGTTATCGTGCGCTTGATCTTCGCGTTTTCGCTGGTGTTCGGCGGTGCGGGGATCCTTGCCTACATCGTGCTCTGGATTGCCGTGCCGGAGGCCAAGACCGCCACGGAAAAATTGCAGATGCGCGGCGATCCGATCACGCTTGCCTCGGTCGCGGATTTTATGAAAGACCGTGGCGCCGATTCGTCGCAGGATACGCCCAGCGCCCTCCGGCGCGCCATCGCGCTCCCCTTCCTCGTGTTGGGACGCGTCGTGCGGGCCATCGGGGTCGTACTCGGCGTTCTGCTTCCGGTGCTTGTCGGTATCGTTGGCGCGCTTTTGTTTCTTGCCGCACTCCTCGGGCTCGTCGCCGTAACCGTCGCGCTGGCGGCAAGCGTTTCCAATATCGATTCATCGGTCATTGAATTCCCGCTCCGCGAATATGTCTCGTCGGGGATGCTGTATGCGACGCTTGGGGCGGCGTGGCTCATCGTCGGCATCCCGCTCTTGTTCCTTTCGTTCCTCGGGCTCGCACTCATGCGACGCCGAAGTTCGCTACCCCCAGTCGCCGGCTTCGCGCTTCTCGTGGTGTGGTTCGGCGCGATTGCGGTGGGCACGGTGAACGGCTCGCGGCTCGCCGTTGAATACCAACGGCTGCGGGCCGAGAGTCCGATGTATCGTGAAGGCGAGAAAACCGTCGCCACGGCAGAGTTTCGCTCGATCGCGGTCAGCGGCGGGCGGCGGGCCGTGGTTACCCAAGGCGAGGCGTACGCCGTTCGGGTGACCGGCACCGAGCGCGCCATCGAGCGCACCGACGTGCGAGTCCAAGACGGTACGCTTTTTATCGCCGATATTCCCGAAGAAAAAATCTGCTTGTTTTGTTTTCTCTCGAGCGCGACCGTGCACGTCACGCTGCCCGAGCTTGATCTGTTGTCGATCGCGAATGGTTCGGCCGTCGAAGTGGAATCATGGCGCGCAGAAGAATTCCGCGCGACCGTCGAAAACGCCAGTTTTCTCGATGCCGATCTTTTCGTCGGGTCGCTCGCGCTCGCGCTCGAGAACGCTTCGAATGCGGATCTTTTCGGCGCAGCGTCGAGCACGGAGTTCATCGCCCAAAATGGTTCGCACATCAGCGCGCTTGGATTCGCGGGTGACCGGGTCACGGCCACGGCGAAAAACGGATCGCGCATCACCGTGCAGGTAATCAAACAGTTGACCGGAACCGCCCAGAACGCAAGCCGGATTCGTTATCGCGGCGATCCGGAGGTGGTGGACATCGCCGACGAGTATTCGGCAGTCCGGCCGTATTAGCGGCCATCGCGCTTGGCGCGCGTGCGGTCCACGGCGGTCAGATGCTGCTTGCGCAGGCGCACGCCTTGGGGCGTGATCTCAAGGTATTCGTCGGCAGCCATGATTTCGAGCCCCCGCTCGATCGTCAGCTCCTGGGGCGGCACCAAATCGATCGCCTCGTCCGACGCCGCGGCGCGGACGTTAGTCAGCTGCTTACCCTTGGTCGGGTTGACCGCCATTTCCTCCCCTTTGGCCGTGTTGCCGATCACCATGCCCTCGTACACGTCGGTGTTAGGTTTGATATAGATCGCGCCCCGCTCCTGGAGATTCCAGAGCGCGTAGGCGAGGGCTTTGCCCGTGGTCATGGAAATCATGGATCCGGTGGGGCGCTTATTGATGTCGCCCGCATACGGGCGGAACGCGAGGAAGCGCGATGATAAAATTCCTTCGCCTTTGGTATCGATGACGAACTGGTTTCGATAGCCGAGCAATCCCCGCGTCGGTCCCTCGAAGATGAGGCGTACGGCATCGCCGGCGACGTGCATGTTCTGGACCACGAATCCCCGCGTGCCGAGCCGCTCGATGATCGTGCCTTGCCAGGCGCTCGGCGTATCCACGACCACTTCCTCGAACGGCTCATAGATACCGTCCGGCCGGTGTTGCAAAATCGCCTGCGGCTGCGAGACCTGCAGCTCGTACCCTTCGCGGCGCATGGTTTCGAGGAGGATCGCGATGTGCAGCTCGCCCCGGCCGTAGACCGTAAACGCGTCGGCCTCGGCAAAATCGACGCGCAATCCGACATTGACTTGAAGTTCGCGTTCGAGCCGCTCGCGGATCTGGCGCGACGTGACGAATTTCCCTTCGCGGCCGGCGAACGGCGAATTATTGACCAAAAATTTCAGTACGATCGTCGGTTCGTCCACGGCGATGGCCGGCAGCGGTTCGGCGTCCGCGGTTTCGGCCACAGTCTCGCCGATATCGATGTCGCCGAGGCCCGCGAGCATGGCGATATCGCCCGCTTCGGCCCGGTCGGCCTCAATTTTTTCCAATCCGCGGAACGTGAATATTTTAATGATTTTTCCCGAGCGCGTCGCGCCGGCCTGGTTTTTGATCACCACATGCTGGCCTACGGTCACCGTGCCTTCGTGGATGCGGCCGATGGCGAGGCGCCCGAGGAAGTTATCGTAGCCGAGGTTGAACGGCTGGAAGCGCAATGGTTCTTCCTTTTTGGCCGCGTCCGTGGCCGGCACGAATTCCAAGATCGTTTCCAAAAGCGGCGTCAGATCGTCGGATGTTTCGGTAAGCGTCCGTTTGGCAATGCCGTCGCGGCCGATCGCGTAGACGACCGGAAAATTGGCCTGGGCGTCGTTCGCGCCGAGCTCCAGGAACAATTCGAGCACCTGCTCTTCGCAGCGCGCGGGATCCGCGGCCGGCTTGTCGATCTTGTTGATGATGACGATCGGCCGGATGCCGAGTTCCAGCGATTTGCGGAGCACGAACCGGGTCTGCGGCATGGGGCCTTCTTGCGCGTCCACGACCAAAAGCACTGAATCGATCGAGCGCAGCACCCGCTCCACTTCGGACCCGAAATCAGCATGGCCGGGGGTATCGACGATATTGATTTTGGTATCCCGATAGAGAATCGAGGCGTTTTTGGAGTAAATCGTAATCCCCCGCTCTTGCTCCAGAGCGTTGGAATCCATGGACCCGACTTCGCCCATGAAGCCGGTTTGGCGCAGGAGCGCGTCGGTCAGCGTGGTCTTGCCGTGGTCCACGTGCGCGATGATGGCAATGTTTCGTATTTCCATCCCGTTAGAGGCAGGTCGCGGTCGATCTGCCAGAGATTCTGTTAGAAGTGAATGATGCCCATACGGATCCGTAGAGTTCGCGGACAAGCGGCGAACTGCGGCCTCTAACGGGATCCATGAAAAAAGTCCCTGCCCCGGGGACAATGTACTAAGGATATACCGAATACGGCGATCTGTCAAAGATCGTCGTATTCGGCGGCTATTTGGCGCGTGCGGATCGAACCGCTTCCGCGCTTTGCGCGCCTGCCTTTTGCATGACCTGAGCGCCTTCCTTGATCAACCGCGCGAGCACGGCCGCATCGACATCCAGAAGGCGCCTGAATCGGATACAGCTTTTGCCGATGCTGGCCTTGGGCAATTCTTTTTTATATTTCTCGGCGATGTATCGGCCGCCTTCGGCCGCCATGACATAAAGCGAAATGTAATTCTTCTGGTTGGCGAGTCCGATGATCGCCCAATCCCCTTCCCGGCCGCTTGCGTAGCGATAGTGGTAGGATCCGTATCCGAGCATGCCGATCTGGATGTGCGGCTTGAGGTGGGGCACGGTTTTCCGGATCAAGGCATGGAGCTTGGCGATATCGGTTCGGCGCGGCTCGGGCTGCATGCGGATGTATTCGGCCGGCGTCTTGGCGGTGGTGGTTTTGAACATGGTCATAGGCGGGCGCGACGGATTCTTTCGTCAGAGAATAGTATACTGGCGGCAATGGATGATGCCCAATCGTTCGGCACGATTCACGATGTCAACGTCGCGGTGTGGCGCTATATCGTTGACGTCTGGGGCTGGAAATTCTTCGGTCCCGCGCTCGGCCTTTTCGCACTCGGCGTCGCTGCCGCAGCGGCGTTCAATGCCTTCTGGGGCTTCGTCGCGGCGGCGCTCTGGCTTGTCGGCGGCATAGCGCTGGCGCGCATGCGTATGGAAGAGCGGTTTTTCCGCGCGCTCGCCCGTGAGCTCGGGTTTACGTACGCGCAACACGGCAATGCCGCGGATGCGGCGGGGAATCTATTCGCTCGCGGCAGGAATCGCGCGGCAAGTCATATCCTGGAAGGCGTATACCGCGGCCGGCCCATGCGGTTGTTTCAATATCGCTATGTGGTCGGCCATGGCAAGCGCAAGCATACGTATTATTTCGCCGTATCGGAAATTTCGTTCGATGGCCTCGTGCCCGATATGACAGTCGATCCGAAGTCGTTTTTGAAAGATCTGGATCTGGAATGGCCGCACCAGCGGCGCATCTCCATCCGAGCAGATTTCGATGATCAATTCGAAGTGCACGTCAACGAGCATCTCAAAATCGAAGCGTTCGAGATATTCACGCCCGAAATCATCGCTGAGCTGCTGCGGCCGGAGCGGAACGGCTATTCGTTCGAATTCATTGGCAATAAACTCTACGCGGTGAAAAAGGGTCAGACCCTGGATCGCGCGTCGTTTCTCGCGCTTGCAGATACGGCCCGGTTCCTCGTGGACGCGCTCGGGCCTCGCTTGGCGCGATTGCACGATGACGTCGCGGCTATGCAGGCGGCTACAGCTCGCGCGCGCTGAGCGGAATCGCGCCGCCGGCGGTTACGATGGTAAATCGCACGCGGCCCAGAAGTTCGCCGCGCCCGGTACGGATATCCACGCGCCAGCGGCCCGGCTCGATTGCCTGTTTGAAAGAAAAGCCCCGGTAGCCGTCGCTACGGCCGCCGACGATTGCGTAGCTATAGCGACCGCGCTCCACCCAGTCCCCCGCCGACGCGTCGTAAAACAGCCAGTGGTGTACGATGTCGGCCTGGATCGCGGCCGGCGCGAACACCGCACTGACCGCGTATACCGGTTCGCCCGGCTGCCAGTTGAACGTCGAGTTGGTTTCCTGCCAAAAGCGGTACCAGGGCGGCGCCTCGTACGTGGTCCGCAACGCCGCGCCTTCGTACGCCGCCGAGTGATAGATCCCCGCATGCTTCAACGAGAGCGGGATGGGCGGAATCTCATTCGTAAAATATAAAATATTGAATGCCGCGTATACGCTGGCCACGCCGGCGAAAAACTTCGCGCGGTTCTCATGAAAGCGAGCGGGCGCGATACGCCAAAGCGCGGTCATGAGCAACGCGATGAGTCCGAGCGCTCCGAGGCCGGCGACCAGAAACGGGCGCGGGCCGACTTCGCGCATCGCGACCGCAACCGCGAATATCAGATACGCGAAGAGCACAAGAAAATAGATGCTGCCGTGGAACGCCAGATGCCGATAGCGCTCGCGCAAGAATTCGTTGCCGATCAAGAACGCGGCCAGGATCAGCAAAAAGAGCCAGCTTGCCGTCAGCGATCCGCTGCGGAAATAGAGCACCGTAAAGCCGCTGAACAGGGCGCCGAACGAAAATTGCACCATGAGCGGAAAGAGCGGCGCGAAGCGCTCGCTGATCCATGCCGGCAAGCGGTTGGCCTCGAGCGCATTGATGAGAAGAATGCCGGCCGCGGCGATGCACAAATGCCCGACGAGAATGATATTTTCCCATGCTACGTCCACGCGCGTGAGCGTGAACGCATCGAGCATAAAGCCCGCGAAAAACGCCACCGGCGCGAGGTAGCGTTCATACCAATGCATGAGTTGTTTGACGGTCATGGCCATATGCGGCGGCATGAAAGAAATGAGGCGCCCGGAGCTTCCCTTGCGGCAGGGTTGTTCCGGGCGCCCGGGTCGCGCAGTCGTTACAACCGCGGCGGATGGCGCGGCGTCGGCGGACCCGGATCGATGGTCCAGGTGTCGGCAGCCGCCGGATCCACGAGCTTGGCGGTCAGGGGCGGGTAGTCGTAGCGCAAGGTCCTGACGGCGAATGCGGGCAGGATCATCGCGGCGGCCGACCGATCTTGGGTAGAACGGGCCGCGGCGAGGCCGGCCGTGGGCGCGGGCTCGCATTGCAGATACGGATCCGCGAGTGCGGTTCCAGGCGGGCCGGCGACGGCCAGCGCCAGGGCGGTAAGGACGAGGATGAACATCCTCATGGGCCACCTCCCGGTTTGAGTTGGAACACTGCTCCTGCGCGAGGAGCTGCTGGATCTTTTATACAATTACTCCAGTTTATAGTCAATGATTGTCAAAACCAACGCCGCTGCCGACGGCTGATGGCGTCCCAAACCGCGCCGAGAATTTTTCCTGCCACCGGGATCAGGGCGGCGAACGCGGCGGGACTTGAGTCCCGGCGTTCGCGCATGGCAGCGCGCCACTCTTCCTTGAACGATCGGATGAGATCTCGGATATCGTTCGCGAGCCGCCACGCAAGGATGAGAAACGCGGCGATCAGGATGGTGACGAGCGCAAGCGCGATCGTCGCGACCAGCAGGAATACTTCGAACAACGACATGCAACGACTGACGCCGAGGCGGCGTCAATCTTTCGGCGATCCCGGGTGGCGCTCGACCCTACTCTGTCGCGACCGGTATGGGGCCGCAGGCGTCGCGGACGTCCGCGAGCGCACGAAACACTTCATCGATCGCCGGTTCTACCGCGCGCACCGTGCGCTCATCGGGGAGCGTGATGTAAACATCAAGCGTATGCGTTTGCATGACGAACGTGGCATGGCAGCCGCGGATAAGCTCGCGGGCTTGGGTCCACGAGATAAATGTATCACCGGGCGCGGGCAATCGCGGCGTTTCGTTCTCATCCAGAACCCAGAGCTTGCGCACGAGCACCGCGCCGTCGTTGCTGATGCCCTCTACCGTCGCCCGTTTGCCGCCGAATCCCGCCTCGAGGGACGTGCTTATGGCCATGCACGGTGCGGCGCCATCGGGCGCGGCGCAGGCGCTCGTGGCATCTAGTATGAGTTGGACGCTGAGCGCGGGTTTGCCCGGTTCTTCGTAGATCAAATACGGCGTATCGGGTTTGAGGCCCGGATTGTTGAATACGACCACGCCGGCCTCGGCAAAATCCGTCGGCTCATCCGGAATGTCGAGCGGCGGTTTGCCGCCGAACGGCGCGCGATCCTGAAACGCAAAATAGGCCGCGCTTGCTCCCACGGCAGCGACGACAAGAAGCGTGATGATAAGGCCTGTGCGCTGCATGCGCAGTAGTTATCGGGCGACGGTGCTCATGCCCAGGCGCCCGGTCATGATCGTGCCCACGGCCGCGCGCTCGGATGCATATGCCTCCAGGGCGCTCCAGACGATGACCAGCACCCTGCCCCGCCGGTAGTATTCCAGATTATTGTTCGCCGCGGGCGGCAATTTCGCGATTTGGGACGCTAGATCCGCTTCGGATTTGAAACGCACGACGTACATTCCCATCTCGCCGAGTTCCGCGCCCGGCATGGTATAGCCGATCAAATATACTTTGTCGACTTTGGCGATATCGACGTCTTCGCCGATCGCGAATTGGATGAATTGCGGGTCGGTGATATAGCCGGGATTGCCGGTCACGCCCATCGCGAGCGTTTCTTCATCGATAGGTGCGAGGATGAATTGCGCCGGAATCTCGCCTGATCGGAGTACGAAGTCATCGGGATAGGCCGGTTCCGCCTGAGCGGCTGGGGGCGGCGTTGTACCGGTAGCTGCCGGAGGGGGCGGAGGTGTATTCGATGTACTGATTTCTTCCGGACCGAACACGAACCACCAGACGCCGCCGGCCGCAGCCAGTCCGAGTATCAGACCCACCAATACTTTTGCCATACGATTCAATTGTGCCACAGGCACTCCGCGCGGCAACCAGGCGGTGCATAACGGCGCAGTTGACGCCGTGTGCGATTCGGCGTCGTTTGGGACGTGCTAGGATCGCGCGCCGAGGATCGGCTTCTTGTGCCGGCGCGGCGTACGGGAAATGACCGCACGTAACCGCTCGAACCGCACGTCCGGATATCGGGCGAATCGCCGTTCCATGACGCGGATCGCCGGCGCATGGGAGTCGATGAGAATGAATCGGCGGCCGAGGCGCCGCGCGGCCTCGCCGAACGAACCGCTGCCCGCGAAAAAATCCATGACCAGGTCTCCGGGGTGCGATGAGGCCTGGACAATGCGTTCCAGGATGCCGAGCGGCTTTTGCGTCGGGTAGCCGGTTTTTTCCTTACCCGTCGGACTGACGATCGTATGCCACCAGGTGTCGGTCGGCAACTTGCCGCGTCGGGCTTTTTCCGGACCCACGAGGCCCGGCGCCATGTAGGGAATCCGCGCGATCGCATCGTAATTGAATATGTAATTGGCGGCATTCTTCGCGTACCAGAGAATCGTGTCGTGCTTGGTCGGCCATTTCTTCGTGGTCCGCGCGCCGTAGTCGTAGGCCCAGATAATCTCATTGAGAAAATTTTCACGGCCGAAGATCCGATCGAGGAGAATTTTGCAGTAGTGCACTTCCCGGTAATCGTTGTGAAAATAGATGCTGCCGCCGGGCGCGAGTACGCGGCGCGCCTCATTGAGGCGCGGTTCCAGGAATCCGAGATAATCATCGAACTGATCCGCGTAGCGCTGCTCGCCGAGGAGTATCGTCCGATAGTTTTGGCCTTGGAAACCGATACGGCTACCCCCGGCCGCGCGGACGGTCTTGAGCCGTTTGCGCCGCTGCGTTTTTCCGGTATTAAACGGCGGATCGATGTAGATGAGCGCCACCGAATCCGGCGCGAGCGTCTTGAGCGCCGCAAGATTATCGCCGTGAATGACTCGGTTGCGGCGGGACATGCGCGACATGATTGCACTATAAGACGCGGATACGAAATGGGAAACAAAGATTCCCGTGGTTCGGTACCATGTCTGGAGGTATGTCATGGAGGCCTGGCTTGCGACCGTGCGCACCATAGATGGCGCTCCGAAGGCGCCGCCGGTCATCGCATGGCGATTTATCGCAGAGGTCGAGACGATTGCTGCAGCGCAAATGGCGGGAGAGTTCTTCATCGAGAAGCACCGACCGATGGATCGGCCGAATCATATGCTACTTCAGCTCTGGATTCTGGAAGATACCGATGCCGGCGGTCGTTGGTCGATGATTCCATGGGCTGCTGCTTGATCGGCAGCTCATGATTTTTAAATTTAAAGAACACCGACGGAGTCGACGTTCTGCTGGGAATTTTTACTTCAGGACCACCGTGCCGATGGCTTGGCGGAATTGCGTCAACAGCGCGGGATGAGCCGAGGAAACGCTGATTACGTATTCGCCATGCTCGAATACGGCGACTTCATAGCGGCCGGCCGGAGCGTTCGGCTCGGCGTCGTCTTCTCCGCGCTCGTACCCGTAGACCGTAATGCGCGTCCCTTGGTCGGTTACGAGCGTGCTTTCGGAAAAATCATCCTGGCCGCGGAGCGCGCGCCGGATATCACTCACTGTGGTCTTTCGCGCCTCGGCGATATACGCGATGGCCGGTCCTGACGCCGATGGGCCGGCGAATCCGATGTAAAACGCGTTTTGGTTCGCGTCCGCTGATTCGGCGAATTCGTAGTCGGGTGGATACTGTATGGAAAATTTGTAGCGCGGCTGCTCGTAGGTCTTCCAGTCCGGTATGTGCGAGGATAGCACCGGGGAAGCGGTGCCGAAGCCGAGCAATTCGGAGCCGGCAAAATAAAACGCACCCGCGGCAATCAGAATACCGAGCGCGCCGATGATAATGATAAGACGGTTTTTTTCGGTCATCACCCGAACGTTATCGCATACTCGCGCGCCAATCGCAAGAAAATGCAACGGCGGATGTGCATAACATCCGCCGTTGACACGCATTCAACCCTGTTGTTAGAGGAGCGCGTGCTCCTGCCGCCACGCGCGCTCGGTATTCTTCCATCCGAAGTACAGTACGCTGCCGAACCCGGCAAGGAAGAAGATGAAGCAGGCGATCCAGCCCACGATCGGAATGAATTTGAGCGCTTCGAAGGCGATGACGCCGACGAGTACCGCGAGCCAGCCGACGCGCTCCCCTTCTTTGCGCACCGTATAGCGCAGAATCAGGCTGCCGAGAATTATGCTCCCGAAGATCGAGCCGAGGAGCAGCGCGGCAATATAAACGAGTCCGCCGAGAATCGCCAAATACATGCCGATCAGCGATACGGCGGCGATGATCGCGGCTACCGGCAATGCGACGAGGACGACGAATCCGCGGATCGCCTCGCCGAGGAAATTGGCCTCGGCGCGCGCGACCACCGCGCGGGTGCCGCGGCCGAAGAGCGTTACGAATAAAATGCCCGCCGTGAAGAGCATCACGGCCATCGCGACCTGGAAGAAACTCACAAACGCCGCAATGCCCGCGCCATCGCGGTCTTCGGGGCGCTCGGGCGGCCGAATGACCGAGCCGCGTACTTCGCCGTCAATGGTGATGGTCTCCGAGCCGACGGCGAAATCTCCGGCAATGACCGCGCCCTCAGCCACATGCACTTGGCCGCCGGCTACAACCACTTCGCCGCCGACCGCATTCGAGATAACGATCGTACCGCCCACGGCGCGGATATCCCCGTCCACCGGCCCTTGGACCGTGATGTTCCCGCCGGCGATCAGGATATCGCCGGCTACCGGTCCTGAGACCACGACGTTGCCGCCCGCGGCAATGAGATCCCCATTCACCCTGCCTTCGAACACGAGGTTCCCTCCCGCCGCATAGAGATTTCCTTCAATCGTCTCCTCGCGCCCAAGCGTGTAGGTGCCGTCGGTGCGGAACGTCGCCGCTGCGGCTGCGAGCGGCACGAGGAGCGCGAGTGCTGCGGTTGCCACAATGATACGTTTCATAACGGGTATGGATTATGCGGTATAATGTGTCTCATACTAGTATAGCACTTGAACGAGCGCTGAATTGCGAGCCCTGGTATATGCCGGGCGACGGGTTCGCGGGCCGCATCTTTCGGGCGGATGCCGCAACATCTATGAACACGTATGAAGTCAAATTGGTGCGGCGGGACGAGATTGCGGAAGGGACCATGGCGTTTTATTTTGAAAAACCGGCAAGTTTTTCGTATCGGGCCGGCCAGTACGCGGAAGTGACGCTGATCGATCCGCCCGAATCCGACGCCGAAGGGCCGAACCGGGCGTTTTCCATTGCGGCGGCACCCCACGAGTCGGAACTGATGATCGCCTCGCGCATGCGCGATACCGCTTTCAAACGCGTACTCAGGACCATGCCGCTCGGCACCGCGGTCAGATGGGAAGCACCGATCGGATCGTTCACGCTTCACACCGACGCGGCAAAGCCGGCCGTATTCCTGATGGGCGGCATCGGCGTCACGCCCGCCCGCGCCATGATCCTGGACGCGATCGAGCGTAAACTACCCCATTCGCTTACGCTCTTCTATTCGAATCGCCGGCCCGAGGACGCCGCATTTCTGGCGGAATTGCAGCGGGCCGAATCGCAGAGTCCGACCTTCAAGCTCGTGGCAACGATGACGGACATGGCCGGTGCAAAACAACCCTGGAGTGGCGAAACCGGATACATCGATACGGCTATGGTGCAGCGGCACGTTGCCGATCCGACCGCACCTATTTGGTATCTTGCCGGGCCTGCGGCCATGGTTGGCGCCATGCGCGCGCTGGCGGCCAAACTCGGCGTGAACGAAGATAATATCCGTACCGAGGAATTCTCGGGCTACTAGAAACGTCAGCGCGGCGCAGCAAGCGGCGGCCGTTTCGCTACGCGAAAGATGAACCGATAATCGGCCGGCCTGATGGCGACATCGAGCCGGGCTTCGGGCATTACCTGGACCAGTTCAATCACTTCGGCTTCGGTCGTGACCGGCGCGTTGAGTTCAAACACTTGGTTTGCCGTGCCAAGACCGCTTTCCAAGGTCGCGCGTACGCGCACGGTTCCGGCCCAGACGCAGGTCGCGCCGATCGGGCAGCGGCTATCTTCCAGTACTTCGTGCGGCGTTACCTTCACGTCGAGGCCGCTCGCGCCTTGGTCGATACGCGTTTCAAGCCGGGTTTCCGGCGCTGGCGCGGGACAGGGCGCAAAATCGCAGCTCGGCGGTATGCGGCCAACCACGGTGCCATCCGGGCACACGAACGCGTCGAGCGTGCAGACAGTGCCGTTGCTGTCGGGTTGGCGGGGCGAGCGCATGCTGTCGTATGCGGCAAATGCGCCGATTGCGATAACGATCCCCAGGCCGGCGGCAAGCATTATGTTCGAGGTTTTCATATTAATAATTAACGAAACGGTTGCACCCGGCGTTACATGCCTTCCCAGATACCGAGCCGGTCAATGCCGTGCTCTTCGAATTCGCGCCAATATTCGGTCGCGATCTCGTCGTGCGCCGGATCAAGACCGGGCGCGAAGGGTTTGTCCGGTTTTTGCACGGTGTTGCGGCGTTCGAGATCCCGATGCACGAGACGGTCGACCAGTTCTTCCCAAAACACGTAGTCGTCATGGTCTTCGCGGAATTTTCGGACCCGGCCTTCCCGAAATGCTCCGGTGTATTCGTATGCGTTCGTTTCGGTATTGAAGAAAACGCCGCGCGCGCCCGACTCAGCCGCGGCTTTGAGCATTAGTTGTTCCAGTTTGTCGTATTCGGCAAGCCGATCGTCTTCCCGGCTTTCGTTAATCACCGTTGCGCCGAGGTATATGATCTCGAGTAGGCGCTCGGCGTCGGCTTTGCTCAGAGGCAATTCCATGAACGAGTGCGCGCGGCTACGGATAGTGACGCGCGTATGCATACCATATGCATGCGTCGTTTTCAATGATAATCGCTAGGCCGAGCGCGAAGGCGCTTTCGGATCGGCGCTCCGGAGGAACGCCACGATGTCCTCGCCGTGGCGCTCGGGGTGGTTGGTTTCCCAAATGCGCGCGACCGTGCCATCCGGATGAATGGCAACGGTTGAAGGCGCGAGGTACGAGTAAGTATCGCCCATGAACTGTATCGTGCGCCGCGCGCCGAACGCTTCCATCAGCGCGTATGCGGGATCGGACCATAGCGGAAAGTTGATGTCGTGCCGGGTTCGGAAGGCGCGGTGCGAGGCGGGCGGATCCGGCGATACGCCGATAACCACCGCACCGTACCGTTTGATCTGGTCGTGTACGTCCCGGACGCTACGGGCCTGCCGCACGCAGTCGGCCGATTCGTTTTCCGGATAGAAATAGAGAATCACATACCGACCGGCGAACGGCGCAAGCGATGCCCGCTTGCCTTCGCTATCCAGTACGTGGAGCCCCAGCGGTGCCTTGTCTCCCACATGCAGCATACTGCGTGCACACCGGTTCGCGCGTGCGAACGACGGGAGATTATCGGGCGTCCCCTACGGCTGTTCGTCAATGTCAGTATATCGCGGAACAGCTGTCGGGGCAACGCAAAATGCCCTCCGCTTTCCGGCGGAGGGCATTTTTGGCAATGTTACCCTTTCGGATCTATGAGATAGGCCACGGACCCGTCGGCATTCGTTCGGTAGAAAAAGTCCTCGCCGTGGGCGTGGAGCGTGATTTCGAAGCCGGGCGTAATGACTTGGGCGCACACCCGATCGGTCAGCGAAAGCCCGAGGCAGGCGTCGGGCCAATCGCGGGCCGTTTCCATGACGACGGTGATATCGCTTTCGGGCACGCCGAGTCGGCCGGCAAGATCTTTCCGGGCAGCCGCAGCTGCCGGGGAGACATTTGCGGGAGGTGTCGGTGTTGGCGTCGGCGTCGCGGCCGGCGGCGTTAGCGCGCCGTTAGTATCGGCGGCGTTCGTCCAATACCAATACGCGCCTGCAGCGAGGGCAATACCAACGAGGATCGTGATGATGAGTGACTTGTTCATAGGATTTCAGTATAGCGTGAGACGTCTGGATACCGAAGATATGTCAATCGGCCGACTCATCGGCAAGTTCCTTGAGGAGCACCCAGGTCTCGCCTTGGCCCCGGGCACCGCGGTCCCAATAGAGTTCGAATCGGCGCCCGTCCGCGACGGTCACGGCATAATGCACGCGGTGGCGCCGCTGCCACCAGGAATCGCCGAGCGTATGTTCTTCCCAGCGTTCATCCACGCGCACGACCGTATGTTCTTTGCCGTCGAGGCGGAACGAAACGGGCCGGAGCCAGCCCGGTTCTTGTTTCGTCATTACGCGAATCGTTTGGCCGATAAATTCCATGCAGCAATGCTGCCGAGGAACTTAGGTCGCAAGCCATCCGCCGTCGACGGCGAGCGTCGCGCCGGTAATATAACTTGCTTCTTCGGATGCCAAGAATGCCACGGCAGCGGATACCTCCTCGGGTTTGCCGATCCGTTTGAGCGGGATCCGCTGGATCAGGCCCGCGAGCGCCTCGGCGGGCATTTGGGCGGCTTGCACCATCGGCGTATCAATGGCGCCCGGCGCGATCGCATTGACTGTAATGCCGAGTGCGGCCCATTCCACGGCGAGCGTCTCGGTCATGCCGATGATGCCGCCCTTGGAGGCCGTGTAGTGCGCGCCGCCCGCGATGCCGACGCCGATCTGGCCCGATGCGATGGAGGAGATATTGATGATGCGGCCCCATTTGGTTTTGGCCATTTCTTTGGCCGCTCGCTGGGCACAGAGGAACTGCCCTCTCAAGTTGATGGCGAGCATCCGGTCCCATTCGACCTCGGTAATGTCCAGCGCCGGCTTCGGTATATAGACGCCGGCGTTGTTGACGAGGATATCGAGCCGGCCGAATTCATCGATGACCGCGTCGAATGTCGTGTTGATCTTCGCGGCGTCCGATACGTCCATCGCATAGCATGCGGTTTTGCCGCCGATGCCGGCGGCGATTTCCTGGGCCACGGCGGCGCAATCCTCGGCGTTGACGTCGGTGATGGCGACTGCCGCACCCTGCGCGGCAAGTGCCAATGCGTGCGTCCGGCCCATGCCGCGCCGGCCGCCGGTGACGAGCGCTACTTTTCCTTTGAGATCAAACATGATTGGCGGGTCGTATGGATGACTGGTTATACGTCGCAGATGCAACCACATCCGCGCGCATGCGCGCGGATGCCGAATCTCGGGTCGCGGTGTAATCGGTTATGCCTTTTGAATCTGCTTCCAGAGCCAGACCGCAAGGAGGATGCCGGCGATGAGCCAGACGATTTGGCTCAATACGCCGAGCGAATTGCCGTATCCCCCTGCCCAGCCCATGGGATTGCCATAGCCCATCATAGGCAACGGATAATGGATAAGTACGCTATGTAGTATAGCACGGATGCGGGCATCCTGGGCCGCGACTAATCACAGGCGCGGAAGGGCGGCGGCGCGGCCCTTGAAATATTCCGAGAGCTCGTCCGTCTTCCGTAATGATAGCGACTGCGCGTATATGGCTAAAAAGTTATATGTAGGGGGCTTGCCGTATCGGATGACGGAAGACGAGCTCAAGAATCTCTTTTCCGAGGCGGGTACGGTGATCGACGTGGCGATTATTTTGGACCGCGTGACCGGACGCTCGCGCGGTTTTGGTTTTGTCGAAATGGCAACCGAAGCGGAAGCCGCAGCCGCGGTTCAGCAATTCGACGGCAAGGACTACGAGGGCCGTCGGCTCGCGGTCAACGAAGCGCGGCCCATGGAAGAGCGGCCTGCCCGTCCGGCAGGCGGGCCGCGGCGTGACCAGGGTTTCCGCGACGAGCGCGGGGGCGACCGGCGCCGCCGCGGGTTCTGATTCCCCAGTCGGTTATCCTCGGCGCTTCCGAAACGCGCGATATTCCCGTCGCGCCTCTTGCGCTTTGCGCTGCGCCTCTGACTCGGTCTTGGCGACTTTGCCGCCGGCCGTGAGTTTTGGCCGCGCGCCGTATCTTTGCGCCGCTTGCGGATCCGACGGGCCTTTTCGCGCTTTTCGCACCCAAATACCACGCTCCTTTTTAAAGGAATGCTTCAACGCGGCGTACGCGACCCGGTGCGCCCGCTCCCCTTCGCCGTACGTTTCGACCGCGCTATCGTGGGTCTTTTGCCACGTGCGCTGGGCCTTGGGTTCTGATGCGCGGATCGTGCGCGGCATCTCGGTCCGGTCAGTGCTCCGCTTGCGCCGGGTAGAGGTAGGCATGATGTTTGCGATTATGGCTTTGGAGATGGTGACGGATGATAGAAGGGAATATAACGGTTCTTTGCCCTACGCGGCGTGATTGCCACGGTATAGCGGATGTGGTCGCGCGAGCGCAAAACAAAAACCGCCCGACGGATCGGGACGGTTTTTGCGTTGGCTTAGGCGCGCGATACGTTGACCGCTGCCGGGCCCTTTTCGCCTTCGACGACGTCGAAGGTAAGGGTGTCGCCGACTTTCAGCTCTTCAAACGTGACGCCCTGGAGGTCCTTCGAGTGGAAGAACAGATCCTTCGTTTCGCCTTCGCGAGCGATGAATCCGAATCCGCGCGGGGTCAGCGTTTTGATGGTTCCTTGCTGCATATCTGCGTGGGGAATTACAACAATACTTCAGAAACTCGACCCGTCTCTTACTACATTTTCAGTATAACCCAAATGATATTTTATTGCAAGTCCTTGAGCGGGTATGCGCCTATATATGCGATAAAATGAGCGATTTCATCCAATACGGCGCGACTGGATGGCATTGACGACGAGCGAGCCGATAAAGAGGATACCGGCGATGAGAATGATTACCGGTCCGGGCTGGAATGCCAGCGGTATGGCCAGGATCAGGCCGGACAGAACCGCAACAAGGGCTGAAATCGAAGCGATCATAAGCATGCTCCGCAAATCCGTGGCGACGTTGCGTGCCGTGGCCGCGGGCACGATGATGAGCGAGCCCATTAAGAGCACGCCCAAAAATTTCATGCCGACGATCACGGTCAGCGCGAACGCGATGAGGAAACCGAGCTGCAGGCGGTCGATCGGCACTGCCGCGGTCTTGGCGAGCTCCCGCGATACGAGCGAGAGTACGAGCGCGTGGCGGTAGCGGAGAATGAACCCGATCACGAGCGCGCCGACCAGCGCCCCCACGGCGAACTCGATACCCGATACCGGCTCCATCCCGCCGAAGAGCGCTTCAATAAGTTCGTGCTCTTCTTCGAATGCGATCGCGCCGACGGCCAAGCTCAGGGCGAAGAGCACTCCGATTACGGCATCGGTATTGAGCGCGGATATTCGCTCGACTTTCCAGATGATCAGCGTGCCGATGATCAGCGTGATCGCTCCTCCGAGCACGGGATTGATGCTGTACAGGATCGCCAGGCCGATGCCCGGCAACGCGACGTGCGACAGCGCGTCGCCGGCCAGCGTCATGCGCCGCATAAGCGCGAACGAGCCGACGAGGCCCGAGGCCACGGCGACAAGGGCCGCCAGCGCGAGCGCGAACGGTTCAATGGTCATAGTGTTGGTGGTGGAAGTATTTGAAATGCTCCGCGCCGTACAGCTCCGCAAGATTTTTGGATTGCAGCGCTTCTTCGGGCGTGCCGAAGCAGATATTGCGCTTGTTGAGGCAGAGGACTTTGGTGGCGTAGCGGTTCACCAAACTCAAGTCGTGCGAGATGGTGATGATGGTCAGGCCGCGCTCATCCTGCAGCCGGTGCAGGGTCTCGTAAATTTGCTCTTCGCTCGGCCGGTCGATGCCCGCGGTCGGCTCGTCGAATAAAAGGACAGTGGTATCTCCGATCAGAGCGAAAGCGACCAGCGCTCGCTGGAATTCCCCGCCCGACAGCGCCCCGAGCGGACGGTCAAGGAGTTCGGGCGCAAGGTGTACGAGTTCGAGGTATGCCTCGAGATTGTCGGCGGAGCCGCTCTTGGTTCGGAGAAAATCACGGAGCGATAAGGGGAGGTTTCGTTCCAAATCCAGCTGCTGCGGCACGTACCCAATGCGTACGTCCGGCGCCCAGCGGATTTCGCCGGTGTGCGGGATCATGCCGATGAGCGCGCGAAAGAGCGTGGTCTTTCCCGATCCATTGGGACCGATGATCGTAAAAAATTCTTGCCGATCGACGGCAAAACTGATGTCTTCAAGAATGACGCGTCCGTTCAGGACAACGCCGACATTCCGGGCGGTCAGTATGGATTCGGACGGGTTTGCGGGCATGCGAATACCGCCAGCATACCCGGTAGTAGAATTTCGAGCAATTTAGGCGTTTCCCTTATTACCTGCTGCAGTGCGTCTAGTCCGAGATGATTCGGTGTCAGGGTGGCCACGGGCCGCTGCAGCGGGCCGCTCAAATTTTTATCATTGGCATGCGCGTTGGCTGCAAAAGATGGAGCACGTATACGGCCCGGTGGAACTACGGGTTCGGCATATAAATTTCCGCTTCGATCGCGCCGGATTGTACGAACGCGTCCGCAACCTCATCGGCTCGCTCGTCGTGGGCAATAACCAGGATGCTGCCCTCGACGATCTGACTCGCGTATTGTTCCGCGCGTTCCCGCGCGACGCCCATGTTCGCCAGCGCCCCGATCAGGCCGCCCGCAGCCGCGCCCGTGGCCGCGCCGGCGACCGTGGTGCCCGCCGCGCCGCCGATACCGAGCGCGGCGACGAGGGGCCCCGCGGCGAAAATTGGGCCGATGACCGGAATAACTCCCATGACCGTCGCGATGCCCGCGAGCGCCCCGAGTGCGCCTCCGGCGATCGCGCCCTGCTTCGCGCCTTCGGCCGGCGTATCGCCGCGTTCGCCCATACTCCGGGTATCTTCTTCCCGCGTGCGGCCGGAAGTGTCGCGGTAGATGAACGAAATGTCATCGTCGCTGATGTCCATTTCCTCTTTCAGATGGCCGATGGCATTTTCCGCATTATCACGGGAGGCGAATGTTCCGATAATGATGCGTTTCATAGGCAAAAAATAAAACGAGCTCCGTTACGGATACAGTACGTACGACGATACGGAGCGCGTATTCTTAGCGGCGCATCACGCGGCCGCTAGGGCGAATAATTGTTCCGCTACGACGGGCAGCGTCGTGATGTTATCGCTGCCGCTGAAATGCCCCTTACCCCGTTCCACGATGATTGTTGCCCCGAGTCGTTCTCTGAATAATTCCGCATCAGAGAGCGGCACGGCCGGATCGTCATCCGAGAAAATGGCAACTATGACATTGGCCGCACGCATTACACGCTCGTAATTGATCGGCGTTTCTATCCACGGCCGGGCAATGGCCTGCGATTCCTCGTCAGCGATGCTTTCGGGAAGCAGATTGAACCATCCGGCGACGAAAATGACTCCCCCAACCTTCTGATTCTTGGTTTGGAGAAACCGCATGATCGTCTGGCAACCGATGCTGTGGCCGATAAGGTATGTCTGTTCATCCGGCGTCCCAATGATGTGCGAAAGATAGGGAACCCATTCTTCGATTTTCGGATAGGCCGGTGAGGGCATGGCAGGAATGATTACCGTGAAGCCGCGACTCTCCAATAATCCTTTCAACCATGGGAACCATCCTTCTTCGGGATAGCCATCCCAGCCGTGGACGACGATGATTCTCTTGTTCATGACAATGGTTTGTGCTCGAAGCGATCCATCTTTTTCATCCCCTGCTCGTAATATGCTTTGGCGCGGATTTTTTGCCCGTTGAATACGAGCGGCAACCATGTTCGGTCGGCCGCCCACATGCGCTCGAACGGCGGGTTCGCGCGATCAAACCACGCTGGCTTGGCCATTTCCTCCGTCTCCCGCGGCTCGCCGTCCCAGGCCGATGCGAAAAATATATGGCATTCGGTGACCGGCTGTTTGCCGTCGAAAAAATCGATCACCGCGACTTTCTCGAGCGCATCCGGCGCGGCCGCGACGCCGGCCTCCTCGCGAAGCTCACGGATTGCGGCGTCCTCGGGCGTCTCCCCCTCCTGCGCTTTGCCGCCGTAGCCGTTCAGGAATCCTTGGCCGAATCCGCGCTTCTTTTCAGCAAGTACTACTCGGCTATCGTCCACAAGAAATGAAATGGTTGTGGTTTTCATGCTACCCCTAAAGGGCTCTGTTTTCGCGGTGTTATTATTAATCTATGAGATCAAACTTCTCGGTCATCGGCTGGGGCTCGCGCTCGTCTACCTCCTCGCCGCGGTTTACCTTATTCTAGCGCAAGGCCTGTTCGGGGAAAGCTTCGTTACCCTCATCCTGGGTTTGCCCTGGACGCTCGCGCTTGCGGCGTTCGAATACTTCCGCGCCGAAGGAATCTTGCTGTATATCTTGGCGCTCGGGCCGATCGCGGCGAACGCCGTGATTCTCTCTATATATATTGGACGATTTATCGACAACCGCATCGCGCCCCGCTCGTACGAGGATCGATAAGAAACGCGAAGCTGTGCAAACGTCCGCCAGCCCTCGGCTGACGGACGTTGTTGTCTTCTCCGGCATCATCGCGCCGTGACGCGGATCGGCATGTCAGGCCGCAGCTCGGCCCCGTTTCCGGCCAGCACCGTCGCGAGGATCCCGCGGCGGCCGTAGCTGTGCCGCACCATCTGCGGATGGTAGATGTTGAGATTCGCGCAGGGCGTATTCTGCGCCATGACGCGGAGTCGCACGGCGTCGCCGATCGCGATGATCGCGCCGTTCGGGATGTCGGCGAGGTTGCCGAGCCCCAGGGTGGTGATGTTCTCACCGAATGAGCCGGCCGGCAGGAAGATGCCGAGTTCTTCCTCGAGGGCATCGAGTACTTCGTCGGCGACCAAGCTCAACTGCCGGTCGTTCAGCTTGGGTTGGCCGGTCGTGCGGCTGATACGGGTCGCGCCCGCGTGGAAGTCGCCGGTGAATCCTTGGTCCACGATGACCCGGGCCTGCGGGTATTTCGGGACGTTGCCCTGCTTGCTGAGGCAGACGGCGATGACCTTTCCGATGCGCTCCATGGCGCCTCCTCGGATTATGGATTTGGTTCTGCTATGGTTGCTTATCGCACGAAAGCGTTCTGGAGAACAATAGCGGGTGCATCTCGCCGTGCGGCGCAAGAGCTACTATTGACATAAATATATGTTATTAGTATAATATATATTAAGATATTTGTTCTCTGGAACTGCAGTAAAAGCAGCGCACGTGCGAAGCGGCAGGATGACCGGATGCGCATCCTGCCCGAAAGGAGCGGCTCATGAACCTTTCCGACCTCACTCCGAGTCGGCTGTACAGCTGCGCGGTCACCGTGGGCTGCTCGGTCGTCGAGGCGACGGCCGAGAATTTCTCCGCCATCATCCGGATGGCGAACGGCAAGCCCGAGCTCGAGGCGCTGTGCGCCAACCACGGCGCGGAGGCTCAGAAGCGCGGCATCCCGACCAAGCCCCTCGTCTCGTACATCGAGGCCGAGGAGCGGCACCGGGCCGAGCAGGCGCGAATCGCGGCCGAGCGGGTGCGCGCCAAGGAGCTGGACGCGTACTTCGCGGCTGCGCTGTACCTGTGCGGCATGCCCGGCTGCCAGTCCGAGCCGCAGCCGGCCGCGAAGATGTCGAACCTCATCCTCGTCGGGGACGGCCAGCAGCGGCGGGCGCCGATCTGCATGGCGTGCGTCGAGTTCGCCCGCGAGGCCGGCGCCAAGGTGTTCGGGCTCGCCGGCACCATCCACAACGACGCGGCCGCGGCCCGCGAGCAGGTGCGCGCCGAGGCCGAGCGCGAGCTCAGGAAGTCCCGTACGGACTTCCTCAAGCTCTGCTGGAGGGCGGAGGCGGGGCCGCGCGCGATCTCGAACAGCCGGCCGGCGCAGCCCAACGGCCACCAGGGCGGCTTCGGCCAGGTCCGCATCACGACCGTGAAGCAGTAGTAGGCGCTCTAGGAGGCGCCCAGAAGAAGAACGGCGCAGGGGAGAAGATTCCTCTGCGCCGTATGTTTTTAAATATAGAGCGTTCGAACTATCGGCCGCCTCGATCCTATGCTAGGGTCGTTCTAGGTTTTCCGACCGTCCGTCACGAACGATAAGGAGGATCTTTGTCATGCATACGAAGCAACGGCCCGTCATCGAAGACGTACTCGCAAGCCGGTACCCGAGCACGCCAATGGTCGTGATCTGGTCCCCGGAACAGAAGGTCATCGACGAACGGCGGCTCTGGGTCCGCGTGCTCAAATCCCAAAAGCGGCTCGGGCTTCCGTTCGCGACCGAGGATATCGCCGCGTATGAACGCGTCCTTTCCACGGTCAATCTGGCATCGATTCGCGAGCGGGAAATCCGGCTTCGCCAGGACGTGAAGGCGCGCATCGAGGAATTCAATGCGCTGGCAAGCTTGTACGCCCGCCGGAAGCTTCAGCTGATCCACGAGGCCTTCACTTCGCGTGATCTGACGGACAATATCGAGCAGGCCCAGGTCCGCGCGTCGCTCCTGCTCCTCCGCGACCGTACGGTTGCCGTACTCGCGCGTCTCGGTATGCGGAGCCAGGAATTCCAGCTCCTTGCCATGACCGGCCGTTCGCACAACATGCCGGGCCAGGTCACGACGCTGGGCAAGCGCTTCGCGACCTTTGCCGAGGAGCTGCTCATCGCGCTTGATCGGCTCGAGCATCTTATCGCGCGCTATCCGCTGCGCGGCATCAAGGGCGCGATGGGCACGCAGCAGGACATGCTGGATCTTCTCGGTAGCGCCGAGAACGTTGCGGCGCTCGAGGCCGACATCCGGGAGCACCTCGGCTTCCCGGCCGCGCTCCAGAGCACGGGCCAGGTCTATCCTCGCTCGCTCGATCTGGAAGTCGCGAGCGTTCTCGCGCAGCTGGCGGCAGCACCCGCCAATTTCGCGCTCATGGTCCGCCTCATGGCAGGGCATCAGCTTCTTCATGAGGGCTTCGGGTCGGATCAGACCGGCTCGACCGCCATGCCGCACAAGCTCAATGCGCGCACGTGCGAGCGGATTCGGGCGCTCAAGGTGATCTTGAACGGGTATCTTGCCATGGCGGCCGAGATCTCCGGCGAGCAGTGGCTCGAGGGGGATGTGTCCTGCTCGGCCGTGCGGCGCATCGTGCTGCCGGGTGTGTGCATGGCGCTCGACGGCATCTTCCAGGCGTTCCTGACGGTGCTCGACGAGATGGAAGTGTTTCCCGGCATGATCACTGCCGAGCTCAACCGGTTCTTGCCGTTTCTGTCGTCCACGCGCCTGCTCATGGCCGGGCTCAAGGCCGGCATGGGCCGCGAACAAGCGCATGCGATCATCAAGCGCCACGCGGTCGGCGTGCTGCGCCGCGGCCAGCTCAGCGGATTCATTGATGCGCTCGCCGCGGATCCGGACTATCCCTTGGGATCGGACCAGATCCAGGCGCTCGTCGAGACACCGGTGCACGGCCTTGCGCACGAGCACGTGGACAGGGTCTCGGCCCGCATCGCCGACATCACGGACCGGTATCCGGACGCGGCCGCGTACGTTCCCGAAGAGATCCTGTAGATACGGAGGACACGATGAACGTTAAACGGTTCCTGATTCCCGAAGGCGACATGTTCGTCATGCTGAAGCTCGTCGAGAGCATCCCGCTCGACTGGTCGTTCGTCAACGGACGCCTCAATGCGCCCGCCCAACTCATCGCTACCCGGCAAGCGGTGGCCGGCACGGGTCTCTTCCTGAGCCGTTCGCACAGCATCAGGCCCACGTTCATCGGCGAGACGGCATGGGATCGGGAGAAGCAAGAACCCGATCTCTACGCCGTGCTGGCATTGCGGCGATTGCCCGGGTTCATCCGCTTCGATGACGCGGGCTACCAAGAGCAGCTGATGACGCTGACGCTCGCCAGACGCATCGCCATGGTCTACATCAAGTACGGATACCGGGGGACGCTATCGTTCTACAGCAACTGCAGCATCGACGATCGATCCGACAACGAGGCCCGGTGCGAACTTGCCCTGGAGCCCTGGCACGGAGCGCCGTTCCTGCGCGAAGAAGCAGGTGATCAGCCCGCGCGCATCAAGCTCGAGTGGCGGCGGGACAGCCGAGGCGAACGGCGCATCGCGCCGATCCTCCGCGCCTGCGAAGTGCTCGCGCTCCGAGAGTACGAACCGGCTGCCAGAACGTAGCCGAACCCAACGGCCCGCCGTCAGAAGACGGCGGGCCGGTTCTCATTGAAGGGGCTGTTCTCTAGCGGAACGCGATGCCCAGATAATACGGCCAGATAGCAATCGCCAGAACGCCCTGCCAAAATGTTAGCCCCAGAAAGCCGATGGCAAAGAGCCACCCGGCGATCCAGAACAGGCCCGACATGCTATGCTGCTCGATTTTGATCTTTTCCATATCCGTATTCTACTTCCGGGGATATTTCTTATCGAGTGCTTTGATGATGTTCTCACCGTTTTTATCCACCGCGGCAAGAATGCGGTCGATTTTTTCTTCCTTGCGCTCATCCCCTTCTTTGGATTGCGGCGACCCGACGTACAAGAGGAATGCAAGGCCCGCGACCTGCCAGATGAGCTGGAGGAATTCTGATTGCCAATTCTCAAGCGTGTCCCGCGACACTTCGATGAAATACTCGCGTGCCTGTACGGGTTGGTTATGCGCTTCCTGCTCGCGTACGAACGCGTACCACGCGAACGTCCAATGGCCGATGATGCTGCCGAGAAACAGTATGAGCGTTACCCAAAGATAACCGTAGTTTCTCGCAAGCGCGGGTAATTGCATACGGAGGAAACGAAATAAACCCATCCTTAGGGAAGATGGGATAATGACGTTTCAACGGCGCGAATCTTATCTGGGGCGCCAGAGCGGCGCTACTCGTAGAGCCACCAGAAGAAGTGCTCGCGGATGAAGGTCCACGTTTGGTCGATGTAGGCAAAATGCATGATATATTCCTGGACGATCTTCGGGATGCCGACGAGCAATAGTATAACGATGAGCGTGCTCGGGCGGAACCGGAACGAAGGTTTGAATTTCGTGATGACAAGGCGGGCGATGTAGAAATTTTCAAAGATGCTCGGCGCGATCAGGAATATCGGCCGCCAGCCGGTGAGCTCGAACGCGGCCACGCCAGCCATGCGCCACCAGAACCAAAACGTAGCCGTGCCGCGCGCCAAAGGATCGTCCCACTTCCTGGCTACGAGCCAGGCGAAGAACAAATAATAAATGTCGGCGATCTTGTCGAAATGGTGATAGTACCCGCCGTCGAGGAATCCGTAGCCCGTGGCCTGCAGAATCATCACGTCCGAGGCGTCGGCTGCAATGCACAAAAATATGCCGGCCAATGGCCAGCGGAACAGCGAAAACGGCACCACGAGGCGCAATATCAGTATCAGGATGACCGCAATGTCGCCGCTCATAGCAATTTTGGGAAATGATTAGAGTTCTTCGACGATTTTTTTCGCTTCCTGAGTTGTTTTTTCGTCTCGGAATACCTGTTTGCTCAAAAGCTCCTCCCCAAGCTTTTTTCGGTCTTCGATAACCACGCCGCTCCTGCCATTTGCGACATCCTCGGGTCTCAATTCCCTTCCTACGATCACTTGTCCTGAATTTGTAATATCAAGGCATTCGAGGACCCGGCGATCCGGCGTCATCACAAACACGGGCAAACCTACTTGCTTTACCCTGTTCATTTCTTCTCGGTAGCTTTCTAGATTTCGGTTAAATACTTCGAGTTCCATAGTATAGGACCTGCCCCGCCCGTGTAATTCATGCATTTTTTCAAGCTCTTTTTTTGTACGTAAATTATGTATCCAAAAAATTCCATTCTCATCGACGTCCGCGGGTTTGAAATAGCCGAATACCTCCGGATTATCGATCACGAGCTCGTTGTATCCGCCGAGTTCGACTTTCCGAATACCTTCGGCCTGAGCGCGCTCATCGAAAGCCGCGCGCCGCATCCGCACAACCGCATCGATTTCTTCCGGCGTTTGTCCTTCTTCGGTATTCCAGCGATTTTTGATGCCCCGGGAAACAGTTCCCGCATCAATCGCTGAAGCGGAACGGATTTCACCCTTGCCTAACAGAACGCCGCCGGCTTGGCTCCAAAGGCCGCTTACCTTTCCTTCCTCGTTTACGCCGGTTTTTACCGAAGAAGCGGATATCGTAGGTTCGAAGGCCAATAAAATTTTCAGGTCATCCTCAAACGTCGTGGCCTGGCTTACGTTCGAATTCGCGTTATGACGAAGCTCCGGATTCCATTCAATCGTATGGACGACAAACGCATCATTTCGCATCATGACCTGCTGTACGGTTTTCAACTCCCCTTCGAATTTTTTATTCCCCAACTCTTCTGCCTTTCCGTAATGCTCCTGAACTTTTGTTCTGATACTTTCAATTGCTGCGTCGTCTTCCAGTAATTGATGTAATCCCTCTCGTTCTCCGCGCAGCAATTCCTGCTCTTCAAGCAATTGAGAAATTCTTTCGGCGAGCACCGTAGCTTCATCGGCGCGCTCGGAAGAAAGCTGGCTTAGTTCTTCCTGTATCCTATTTGCCTCTGCTGTTTTGTTCTGCAGCTGGTGCTCAAGCAGAAGCGCCTTGGCTCTTAGTTCCCGCAGGCGCTGAAAATTCTCGCGACGTTCCGTTCGAATGGCATGCGCAAGTTCGAGACGCTCAGGCGTCATCAATTCTTTTGATGCCTCTTTGGGCGAGAGTTTTTGGGGCGCTTCAACGAGCTCCGCATCTTTTAAGCGAACTTCCGTCTCTGGCGTGTTTGGGAAAGGAGGAATTTTTTCGCTCATAGTTGGAACGATGTTCGCCGCCGGATCAATCTTGGCGAAATTTTCACGCTTATGAATGATGCCGCGGGATGAGCGTTTTCATGAACGGCGGCTAGCGCGCGCGGAAGTATGCCAGGACTTCTTCGGCGTGGATTTCAGGTTTTACCTTTTCGTAGATATGCGCGATCTTCCCGTCCGGATCAATGAGAAAGGACGTGCGGAACGTGCCGTCGTATTCGCGGCCCATGAATTTCTTCTTGCCCCAGACGCCGTATGCTTTCACGAGCGTTTTTTGTTCATCGGACAAAAGCGTGAACGGCAAATGGTATTTCTCGGCGAATTTTTTGTGCTTTTTGATCGGATCCACGCTCGCGCCGAAAACTTTTATTTTGAGCTTCGTAAAATTCGGGAGGCGGTCGCGGATGTCCCAGGCCTCGCGCGTGCAGCCGGGCGTATCGTCTTTGGGATAGAAATACAACAGTACCCATTTGCCGCGGTAGTCCTTGAGCGCGTGCATGATCCCGTCTTGGTCCGGAAGTTTGAAATCCGGCGCTTTTTGTCCGGCTTTTAGCTTCATGGGGATACTGCCATGGTAGCGCGTTTAACCCTTGAAAAGGAACAGCGGGCACCGACTGGTGCCCGCTGTCTGTAATCGCTCAGTACCGTTGGAGCGCGCGCCGTACTTCTCGATAGCGCGGGACGATACTCGTCCCCTCTTCTACGGGCTGGGCGTCGCGCCGGCGCGTATGATCCCAGAGCACGAAGACCAGATCCGCAACCTGCCGTTCCATCAGCCGGAACACGGCAATCTCATCGAACTCAGGCACGGGCCGAACCTGCTGGTACGTATTGACCAGCGTCTCGAAAACGCGCTCCGAGACGATGCCCTGCTCGGCAGTCGACGTGGCGAAGCGCACGAGCGTGAAGCTTGGATCGTTGCGCCAGCTTACCTTCTGCCAGTCGAGGAACATCGTTTTGCCGTCGCGCCAGTAGGTATTGCCGGTATGCGCGCCGTCGAAATGGAACGAGAATTCCGACGGCAGCAGATATTCGGCTTTCGCGAGAAGACGCGATGCCTTCCGGGCAAGCGGCAGGATGCGGGCCGTCCATCGGAGCACATCACGGCGCGGCAGCCGGCGGATCGAATCCGCGAGCCGGAAGTACCACGCGGCACTTGCCCGTGCGTAGCCCTTGTGGATGTATTGCCGCATGAACGGAAACCTGTCCGGCGATATCGGCTCCTCGTTGAGAAGCGCGATTGCGCGGGCCGCGCTCGCGAGATGCTCATCCGAAAGCGGCTTGAGGTCGTTGTAGCAGGTTGCGGTGACGAACTCCTGGAGGATGAACGGTTCCACGAGCCGGTCATCGCAGCCGTAGGTCTTGGGACCGAGTCCGGTGCCCGCGATAGCCGCGAGAATGTCGTGTTCCTCGGCCACCGAGATCCACTCGCCGCGGCGATAGCTTTCCGGATTGATCATCCGAATCGCATACGTTCGGCCGCCGGGAAGGATGACCCGATAGATCACGTGATTGTGGGCGTCGAACAGCTCGACATCCGCGTCGCGGAAGTCCGCATAGTGGGCTCTGATGTGGGCTCTGACCTGATCCGCGGTCGGAATTCCTTTCACCGGCGTCTCCTCTGCCGCATATGCGGCGTTTTCGCGCTACGTAAGAGCGATATACCCGGCAAAGATATATCATAAAATTAATAAATAGTCAAATAAAAAAAGAGCCGGGCGGAGTCGCAACTCCGCCCGGCAGGGCTGTCCGAAGAACTGCTACGCGATCTCGATGGTGTTGGTGAGGCGCGCTTCGAGCTTCGAGCGCACCGCGGCGTAGACGAAGGGGTTCTTCATCGCGAAGATATTGAGCGCGGCCAAGACCGCGTTGGCCGGCGTGAGGCAGGTCATGACCGGCACGTCGGATGGCGCGCGCAGCGACGACCAGACGTCTTCGGGAAACCGCTCCCATCCGGCCGGAACCGTGATGACCGGCGCATGCGTGTGTGCCGCGAGCGTCGGTCCCGCGCCGTTGGACCGGCCCACGTAGGCGATGACTACCGCATCGGGATGCTCCTGGATCGCCTTGGCCAAGAGCCGGCATCCCCGCTCCGCTTCCTTGTGCATGGAGCAGGTCACGGGGATCATGGCGAGCCCCGGCACCGCGCCCGACTTGAGGGCGTCGGCAAACGGCGTGAAGTCGTCCTTCGTCGAGCCGCGCCAGAGGATGACGGTCTGCGGCGGGGCATCGGGGAACCGCTCGGTCGCCCGGGCCACGCGCTGGTAGATCTCGAGGACCTTGTCGAGCTGGCCGTTCCGGCGATAGAACTCCTTGGATTCGTGCCGGCCATCCTTCAGGAGCCGCACTTCGTCGGGCGTGACCACGTCGGCCAAATAGAGGCGCTTGTCTGGGCCGATGCCGAACTCGAGCTTGAAGTCGATGAGCTCGAGGCCGTCGGCGAGGAAGAAGGCCTTCTCGAGGATGAGGAAGAGATACGGCGTCACATGCCTGATCTCATCCAGACGCTTCGAGGTGATGATCTCCGGCACCGAAAGCTCGCCGGTCGCCCAGTCCGAGCCGAGGGGCTTCTTCGGATGGTAGAGGTTCATCATGCCATCGCTCGAGAACCGGATGTAAGGGTCGTCCTCCGGAAGCCCCATGCCGTTCCATTGCTTGCCCTTGGTCTTCAGGAAGAACTCGAGCACGAGGCGCGGGAACACGGTCATCTCCGGCACGTGCGGGTTGCGCTGGCCGAAGGAACCGAAATTCCGGCGCCGCACGACCACTTCGAGCGGCAGCATCTCGCACAGCGGCGCTGCGAAGCTCGTGGCCGATGACTGTCCCCTGAATGCGACGGGGATCATCGGGTTGGACTGCAGGAGCTTGAAGATGTTGACCGCGGTCTGATTCGCGGCCGCGCCCTTACCGGAGAGGATGTCGTGCTTCTTGCCGTCGCCGGCCGTGATATCGTCCTTCTGCTCGATGTCGACGCGGCCGGGTCGGCCTTCTTCGCAGTACAGGATCTTGGTCTTGCCCTCGGCGATCTTCGGACCGCGCTGCACGGTGAGCATGATTCGGGCCTCCTTTTGCGTTGTGGGGGAGCGGATGTATCGCCTCTTGGCGCATGCCGAGGGTAGCATGGGGTTTTGTGGTCTGGCCAGTTTCGGCATTGGCGTCTCGGCGGTTTATTTGCCCGATGAAATCGATAATTTTGAGCGCGTCGGTTTTCTGCAATAAAGCGTATAAAAGTCCACGCAGTTATCCACAGGAAAAATTTTCGGATGAGTGCTAGGGTAGCGCGGATGAAAACATTCCCTGCGATGGACGGACGGGTCGGTCTTGCGGCACTGGCGGTATTGGCGGCATTTTTTAGCACTGCAAATTTCACGGCAGCAGAACACCTGGCCGTGTCGGCGCCGGTCCAGCCGGGACCGTTTACGCTTTCGGTTGCGCCGCAGTGCGCGGGAGCGGTTTCGGAGGTTCGCCTGACATGGACGCAATCGGCGAATGCCGAAATTTACCAAATCCAACGGAAACTTCCGAGCGAACGGCGCTGGTGGCGCGTGGGCGCGACTGTGGGCGATCAATTTACCGACAAAACCGCGCGTGCCGGAACTCCATACGTGTATCGCGTTCGCGCCTCGAATCCCGAGCGCATGACGCTTTCCAACACCATTTTTATTGTCACGAATTCGTGCAGCGCGAATCCGGCGCCCACGCCTATACCGCCGCCATCACCCACGCCGCTTCCTCCGCCAGCACCGACTCCCCCGCCTCCGGCTCCTCTGCCGACGCCGATTCCACTGCCAGCGCCAATTCCCGTTCCGCCGCCGCCTGCAGCTGCCCCAGCGCCTGCCCCGACACCGGTGCCGCCGCCTGCGGCTGCCGCGATACAGTGGGGCGCGTACGCCGGCTGGCGTGATAGCGACATCGCCGAATTCCACCAGCAAGTCGGTGATGAGCCGGATATTCTGGCGACGTTCGTCCATTGGGGAAACAACAACGCCTTTCCCGCACATCTTGCTCCCTACACGCGCGACCGCGGCGATACGCTTCTGATCTTCTGGGAAGCTATGGATTACAACGTCGGCGCCAACGATCCCCGTTTTTCGTACGACGCGATTCTTGCCGGCAGTTGGAATGCGTATCTCGCGAGCTTTGCCGCACAGGCCAAGGCATTTGGGGGGCCGGTCATCCTGATTCCCTTTTCGGAGTTTAATGGCAGTTGGATGCCCGGTTCCATCACGCTCAACGGCAATACGTCCGAAAAGCACGTCGCGGCCTACCGCCATATTCGCTCCTACTTCGCGAACGTCCCGAACGTGAAATTCGGATGGAGTCCGAATCAGGTATCGGTGCCGAATACCGCCGCCAACGCCATTGAGAACTTTTATCCGGGTAATCTCTATGTCGATATCGTCGGCGTGGATGGATTTAATTTCGGCAATCCGTGGCTTTCGTTCTCGCAAATCTTCGGCAGCGCCTTGGAAAAACTCGCGAATTACGGAAAGCCGATTTATATCACATCGTTCGCGTCGGCTGCGGGCCCGCAAAAGGCGTCATGGATTACCGATGCATTGACCGTGCAATTACCCAAGCACCCGCTCGTGCAGGGCTGGGTCTGGTTCAACGAGAACAAAGAGCAGGATTGGCGTATCTGGTCCGATTCCGCCTCGCTCAAAGCATTCCAGGACGCTCTGCCGGAATAACTAAAATCTCCTCCGCCGCGGCGGAGGAGATTTTAGTATCACGCGCCTTGTTACAGGTTCATCAGCGCGAGACCTTGCGTAATGGTGACGATATCGATGTTCGCGGCGTTCACATAGGCCATGATCTCTTGCAGGAGTTCGGGCGAATTGCCGAACGTATTGGCTGGGTCATGATCGATCTGGTGGAACATGAGAATGAGCCATGCATTGTTGCTGATGGCGTCGGTGACCCAGCCCTGAATATCCGCCATGGTCGTCGTTCGGGCAACTTGCTGGACGCGCAGCGTGTACTTGTTCGTTCCGGTCGTGTTGTTGCCGCGCTCCACGCCGCGGCCCGCCGCATATCCGGCGGCCTGGGTGTCGGCAAGAACCGCGTCGTTGTACGCGCCGAACGGATATGCGATCGTCTCGATGCTCCCGACGCCCATGGCAAGCAGTTCAGTGCGCGAGCCCACGATTTCATTCTGCCGCTCTGCAGGCGTGAGCGTTGTAAGGTCGGCGTGCGTGCGCGTGTGCGCGCCGATTTCATGTCCTGTCGATTGCAGCGCGAGCGCTTGCGAGGGATTGATATAGAGCTCGGATTCTTTGCCGTCGCGCAAACTGAATTGATCAACCGTCAGCGATCCCACGCCAGCGATCAGATGAAAGATCGTCATTGATTCTGTGCCTGCCGGTATGACGATGTCTTTGGTGTAGATATTCCATGCGCCGTTCGTGGGGGCGAGCGTGTTCAAATGCCCGTATTGGTGCGTGCCATCGGTCATCGCGTACCGAGTGATGACTTCGGACGGGATATCCGCTTGATAGCGATCCGAGAACGTATAGTTATCGCCCGGTGTTACCGGCACGTCACCGAAATACCATTTGGCATCGCCGCTGGTGTATGCGGTGATTTCCACCCGTGCGCCATGCGCGCCATCGATGCCCGCGACCGGATAAGTATGCGTACGCGTATTCGTCCCCCATCCGCCGCGGAACCAGTTCACGGGGTCGCCGCCGGTGCCGGCATCTTCCAAAGATGGATTTGCGATCAACTCATTCGATTCCGCCTGCTGGGTCGGCTGGCTCATGATGTAGAACACGCCCGTTGCGCCTGCGGCCTCAAGAATCGGCAGTGCCTGGGTGTAATGCGTCAGCCAGCCGTCATCGAACGTGTACGAGATCATGGGACGCGCAAATTGATTCAGGTTGCCGCTCGCGAGCGAGAAATCATCCACTTCGAGCCACCCGGCGGAATGCAGGATGTGCAGGAAGGTCATGGAAGTCGCGCCGTCGGGAACGACGAATACGCTCGACGTACGAGTCCAATCGGTTGCGGCTGGCGCATCCTGAAGCCATACGTACAGGGGTTCGCCGACACTCATGGTATAGACGATCGTAATGTTCGTAGTTGTATTCGAGCGGTATGCGTGCGAAAGGGTGTAGGTTTCCCCCGGCGTTACCGGTACGTCGGCAAAATACCATTTGGCGTCGCCATCGGTGTGGGTGGTTATATCCACGCGCGCTGCGCTTGCGCCGTTAAATCCCGCCACGGGATAGCTGAATACGGCATCGTTTTGGCCGAAGGCATTGCTGAACCAGTGTTCGGGATTGCCGTCAGTGCCAAGCGTTTCCAACGAGGGGTTCAGGATAAGATTCGAAGGATCGGGCGCGGTATTGGTTACCGTAACATTCACCAAAGCCGCCACCCCGGTATTCCCCGCCGCGTCCCGCGCGCGGGCCGAAATGGTGTGCGCGCCGTTGGCAAGCGTCGTTGTGTCGAGCGAGAACGCATAGGGC
>QZJO01000005.1 GCA_003599755.1 Candidatus Parcubacteria bacterium | reverse complement strand
CCGAATCCAGCGTGGTGGTGTCGGAATAGTAGGCCAAGCGGTTCGTGGTGCCCGCGTTGATGGTTCCGGAGCCGCCGCCCGCCGGGCATCCTTTGCAGGAACCGAGAATTTCCAAGGAAGAGACGCGAAGATGTTCTTTGATGTCGAGCGCGCCGATGTTGGTGGAGGTAGCGCCGGCGGAGCCGAAAAGAATACGGTTCGCGACGGCAAACGGCGCGGCCGGCGTCGTGGATCCGATGCCAACGTTACCTGACGCATCGATGAGCAGCCGCGGCGCGGCCGCGCCGCCGGCGTAGATGCCGAGCGTAGAGGTGGCACTGATTGACGGCGTCACTAGGCCGCCGATAAACGTCGAGGTGGAAACGAAGATTGCGCCGCCGTTAACCGAGAGCGTCGCACCCGGCGTCCCCGTGCCGATGCCGAGGCGCTTTGCCGAATTATCCCAGAAGAAATTCGCCGCATCGCCGTCAAAGGCGGATGCGCCGTCGGAAAATTGTACCGTCCCCGCGGCACCCGCAGCGTTACTCGAGCCCGCGCCGGGACAGCCGTCGCACGCGCCGAGAATTTCGAGCGATGCGACGCGCAAGTGTTCTTTGATATCCTGACTGCCGATGTTCGTGGACGTGCCGCCCGAAGACCCGAACAACAGCTCACCCGCAAACGAAGCGAATTTCGTAGGCGACGACGTGCCGACGCCAAAATTGCCGCCGCCGGTGGCTACGGTAAGCCCGTGGGCAAACGTAGAAGTCCCGGAACCGCTTACGCTAATCGGACCGGAAATACTGCCGCCGCCGCTCGACAAATAACCCGATACCGTGATGCTGTCGGGAATATCGGCGTCCGTGAGATTAAACGTATTCGTCCCTTCGATGAAGGTAACGCCGGCGAGGCGGTCGATGCTCTGCGACGGCGCGAACGTGGTAACAACGTTGGTCTCGCGCTCGCCCGTCGCATCCGCAATGGAATACAGATCCGCGATATTGCCGATCGCTTTGGAAAGGCGCGTCTCGAGCGAGATGACGCGGCTCACGATGTCGGCATCCGCAGCGGCAGGAGGCGCGGCAACGGGAACTTCGCGCACGACTTCGCGTTCACGAACCACGACTTCGCGTTCGACAACCGGCGGCGGAGGTACCGGCAGAGGGGCGGGCGCAGGCGCTGGAGTCGGGGCCGGAACCGGCGCGGGCGGCGGAGGGGGAGGCGTGAGGGCGATTTGAGAATCGTCGTCGCCGAAGAGCGCATGCCATGCGCGCGCGATGGCCGAGCCGACGCTGGAAAAGATTCCGGCAACCTCGCTGCCGCGCGGCTGCGTAATGCTGGCAAACGAAATAATTACGGCGATCGCAGCGGCAGCGACCGTCGCGCGTACGATCCATGGCCAGACGACAGGCGCCGCGGGCGCCGCATCCTCTGTCGTTGCCGCAAGCGCAGCCGGTTCGGGTTCCGCGGATTCCGCTGCGACGCGTGCGATATACTCGGACGGCTCAGGAGCAATGTCGGCTTCGGCTTCCGCCTTCGCCAGCCACTGCTCCGGCTCCAGTTCCGGCAACTCCGGTATCGCGGCAAACTTCGGCTCGAGCGGACCGGTTGCAAAAAAATCGTGCGTGGAAACCAAGCGGACGATCGCATCAAAATCATCCTGCGTGTAGTAGCGCCAGCCGCGCTCGTCGCGCCGCGCGGGAGGAATCCGCCCTTCCATTTCCCAGCGGATGAGCGTCGTCTTATCGCGCTGCAGCTCCTTGGCGAGTTCGGCAAGCTGATAGGTTGCCCGGGATTTGGCCGGGTACGTACCCGCTTCGACGCCGCGCACCAAAAGATCAAAATCGTCTGGCGTGTAAAATCGCCAGCCGTGGTTATCGCGCTCGGCCGGAGGAATGCGGCCCTCGGCCTCCCAGCGGATGATGACTCCTTTGTCTCGGCCGAGCCGTTTTGCGAGGTCGGCCAGCCGATAGATGCGCACTTCGGACATTCGGAACTTTTTTGCCTAAAAAGGAAAACGCCACGGCATTGCCGTGGCGTCGCAGGAAAGTTCCGATGTCGGAAGCGTTCGCTCTCTGAGACGATGAGGCACCATGCCGCAGCTCGTCTCTTTCTCACGATTTTAGGGGTATGCGTATACCTTTGCGTATACCCTCAGTACCTTCAGTATACCTTGGAAGGGATTGGATGCAACGCGGCTACGGGAATGATGTGGATAACCGGAACCGCCCGGGAAAGAAGAGCCAGGGACGCTAACCGGTGCCGGACGGCCCTTCTCCGGCAAGCGGTATATAAAAGGTGCTTGGCTGGCCGCGAATTTGCCCAACCCGCTGCCTGGGCCGCTAAAAGCGGGGGTCGCCGGCAGGGGGGTTCTTATGGTACGAAGAATGCATGCCCAATGCGGCCTACGAACCGATTATCGGCCTGGAAATCCATGCCGAGCTTTCCACCCGGACCAAGATGTTCTGCGGCTCCTTGAACGATCCGAATGAGACGCGGCCGAATACCAATGTCTGCCCGATCTGCATGGGACATCCCGGAACGTTGCCGGTCCCCAATCACGACGCCATTGCCCGCGTGATACAAGTCGGTCTCGCACTCAGCGCCGAGATCCCTGAATTCTCGCGCTTCGACCGAAAAAATTATTTTTATCCCGACTTGCCCAAGGGATATCAGATTTCGCAGTACCAGCATCCGCTCGTCTCCGGTGGCTCGCTCGCCGTCACGCGCAATGATGGAACGACCAAAGCAATCCGCATCACCCGCGTGCATCTCGAAGAAGATACCGGCCGATCGATCCATGATGCAAAAAGCGGCACTACGCTTTTGGACTTCAATCGCGCCGGCATCCCGCTCATGGAGCTCGTCACCGAGCCGGATATCCGTTCAGCCGAAGAAGCAAAACTGTTCGCCAGCGAACTGCAGCAACTGCTGCAGCATCTGGGCGTATCGCACGCGGATATGGAACGGGGCCAGATGCGCATCGAGGCCAACGTATCGCTGCGCCCCGTGGGACAGAAGGAATTCGGCACCAAAGTGGAAGTAAAAAATATTAATTCGTTCCGCTTCGTCGAGAAAGCGATCAACTACGAAATCGGACGGCAAGAAAAAATTCTCCTGCGCGGCGAGAAGGTTCTCCAGGAAACGCGTGGATGGGATGAGGCATCGTCAAGCACGGTGTCGCAGCGTTCAAAGGAGGCGGCGCACGACTATCGGTACTTCCCCGAGCCGGACATTCCCCCGCTCCGCATCGAGCATGCCTGGGTGGAAAAACTGCATGCGGCACTGCCTGAATTGCCGCGCCAGAAACGCGAACGATTCGCGGCCGAATTCAATATCGCACCCAAGCTCGCCGCCGTGATCGCGCGCGACCGCGCGATGGCCGGCTTTTTCGAGGCAACAATTTCGGAACTTGAGGCGTGGCTGCGCGCGACGGGGCGCGAACGCGACACCAAGGCCATCGCGCTTGCCGCGAATTATCTGACCACCGATCTTGCAAAACTCACGGCGGACGCCGGCGCATCGTTTGCTGATCTCAAAATCACGACCGAAGATTTCGCCGAGCTGATGACGTACCTCGTCGAAAACAGAATTTCATCGAAGGCCGCCAAGTCAGTTCTTGCCGAGATGTTTGCAACCGGCACTGACCCGTCCAACATCATCGAGCGCGACAAACTCTGGCAGATATCGGACGACAGCGCCTTGGCAGCGGCCGTAGAATCCGTAATTGGAATGAATGAGAAGGCCGTGGCCGACTATCGCGCTGGCAAGCCGGCTGCCTTGCAGTTCCTCCTCGGGCAGGTTATGAAATCATCGCGCGGCGCAGACCCTGCCGTTGTGCAGAAACTGCTCGAGCAAAAATTGCGGGATTAGTATAATGGCAGTACGCTAGCTTCCCAAGCTAGAGACACGAGTTCGATCCTCGTATCCCGCACTAATTGAATACGCTATGGCCCACGAGCCCGCCGCGCTGCAGCCGACCGCCGCATCTGCCGCCGATACCCGAACGCGCGTACGCGTCTGGGCGGTCGCCCTCGCTACGCTTGTCGCGACGCTCTTCGTATCCAGCGCTCTGGCGCTCCTGTTCCCGAGCGCGCTCCAAAGCGAAAGCGGCACCGCCCGCTTTGCGGTCATCGGTGACTTCGGTATCGCCGGCCAAAACGAAGCCGATGTCGCGAATCTCGTTAAAAGCTGGAATCCGGATCTTGTCGTCACTACCGGCGATAACAATTACTTCAGCGGCAAAGCAAGCACCATCGATCAAAATATCGGACAGTATTATCGCGAGTTCATCTATCCGTACGTGGGCAGTTACGGAACCGGCAGCACCGTAAACCGCTTTTTCCCATCCCTCGGCAATCACGACTGGGACGCACCGGGCATCCAGCCGTATTTGGACTACTTCGCGCTACCGGGCAATGAGCGCTACTACGAATTCATCTGGGGACCGGTCCATTTCTTCGTGCTCGACAGCGATGAACGAGAACCGGACGGCATCACGAGCACGTCGGTACAGGCCCAATGGCTCCAGCAGGCGCTTGCCGCATCTGCCGCGCCATGGAAAATCGTAATTCTCCATCATCCCCCGTATACCTCCGGCTACCACGGTTCCGATGAGATAGTGCAATGGCCGTTTCGCGAATGGGGCGCGCACGCCGTCTTGGCCGGCCACGCGCATGTGTACGAGCGCGTTATCCGCAATGGCCTACCCTACATCGTAAACGGCGTCGGCGGCGCGGAGATCCATGCCTTCAAAACACCCATCTGCGGAAGCGAATCGCGGCACAATGCCGACTTCGGCGCCATGCTCGCGGAAGCAAACACCACGGCCCTGACGTTTTCGATGATCAGTCGTTCCGGCGCCGTCGTGGACACCTATACCTTGGACAAAGCCGTCATGGCTGCCAATAGCTATCCGGTGGTGGACACCGTCTCTACCATGACGGTCACGCTTCCCGATAGCGCATTCCTCGACGCAACCGTATCGGATGACGGTATCCCGAACCCCGCATTGATCACGCAATGGTCGCTCGTCAAGGGCCCGGCATCCGTGACATTCGCCGATGCGGCCGCCGTCGACACGGCCGTCGAGTTTCCCCAAGGCGGCAAGTATATCTTGCGCCTCGATGCGAGCGACGGTTCGCTATCGAGCTGCGATGAGATTACGGTCACGGCATTGGACTTCTCGAATCCCGCCGATCTTGCCATCACGTCGTTTTCCGCCCCCTCGACCGCGGGTGCGGGCCAAACGCTCACCATCAAAAACACGATCAAAAACAAAGGAGACGGCGCGGCCGGCGCATCGCTGGCAGAATTCCTGCTCTCCACGGACGCGACGCTCGACGGTGAAGACATTCTGATCGGCAGCAAGGCGGTGTCCGCGCTTCCCCCCGGCGCGACAGATTCGACGGCAACGACCGTGGAAATACCCCTGGAAGTCGAAGCTGGCACGTATTGGATCATCATGAGGGCCGACGCGGACGATGACGTCGTTGAAAGCAATGAAGGAAATAATGTCGCCTCAGGATCGCTCCGCATCGGCTCCGATCTCAATATCGCCTCTCTCGCGCCCTCAGCCAAAGACGCGAAACCGGGCGCTACCGTCACGATAAAGGAAACCACGAAAAACATCGGCGGCACGACCGCCGATCCCTCCAAAACCTATTTCTTCCTATCCGTAAACGGCAAACTCGATTCAAAGGACGTGCTGCTCGGCAGCCGATCCGTCCCCTCGCTGGCCGGCGGCGCGAGCAGTGCCGCAAATACCGATGTCGTGATTCCGCTCGGCACGGCGGCCGGTAACTACTATATTCTGGCCGAAGCCGACGGCGACGATGCAGTCGTGGAAATCAGAGAAGATAACAACGTCTCCGCGAAATCCATAAAAGTAAAGTAACTGAACAAGCACTCAAAACGCCGGCCCGTGGGCCGGCGTTTTGAGTGCGCTCTGTCCGATAAGCCGAATTCTGTGCCTGCGGCGCTTGGGCCGCAGCGACGAACATCTGTCTGGGACCGGGATTGCTCCGCGGCCTCGAGCGAGTGTGCCCCGACGCATGCCAGGGCTTCTCTTGCACCGGGTAGGTGTTTTCCTCACCCCGACGGTCGCCCGCCGGAGCTGTGGGCTCTTACCCCACTCTTTTCACCGTTGCCTCCTCCCTACAGCTTTTGTTAGGAAGCGAGTTTTGCTTCGGCTTTAGACCAAAGCATGCCACGTTCCCTGCCTCCTAAATAAGGAGAAAGATGCAGGACGATCGGCCGTATTGTCTCTGTGGCACTATCCCGTTTTCCGGCACCTACTTCGCATCTAAGATATTCGAGTCATTCAATCGCGTTCCGCAGAATTGCTGGAATCTCCGCTGTAACTTCGATGCAAAGTAGGTGCCGGATATGGTGGCCATTAGCCACTACCTCCTTCCACCGATGCGAAGCATCAATGGGGTGTTCGGACTTTCCTCTCCCTCACCAGTTTTGCACCTGAATCGCCAGTCGAATCAATCGCACGTCAGCAAAATCGTTCGAAATCTGAACATGTATACGTCTCTGATGCAAAACTGGTGAGGGAGCGTTCGCCTAAACAGAGCGCATAATCAGTATACGAGATCGCAATGAAATGTCAATAGCCGCTATTCGCCCAGAAGCGAACCCTGATTCCGGTCCAGGGCCTCGTTGACCATCTTATCCGCCTCCCGATTCCGCTCGCGCGGCACGTGAGTAAACGAAATATGAGGGATATCCAGCAAGATATTCCGGATCTTCATGAACAGCGGCCACAGGCGCTCCTCATCCACCCGATATTCGTTCTTGAGTTGGCGGCATACCAATTCCGAATCCATGCGCAACTGGATGCGCATCTGGGCAATCCGCTCGCTGCCGAACAGCGCCTTGGCTTTCTGCAGGGCGAACAGCACCGCCTCGTATTCGGCCTCATTATTGGTTTTGATGCCAATGGTCTTGCCGTAGCGCTTAAGTACCGTGCCCGCGCCCTCGGCAAATACCACGCCGATGGCGGCGGGTCCGGGATTACCGCGGGATCCGCCATCGGTATAGATAACAAGCTCGCTCGGCGCTGCCTTCATGATCGTTTCAGTGCCTCAAGCGCCGGTAACTTCTCCCCTGCCAGGTACGCGAGCATCGCGCCGCCGCCCGTGGATACATAATTGAATTTTTTTGCGAGTCCTTCGGCCTCAAGCCATGCGATCGTATCGCCGCCGCCAACCGTGCTACGGCCGCGCGAACGGGCAATGGCCTTGGCCACGGCAAGCGTCCCGGCACGGAATGCGGCGATTTCGGTCATGCCCAATGGTCCGTTCCATATGATGGTTTTTGCGCCCCCGATCTCTTTGGCGAAGAGCCGCACGGTCTCTGGCCCGATATCATACATGCCCTCGCCGCGCCGGATGTCGGCGATCGATCGGACGGCGATGCGCCGATCCGTAGGCGCGGTGGCGACCGCAGCATCGATGGGCAGCACGATCCGCCGGGAGCGCGCAAGCGCTCGAACGGCCGCCGTCACTTCCTTGCGCGCGCGAGGGTCGGCGATGGCGGTCCCGCGCGCAATGAGCAATGCATTCGCAATAGAGCCGCCCACCAGCACCCGATCCGCAAGCGCATCAAACCGCTGCAGCAGCTTGAGCTTGGTCTCCAGTTTTGCTCCGCCGAATACAGCCACCAGCGGCCGCTTCGGGCGCTGGAGGATGCGATCCAATTCGGCAATTTCTTCGGCAAATAACGGCCCGATATATGAAGGCAGAAGTTTGGGCAGTATGGCCGTGGATGCGGCATGACGGTGCGCCACGGCAAACGCGTCGTTGACGAATGCGTCGCCCAGGCGCGCGAGCATGCGCGCGAATGCCCGACCGGCCGCTTCTTCTCCCCGCCAGCGGCGAAGATTCTCAGCAAGCATGACGCGATGCTGCAGCATTCCCGGATGAGCCGGATCCTTCAAAAATCCGACGGGTTCGCCGATGAGCCGAGAAAGACGCCGGGCAACCGGTGCGAGCGTCTGGCCGTCGGTCGAATGATGCGCCAACAACACAAGCGTATTCCCGCCCTTAAGCAGCAGGCGGATGGTGGGCAGGTGGGCACGGATGCGAAAATCGCCGGTAACCCGGCTGCCGGCGATCGGGACGTTGACGTCGACCCGCACCAAAACCCGCCGTTTGCGAAGCGTCGTCGAGGAAAGCCGCCGTATCATGATTCCCAGCATACCCTGCACCATCACCCCTCACAACCTAACCAGTAATCATTATTAATGAGCCGAATTGGAGCGATTCCCCAGTAAAGAGAAGGATGGTGCGGGGGCATACCCGTTCGCCAACGCGCTAACAATCCTGAAAACTATTCTCTGAATGGCGCGGCGGATATGCACGAACGCAACCGGAAATGCGGTATACTTCGTTCATGGCCGTACTGGAATCGGGCAAACGGAATATTGCCATCCTCGGCGCCGGCTTTGCCGGCATCACGGCACTTGTACATCTTTGGAAACTTCTTGGCCGCGAAAATCTCCAGCATGAGTATCAGATCGTACTGATTTCGAATCGCGCGTGGCATTTGTATACGCCGGCCCTCTACGAAATCGCCGCGGTGCCGCATGGCGCGATGAGCTCGGCCATCCTGAAGCGCGCGATCTGCATACCCATAGAATTCATTCTGGGAAAATTCACTGGCGCCCGATTTATCGCCGGCGAGATCGCGGGTATGGACCCAAAGCGACATACCATCCTCTTTCGCAATGGCGATTACCTCCCCTACGACTATTGCATCGCGGCCCTCGGCGCCGAGACGAATGACTTCGGCATTCCGGGCGTCTCGGAATACGCATTCGGGCTCAAGACATTCGAAGACGCCATTCGACTTCGGAACCGCGCCGAGGAGCTTGCCATCAATACCGACGGAATACTCCGCATCGTGATCGTGGGCGGCGGCGCGACTGGCGTTGAGCTCGCCGCAGAATTCGTGAACTTTTTCTGCGAGATCAAAGAAGCGAGTCGCACGCCGGGCCGCTGCATCGAGGAGATTACACTCTTGGAAGCCGGGCCCGCGATTCTTGCCGGATTTCATCCCACCGTCGTCGCCGGCGCGGCAAAACGGTTAGAGCAACTGGGCATCAGAATCCGAACCAATGCCGTAATCACCGAAGTCAATGCGCGGGAGGCGCTCTTAAAAAACGGGGGTGCGATCCCCTACCATCTCCTCGTCTGGAGCGGGGGCGTGATGCCCGCCCGCGCGCTCAAACAATTCGGTATGCCGCTCGATCCCAAGGGGCGTCTCCTGGTGAATCAGAATCTAGAAGCCCGCCCGCACGTCTGGGCCATCGGCGACTGCGCCGGATATACCAATCCTGCAACTGGCAAACCCGTACCCGGTAATATTCCGGTTGCCGAGAGACAAGCCGAGCGCGCGGCGAAAAACATCGTCGCCGTTATCCAGCGCCGCACGCAATATCCCTTTCGGCCGCTCAAGCGCTGGCCGTTTATTCTCACGGCAGGCGGCAAATACGCATTCGCCGACCTTGGGCGCATGCGATTTTCGGGCAGGATTGGCTGGTTTGCCAAGCAACTCGTTCAACTCCGCTACCTCATAACCATTCTTCCGTTCGGCCGGGCCATCAGCGTCTGGATGCTCGGCTTGCGCGTCTGGACGAGCAACGATCCCGGCCATCGGATCCCAACCCAAAACCGCCGCCCGGCATAGCCGAAGCGGCAGGGGCGTACGGGCACGTACGCAGCGCGGCTATACCCGCCGTTTGATCGCGGCTACCGAGCGCACGAGCACCCGAAATTCATCCGGTTTCAGCGAAGCGCCGCCAACAAGCATCCCTTCCATGCCGCGGATATCGCGCGCGATAAACGTGGCGGCGTTTTTGGCATTGACCGATCCGCCGTAGATAATGCGCACGCCTTCGGCCCGTTTGCGGCCGATCATTTGCACGAGCAGTTTCCGGATATAAATCGCGCGGCGCGTTGCATTGTCCGGAGTGTCGGGTTTTGCGCCCGGCGTGGTTGAAATCGCCCAGACCGGCTCGTACGCGACCACGACTCGCGCGATATCCCGCGCCGCGATGCCGGCCAATCCCGCCCTGAGCTGCGTCGCGATGGCCTTGGGCACTACCGCCTGGGATTCTTGCGCCTGCTCGCCGATCGCGAGTACCGGCGTGATGCCTGCCGCCAACAGCGCCCTGATTTTCGCGTTGATGAACCCATCGCTTTCCTGAAATAGCCGGCGGCGTTCCGAATGACCGACGATCGTGTAACGCACGGCCGCGTCTTTGAGCATAGCCGCGGATACCGCACCCGTAACCGGGCCGCTTGCCAGCGGGTACGCATCCTGCGCGGCAAGTTTCGCGCGCGGCGCGGCGCGGCGGACGGCATCCAGATACGGAAACGGCGGCGCGATCACAAGCTCGATGCCGCGCGCGCCTCGCAACGCCGATGCGACAGCGGCCGCGAGCGAACGGGCGGCTTTCGCCGTCGGAGGATTCATTTTCCAATTGGCGATAACGAGCAAAGAATGCATACAGCGTTAAAAACAATTAGCGACATGTCCATGCGGCAGGCGGGCACTGCCCCTCGCATGTTCCGAATAAACACTCGCCGCCGCAGGTACTGATGATATCGCCGGTGGCCTCATCCACGTAATAAAACGGTCCATCCATCTCTGCGTGGCAATTTATCGCGACAATACCATTGCATGTTCCGCTGATTTGGCCACAGAGAGGGCCGTACGCCGCGGGGTTGATTGCCTTCGTGACCGGATTTACGCGTTGGCTGGATATATAGAGATCAACGGTGGCGATACCCATCAATGCGATGCCGATACCGGCTATTATCCATATTTTTCTCGTCATAGAAATATACCCTAAGCCGCGGATTCAACACCGCGCAAAAATTCCGCGGCGGATTCGGGCGCGATCGAGGAAATTTCGATCCCGGTGCCTATTTCAAATCCGGCCCACACGGCGGTTTTGGGAAGAATCTCAATATGCCAATGATAGCGTTTCTCCAAGTCACCGTCCGAGACCGGTGCGGTATGGATAAAAAAATTGTACGCCGGGTCGTTCAGGCCTTTGTCCAGCCGCCCCAATGCTTGGCGCAATGCATCACCGGCTGCCGGCAACTCTCCATCAGCGATCGCTTCGAACCGCGCCCCGTGGGTTTTGGGGAATACGCGCATCTCGAACGCCTGGCGCGACGCGAACGGACAGATCACCAAGAAGTGGTCGTTTTCGTATACGATCCGAGATTTCTGCTCTTGCTCGAACGCAATCATGGTGCAATGTACGCATCGCGCCGTGCGATGCCAGTAGGCCATCGAACCCACAAGGGAACGCGAAATATCGGGCGGAATAACCGGCAGCGCAATCAGTTGCGAATGAGGATGCGCGATCGAGGCGCCGGCTTCACGGCCGTGATTATGGAAAATCGCGATGTATTTCACGCATTCATCCCCCTGGATCGCTTGATACCGATCGCGGTATGACCGGATGACAGCCGCGGCCTCAGCCGTGCTCATGCGGCCGAGCGCCCGGTCGTGATCGCGGGTAATGATAACGTCGTGAAATCCAACGCCGTCTTGCACCGCATAGGGGCCGACGGCGTGTTCTACCGCGCATTCGCCGTGCTGGGTAAACGCCGGAAATTTGTTCGGCACTACTTGCACCCACCACGCACCGGCTGCGTTCGGATGCGCGGATGGCGGCGTGCCAAGCGGCGCACCCGCGGCATCGTAGGCGGCCCATGCGCTGGGAAGCAACTCCTCGAACGGACATTCGGCCTTCGAGCCGTCCGGCGCGGCTTCGCGGCGCGCAAACATATCCGGCCGCTTGGCACGGCCGGTTGCCACGACTACCCAATCGCCGCTGACCAAGTCCTGGCGAAGCTCGGAGATGTTCGGTTGATTGGGGGGCATGAGAAACGAGAGCGGACGCGGCTAGCGGTATGCGCCGCGGATGAGATTCCAGCGGACTTGGAACAATTCCTTCAACGTCGAAACGTACGCGCCCAATTTTACTTTTGAATCGGGTGGATTGATCCACTGCACCGGCACTTCGCGGATTTTGAATCCGTGAAGCTTCCCGATGGAAAGAATCTCGAAATCGAAACCCCAGCGTTCCAAGGTCTGCCGCGGGAAAATGATTTCAGCCGCGCGTTTCGAAAAGAATTTGAATCCGCGCTGGCTATCGCGCACGCTCCAGAGCCCGGAGACGATCCGGATGGCAAGCTTCGCGAGCTTACCGAGCAAGCGGCGGTACCACTGCGCATGCTCTTCCACCGACGCGCCTGCGACTTCAATGGATCCGATCACGATATCAAAACACTCGCCCGATGCCATGCCGCTGCCGCAGACAAGCGGAAGAAAATTGTCCGCCTGCTCGGGAGAAACGGAGTTATCGGCATCGGCAAACATGCGCACATCGCCCTTCGCAACACGCATTCCCTCTTTGACGCCCCAGCCCTTGCCCCGATTCTTCACCGATACGAATGAGAGTTTCGGCATGCGGCTGCGAAGATTGCGGACGATTTCGGGCGTACGGTCCGGAGATTCCGAATCCACGACAATGATCTCGTAATCTTGGACCTTGCCGTTGGCAACCAGGCGTTCCAAATAGGCATGCACTTCGCCGAGCGACTTTTCGATCCGCCGTTCTTCGCGGTATGTGGGGATAATCCAGGAGAGTGTCATGGTAATGCGTTAGGGCTGCGGGGCGACCGACTCGTTCTCGTCCCCGTTCTTCCGATCCAAAAACGACTGCAGAATCAGTGCGGCCGCGCTCGCGTCGACCCGGCGCTTCCCGCTGGAC
>QZJO01000003.1 GCA_003599755.1 Candidatus Parcubacteria bacterium | reverse complement strand
GGGATAAATCCGGCCTCGCCGAACTCCCGGCGCCGGTCCCGAATGATTCCGGCCGCGCTCTGGATCATTTCTTCCCGCACGCGGATCGTCTCGGCACGATTCGGCTGTTCGGGCGTCGGCGCGGTGCCGAAGCCATAGCGATAGAACATCCATCCGTCGAGCGCCAGAACCAATAAGAGACATACGCCGAGCACCCACCAGGCAAGCGATAATACTTCGGTCGCCGACGGCACCCGCCGATCCTGCAGCAAGCGTCGGACATCGATTGTATTCAATTGCGAAAGTGAAAAGTTCATCGCCCTCCGTTATTCGGCCCGGATACCAGCGTTACGTCCGTCGCGAGCCGGACCGCATCGCCGGTTCCGGCTCGAGAAATCGTCACATCGCCCAGAACAATAAGAAACGGCAGCGCTTCCAATGATCGCAAAAACGCCATGACGCGGATGAATTCCCCATCGGCGTTGATCTGGTATCGGTCTGCGAGCGTATCGCTGCCGGACGTCAGCGTGAGTTCCGCGCGTACGCCGAGCCGTCGCCCGAGCGCCTCGATACTCTCGATAAACGGCAGCGGATTTTTGGGATCCGCGAAGCTCGATTCCAAGACCGCAAGATCATTCGCGTTTTGGACCAGCAAATCATTCGCCACGCCGACGCCGCGGCGCACCGCCTCATCGCCGCCGAGCCCAGCCCGCGCCGCGGCGAGCACATCCCATTCTTGCAGGACATACTGCACCGCGAACACGAACGCGATGATCGCCCCGAGGGCGACCAGCCCCATAGCCGCGGCCACGATCCAGAATTGTTGTTGCGTTCGAATGACAAGCCACATAGGGGTCAGTTGAGCGTGATGGTCAACGAAAAACTGATGGCGACTTCCCGAATGAGATTCGCGACCGGCGAAGAGACCTCAGCGATCGCTTCATCGGCCTCGAGTGCGGCCACGAATGCCAGTAAATCCTGGCGCGTCGGCGCGAATCCCCGCAGCACGAATTGCCGTTCCTTGCCTTTGAACTCCAAATTTTCAATACGAACGCCGCCCGCCTTGCGTATAACGGTCTCGAAGAGCCCGAATACGGGACGGCGTCCGGCCTGATATTGCTCGACTATCTCCGCGAGCCGATTTGCCGCCCGGATACGGGTAATTTCGGCCTCGATGCCGCTTTGCGCCTGGCTTTGCCGTTCCAATTCCGCGGCCCGAACGGTTTCGGCCGTTTGCAGGCCGATAAAAAAGTACGTCGGCAACAACAACAGGACGCCAATCGCAACCACCGCGACTACGCCACCGCTAATAAGCATTACCACGCGCGTGCGCCAGATAATAGCGAGATTCCGCTTTTCTACCGGAGGCAAGAGATTCAGTCCCAACATATTCAAGGCATATATGCGGCGGCCCGCAAACCGAGTCCGAGGGCAGTCGTATATTTCAGCGAAAGATTTTTCGGAATAGGCGGCACGCTCCCGGCAGGAATTGCCACGTTAATAAACGGATTGCCTACTGCGGTTTCCCGGCGGACCGCCGCCGAAAGATATTGTTCGAGCCCGATGAGATTCGCGTCGCCCCCGCAGAGCATCACGCGCGCTACATCGCCCCAATCGCGGTGTTGGGATGCGGTGTGGTCCCGATAGAACCACAGCTGCTGCTCCAACTCGGTGGCAATTGTCCCGAGCTCGGGCGCGAGCGCGGCAAAGACCTTGCCGTCCCGCATGCCTCGATTCAGGCCGGCCTCTATTTTGACTGTGCGCGCCTGCTCGAGCGGAATGCCAAGCGCTGCGGCAATGGCTTGTTCCAGTTCCCGTCCGCCCACCGGAATGCTTTTGGTGAATACGAGCGATCCGCCGGCAAACAGGATGAAGCTCGTCCGGGTCGCGCCGATATCCATGATAATGGTTGGCTTCGTCGGGGCGCCGGATTTGATTAGTGCCCGGGATACCGACTGCGACTCGAGCTCCAGCGCCAAGGGCACGAATCCGCCGGCTATCAGCACGCGGTGATAGCTATCGATAATGCTCCGCGGAAAGGCGATCAAAAGGACGTCTTGGTGGTCGGTCGTTCCTTTTCCAAACGGCTCGTAATCGTAATACATCTCCGTGATAGGCAGCGGAACCACCCCCTCCACTTCCCAACGCACGGCATTACCCAAATCCTCACCGTGAATGTTGGGCGGTAATTCAAGGATATGCACGAAGCTTTTTTCCTCGGGCAGCGATGCGACGCAGAACCGCTCGCGGACGTGCTGGCCGGTCTCGCTCCGGAGTCCCGCGCGCAAGAGCCGAATCAGTTCCGATTCATTTTGTATCTCGCCGCCGTTGATCACTCCCGCCGGGACTTCAATCTCTCCGAATACATCTAAACGAAATACTCCGCGCTCGGCGGCGATGCGCGCGAATTTGATCGACAGATCGGAGATATCGAGGCCGAATGCCGGCGGCCGGAGCATGCGGCGGGTCAGCTGCTGAAACATGGTATCGCAAAAACGGGAACGTATTCGTATTTTACTCGATTTCGCGCCACTGCTGTACTACCCAGCCGCCCGTGGGACCGGAGGTAAATGAAACGTTCGCCAGACCGCTTTCGTACACGACCTCCGCCGAATTTTGCAACCGAATTTGGACGCCGGTCACCTGATGGATTGTAAGATTATTTTCCAACAGGACGTCGCCGAAATGGGCGTATGCGATAACTTTGGTAAGCGCATTCGAAAGATTCCGCAGATGAATGGCATTCCCGCTTTCCCGTACGGGCGCTCGCGAGAGAATCATTACATAACTGTCTTGATGGCCGCTGCCGATGAGATCGCATTGATTATTAATAACCGCTCGGTCATCCACGATGATGACGCCGCTGCCCGAATCGAACGCCGGATCCAGGCGCACCGTACCGCTATCGCAGGTAAATTGCCCGGTAATATGAATATCGCCGTTCAACGTAAGTACGGCATTCGATTCAACCCGCAAATCGCCTTCGATTTTCGTTTCTCGATCAAACGTTCGGGTCTGTCCGTTTTGCAGCGTCAGCCCCGGAATTATGTCGCCGCTATCGGCCCGCTCCACGAGCGCGCCAATCGTCTCGAGCGTCAGCGGAAGGTCGACGGGCTCGGGCGTTGGACTCGATGGAAACGGCGTGCCGTCCGTATCGAGCGGTGGAGCGCAGGTATTGGAATCGGGATCATTGAGAAAACCTAATGAACCGGTGGTCGGAGTTCCTTCAATCAGGGTATAGTAGCCGTTGCCGCAAATTTTCACATTCTGGTCTATCTCATACGCATGCACATCCCCTTCGACGATGATGCCATTGTTATTTTCGCCTTCGATCCGATTCTGATCTATCTCAAGATGCAGATCGAATTTGGCATCCGCACTCAGGCCCGCCCACGTTCCCGACTGCCAATCACCGCTCAACATCGCCGTGCCGTCCGAATAGCTTCCATCGGTATGCAACGCGATCTCGAAGTAATTGCTTGCATTAAATGCTGAACCGTCGAGTACGAACCAGTATTTCGTCCCTTCGATAAGGGGATTGATATTGGAAAGCGCTATCGTTAGCTGGCAGAAATCGGCCGGCGCGGCGCACCCGACGTCGTTCGGCGAGAATGACCCGTTACCGAACTCGAGTGCGCCGCTGCCGACGTAGGGCTTTTGGCCGCTGTCTTCGCGGATTTTCACGCTAACATTATTCGAGGGGCTTCCCACTTTGCGCAGCCATATGCGCAGTTCCTTCGGGTATGCGGTAAGCGACGGCACGAACGATTGGGCGAAATCCATATTGGCGCTCGCGCGGCGAAAATCCGTACTCGAACTTTGGCCAAGCTGCTTTTGATCGCTCGGATCCGCGTTCGAAGCAACCCACGCGTCGCCGGTAAACCGCGGTCCGTTTTCGCCGTGGATCAGACCATTCGAATACACGCTGCCGACGATGCGTGCGCCGGAATTATTAAGGTCCATGCCAAGCCATCCTACGTGAGCGCCATAGGTGAACGAAGCGCCGATGCCGTTTTCCAGGATGACCGAAATCCGCCGAATCGCCGAATCAATATCCCCTTCGGCTTCTAACGTGTAACCGTCGCCGTCTCCCGTGATGGCAACAGTGCTGGAAAATCCGCCGATCGTGATCGTCTCGTTCGCATCAAAGGGCTTGCTCGCCTGCACGCGATACAGCGCATCCTCGATGGCCGCTTCGGCAAGGTAGTAACTGCGCCGCGCGTCGTGGTTCGTGTGCGCGATGCGGGTCTCGCGGAGCGCCGCGACGGCGATGCCGAAAATGATCGCCAGCGAAACCGCCATGAAAAAGAGCATGGAGATCATCGCCGCCTGACCGGATCGGCGCTGCGGCGCGCGTGTCGTAGATTGTGAGTGCAATCGGATGCGCAGCATAGATATTTATTGGTAGGTCTCGCGCAGGACCGCGGATGCCGCGAACGGAAGAGAAATCAGGGATTCGCCATTGCCTGCCTCGACCGTCATTTCAATGCGGATGGCACGGGTATCGCGCTCCGTGGTCGTGCTGTAAAATTTCAGGTCCGTGATGCGCGCGCCGCTGGTGAGTGGCGCGTCTGCTCCCCCGCCTTCGGACAAGACAAGTGCGGTACCGGAAAGGGAGAAACGGCGGGTCGTGGCTGTCGGATCCGACGGACTCTCGATCGTGTCCAGCGTTAATTCGCCCGGATGCGTACCAAATGAACTGCCGGCGTCATCAATATCATGCGCGAGACGGATCTCGCGGAGCATCCGCTCCATGGCGGCAAGGCCGTTTTGGTTCGCGACGCGTTTGGCGCGCGCCCGCTGGTACGTGTCCGAAAGCTGAATAAACGTCGTCAGCACCGCGGCCAGCAAGAATACGACGAGCGCAATATAGAGCACCGTCTCCAAAAGAGACGCGCCGCGGCGCAAAGACCCTTTAGTTTTGGAAAATATTGGCGACATACGTGCTAACGGTTTTCGTACGCGTACCCGTGCCCCGGCGATTCCAGCTCACGCTGATCTGGACTTGGCGCGTACCAGGATCTATCGTCGAGCCGCCGGAGCACGGAGCGGCGCCGACGATATCGGCCGTCACATCGTCGCGGCAGACGTCCGCAAGCGCCAGCGTACGCGTAAAAACGCCGTTGATCGGGCCGGGGTCTACCGTCGCAATCGTCCATGTTCCAGCGGCAAATATCAGATAGTAGGTCTCTCCCACCGTCATGCGCTTTTGATAAAATTCGCTCCACGAGGTATCGCGCCAGAGCTTCGCGACCTCAATACCCTCATCCAATAGAAATCCCGCGCGGGATTCGTGCGTCGCATCCTCCACGGCAATCGCCGCCAGGCGCACCGCACCCACGATCGCGAAAAACGTGATGCCAATGATGGCCGAAGCGACCAGTACCTCCACGAGGCCGAATCCCTTTTTCATAAGCTCGCGATACCGGTAGCTAAGACCGTAATGACCCGAAACCGCGACGCATCATGCGCATGTTCGATCGTGATCGTTCCGGCTTGGGACGTCGCGCCGGTCAACCGATCGAACAACACGTCGGATCCGCCGCCGGCCAGCGCGATCGTTGCGATGCGCACGTCGCCGCCAAGCGCCGTGACTTCATTACCCGCCGCGCCCTCGCTGAATGCCGGACCTTTATAGAGCACGATGCGGCTCGTCTCGAAATGCACGCCCCAGCTTGCCGCGTCGCGCGATCCGAGCGTGCGTGATCGCGCTTCGGCCAGCACCGCCAGCGTCGTCTCGGTCGCCGCGCCGACTGCCACGGACCGGCGGAACAGCGAAAACCCCGATGCCAAGAGCGTCGCGATGATCGCGACCAAGGCGATCGCCAAAAGAAGCTCGAGAGCCGTGACGCCGCGCCGCGCGGATGCAGTAATCATACCATCATTCCGGCGGTCAAATGCCGCCGAGCCCGCCGTAAATCGGTTGGATCATAGATATCGCGAAAAAACCAACGATCGCGCCGATCACGATCATGAGCACCGGCTCGATGACGCTGGACATGTTTTTCGTCGTTGCCGTGACTTCTTCTTCGTAAAACAATGCGAGGCGTAAAAGCATGGATGTCGTCGCGCCGGTCTCTTCCCCGACTTGGAGCATTTCGGTAACGAGCGGCGGATACAGCTCCGGGTGCTTCTTCAGCACGTCGGACAAGGGCTTGCCTTGCTGCACTACGGCCGCAGCTCCTTCGAGCGACTGGCGAAACCGATGGTTGCCGAGCACCGCAGCCGTTACTTCGAGCGCGCGGGTAATCGGCGTGCCCGATCCGATGAGGGACGAAAGCGTGCGCGCGAATCGCGCCGAATTCAGTTTCTGGATCAGCGGGCCGAACAGCGGCACGCGCAGGATGGCGCTGTCGAACGCCAGGCGCACGGACGGAAGGCGCAAAGCATACCATGCGCCCAAAACCAGCGCGGCGCCGGCAATGAGCACCAAGTAGTAATATTGCAGGAATATATTTGAAGCGCCGATAACGATTTTGGTCGTAAGCGGCAGGTCGATCTCCAGTTCCGCGAACGTCTGGGTCAGCGTCGGTACGACATAGATCATCATAAGCATGCCGATAACGACGAGCGCCCCGATGACGATGGCGGGATAAATCAACGCGCCCTTCACGCGCGATCGCAGATCATGATCGCGCTTCATCTGTTTCGCCAGGGTTTTCAGCACTTTTTCCAAGTTTCCGGATATTTCGCCCGACTCGATCATGGAAATAAAAATCGGTCCGAATACCCGCTCATGCGGCCGCAACGAATCGGCAAACGATACGCCGCGCGTCACCGACTCGCGGATATCGGCAAGAATCGTCCGGAATTTTTGGTTCGTCGACTGCTCTTCGAGCGCCTCCAAGGCCCGCGTGAGCGACAATCCCGCACCCACCATGACGGCAAGATTCCTCGCGAAGACCATGCGTTCGACGAGCGTCACGCGGGAAAGAAACATCGGCAACGAAAGGCCCCGCCGCTTGCCCGGTGCGACAGTACCTTGCGGCGTCGCTTCCAATAGCAGAAATCCCTCGCTGCGCAGCGCGTCGGCAAGCTCCCGCTCGGACGCGCTGTCGCGCGTCTCGGAAATCGTTTTGCCGGTTCGATCCACCGCGCGAAAAGCGTAGAGCATGCTAATTTCGTTTACGAGCGATAGCGAGTAATTACGAAATTAAGCACCCCGCACCAACCAAAGGCATAATACTGTGCGTTCAGGTGACGGTTTCGGGCTTGGAATACGGTTGTTGCAGTTTGATTCTTCATGCCTTCGGTATTGGGTATACCGCGATGCCTTTGGTTTGGTGTCGGGGTGAAGGTTTGGCGACCCTGCCCGCTCGTTCGTGCTTACAGGGGCCAAACGCTTCATTCGCTGATGACCCGCAGCACCTCTTCGATCGACGTGATTTTTTGCGCCGCTTTCATGAACCCATCCTCGAGCATGGTAATCATGCCCTCGCTGCGCGCTTGGCGCTCCACTGCATCGGAACTGGAACGCTTCATGACGAGCTCCCGGATCGTGGGCGTGACTTCCATCACTTCATGAATGCCGATGCGCCCCTTGTACCCGTCCGGGCACTCAGCCGTTTTTTTCGGCCGCGCGAAGGCGATGTCGTTCCATGTCGCATCCTGCGGCACGATTTTCTCGTGCTTAAGCGTTGCTAATACGCGGTCCAGATCCGCCTGCTGGGAAAGGTTCTTGAGTTCGGCTTCGGTTAACCGATACTCCTCGCGCTCGGCGCACAGCGTGCGCACGAGCCGCTGGGCGGTGATGACATTGACCGTGGAGGCGATCAAAAACGGCTCAATGCCCATATCCACGAGGCGCGGCAGCGCGCCAGCCGCCGAATTGGTGTGCAGCGTCGAGAGCACCAGGTGGCCGGTCAGCGCGGCGTTGATCGCAAGGTCCGCGGTTTCGCCGTCGCGGATCTCGCCGACCATGACGATGTCCGGGTCCTGACGCAGGAGAGAGCGCAAACCGTTGGCAAACGTGAGGCCGAGCTCCGGCCGAACCTGCGTTTGGTTGACCCGGGGGATGCGGTACTCGATCGGATCCTCAACGGTCGAAATATTGACCGTTGGCTTGTTCAAAATATCGATGACGGTATAGAGCGTCGTGGTCTTGCCCGACCCGGTCGGCCCGGTCGCGAGCATGATGCCGGTGGTACGGCGGATATATTTATGGATCATGTCGAGCTGATAGCCGAAGAATCCCAACTTTTCGAGCGTGAACCCTTGGGCGTTTTCCGGAAGAAGCCGCATGACCACTTTTTCGCCGTCAGCGACCGGCAATACCGAAACGCGCATGGAAATACGGTAATCCGGCGCGTCCACTCTGAATCGGCCGTCCTGCGGTAGGCGGTGTTCATCGAGTTTCAGGTTGGATATCACCTTGATGCGCGCGACCACGCCGGGCGCGATTTGCTTCGGAAGCGTCATCGCGTCATGCAGCAAGCCGTCGATACGGTAGCGTACGATCACTTCCTTTTCGGCCGGCTCGATATGGATGTCGGACGCGCTTTGCAGGGCGGCGTGGCGGATGAGCGTGTCCACGATTTTAATGATCGGAAGGTCCTCGGCGAGCTTCTTCAGATCCTCGACGCCTTCGATCGCGGCCTCGCCGCCTTCCACGCCTCCCGCACCGGCAAGAATCCGGATGTCGCCCGATTCCTTTTTTATGATCTCCCCGAACTCTGCCTCCAAACTTTTCTGGTACTGGCGCAGTCCTGCTTTGATACTCTCGGCATTCGTCAACCGGGGCAGCACGCGCAGATTCGTGGTCTTTTTGATGAACTCGATCGTCTGGATATCGTCCGGGTCGAGCATCGCGACTTGAAGATCGCGGCCGGATTTCCGGAATGCGATGACGTTCGACTTCTTGGCGATCGGTTCGGGAATCAGCCGCAATATTTCCGGATCGATCGTTTCCTTCGAAAGGTCGATGAACGGGATGCCGAAAATATAGGCCTCGAGCTTGCGCAAGTCGCCCTCGTCAATGAGTTTAAGGCGCAAAATCGCTTCATGCAGCGATTGGCCGGTCTTTTTTGCTTCCATTTCGGCGCGGCCGAGCACATCCGCGCCGACGAGCCCGCCGTCCGTAATGAACGCTTTCAATTGATCGTCGCTGATTCGCATAGCTCACTGAGAAACTCGAAATTCGAATACCCCGAGAGGGCCGAGCCCTCGGGCTTTCGGCGAAATGCGAAAGAAATCCGAAAACGTAAAATATCGAAACGCATTTCGATCATTCGGACGTGGGGACATTGGTTCGTATTCCGTGCTTCGAATTTTTTAACTGAATCGGGAAGCGTGAGGTAAGATGCGGCGGCCCGTTAGGCTCCGAGCACGTTCTTCACCTTCTCGGATACTTCGTCGAGCGAATACGAGGTCTTTACCAGATACGCTTTGGCGCCGAGGCGCACCGCTTCTTCGATCGTCTCCCCGGCCTCCGAATTCGTGAGCATGATGACCGCCGTGGCCTGCGTGGCCGGGTCATTGCGGATGGCGCGCAGTACCTCGATGCCGTTCATGCGCGGCAAGATCACGTCCAACAGCACCAGGTCCGGATGCTCTTTTTGGATCATGGCGAGGCCGTCTTCGCCGTTCAGGGCCGCCATGACTTCGTGGCCGTTCGAACGGAGAAAATCGCCGAGGGACTGCTGCAATGCGGGTTCGTCTTCGATGAATACGATCTTTGCCATACAGAATGGTTATGTGGAATATGCCGGCAGATGAAACCAGAACGTCGTTCCCTTGCCTTCTTCGGACGTAAAGCCCATGTCGCCGCCCTGGGCGACAACGAGCGAGCGGGCGATGTAGAGGCCCAATCCCGATCCTTGGGTCTGATGCTGCACCGCTTTGTCGGTGCGAAAGAACTTCTGGAAAATATAGCGCTGCTGACTTTTGGCGATGCCGATGCCGATATCGGAGATCCGCCATTCGACCATTGCCGGCCCCAAAGATGCGACGACGATCGTCACTTGCCCGCCCGAACGCGAATAGCGCACGGCATTGTCGATGAGATTCTGCACGACCATCTTGATCTTTTCTTTGTCGCCGCGGACCGGCGGCAGATTCGCCGGCGCCGTGAACTGAATGGTCACATGCGCGGCCTTGGCATAGGGCGCGTATGAGCGCACGAATTCCTCGGTGACCAGGTCCAGGGAAACCCGATCCTGGCGCAGTACGAGCCGGCCGGACTCGAACCGCGAGACCTCGAGAAGCATGTTGACAAGCTGGATCATCTTTTCCGCGTTGTCGCGGAGCATCCCGAGGTAGGACTGCGTCGCCGGATCCCGCGCGGCGTCCACCGACGTATGGGCCATGGCATCGAGCACCCATTTGAACACCGACAAGGGCGAGCGGAGCTGGTGCGATACCACCGAGATGAACTCGTTCTTGATGCGGTTGGCTTCCGCGATCTGGTTGAAGCCGGTAATGATGAAATTGCCGATCACGAAGATGAATATGGCAACCGCCGTGATAAGCAAAACCGTCGTGGTCTCATCAAGATAGCGGTTTGCCAGCACGTAGGATCCGAGCATTGCCGATATATCGACAATGCCCATCACCACGAAGAGAAACGGCGGACACGCCCACAGGCCGAGGTGCGCGCCGCGGCACTCCGCGATCACGTTCAACCGATGCAAGTTCCCCATCATCACTGCACAGTATACCATGGCCCGCGCATCCTCGGGGCAGGGGTATGCACACGGGGGCGGGCGGCATTGACAAAGGCGTTTTAGAGCGGTATGTTTGGCACGATGACGTTTCAGGGTCCGCGGCGCGGACCCTTAAAAATACCCTTTTTACCGCCCCATGCATGGATCCCGTAAGAAGCCGCGGTCGCTTCTCGGGAGGCCTGTCAGGATGTTGACCGTATATATCACTTAATCAAGCGCGTCTCGGTATATCAAAATGACCGCGATCCCGTTACCACAAATCCTGTCGGATTTGGCTACGGGACTCTATCATGACAAAGGTCTCTGTAACACCAAGTCTCGCCCCGTAGTTACCGCGCTTGCGCGGTATACTATCGGGGCCTGCTTCTCACGGGATGGATCTCAAGCAATTCGGCCAGGCTGTCCGGGAGCTCGCTCATGACAAGGGCATTCCCGAGACCAAAGTTATCGAAACCATCGAGCTTGCGGTCGCGGCCGCCTATAAGAAGGATTACGGCAAGCGCGGCCAGATCATTCGCGCCAAATTCGATCCCGAATCAGGGGGACTTTCGTTTACCCAGGTAAAGCTCGTGGTGGACGAGTCGATGATCAAATCCGAGGAAGAGGTAGAAGCCGAAGAACGAGAACGCATGGAAACCAGCGCACCCGCCAGCGAGGGAGAGCGGCCCAGCCGGCAGGCCCGGCGCGCAGACGCCGACGAGGGCGAAGAGGAGCTCGTCCGTCCCGGCGCTGAAGGCGAAGCGGCGCCGCGCAAGGTGCGCTTCAATCCCGAGCGCCATATCATGCTTGCCGAAGCCCGGGCGATCCGGAAAGATGCCGAATCGGGCATGGAGCTTTCGTTTCCGCTTGATGCTCGCCACGAATTCGGCCGCATCGCCTCCCAAACCGCGAAACAAGTCATCATTCAGCGGGTGCGCGAAGCGGAGCGCGAGGCAACCTATAGCGAATATAAAGTCCGCGAAGGCGAGATCATTTCCGGCGTGGTGCAGCGGATCGAGGGCCGGACGATTTTCCTGAATCTCGGGCGGGGCGCGGGCGTGCTGCCCGCCGAAGAACAGATCGCCCGGGAACGCTATGCGCTCGGCGATCGGCTCAAGGCCCTGCTCATCGTCGTGGAAAAAGACATGCGCGGCCCCGGACTCGTGCTCTCGCGCTCGCATCCGCGCTTTTTGCGCAAACTTTTTGAATTGGAAGTGCCGGAAATCGCCAACGGCGTCGTGGAAATCCGCGCGATCGCCCGCGAGGCGGGCAGCCGCTCCAAAGTCGCGGTCGCGTCCACGGATCCGGCCGTTGATCCGGTCGGCTCCATGGTCGGCCAGCGCGGCGTGCGCGTCTCGACGGTGACCAATGAACTCGCGGGCGAAAAAATCGACATCATCGAATGGTCGGATGATTCGGGCCGATTCATTCAAAACGCCCTTTCGCCGGCCAAAATCCTCAACGTGGCGCTCGATGCCGACCGGCGCGAAGCGATCGTCACCGCGCCCGAAGACCAATTGTCGCTCGCTATCGGCAAGGGCGGCCAGAACGTGCGCTTGGCCGCGAAATTGACCGGCTGGAAAATTGACGTCCGTCCGCCTGCAGGCGAGGCAAGCCCGGCCGGCGAATCGGCGCCGCCGACCGATGCTGTTGCCAACGCGGATGCGGCCGGCCCCCCGCCGAGCGATGCGGCCGAGGCTCTGCAAACGCCCGCTGAAGATCCCGCCAAACCGCCGCAGCTCGGCGAATCGCAAGAAGCTATGGAAAAACAAGTCGCCGCCGAGGAGCCAGCAGAATCCGCCGAACAACCAGCCGACCCCGAATCCGATAAAACCGCATAAATTGCGCTCATCAACCCTCGTATGATTCTCTTCCCGCTCGCCGTATCGCTTCTTGCCATCGCGTATGCCGCCTGGCTCCGCATGAGTACCCTCGCGCTGCCCAAAGGATCGGGCACGATGGTGGAGATCGCCGAAGCCATCAAAGCCGGCGCGCGGGCGTATTTATACCGCCAAAACGTCACCGTATTCTGGGTCGCGCTTGTCGTCGCGGTTTTGCTTGCCGTTTCGCTCGGCGCGCTCGTGGCGCTCGGATTCTTGGCCGGCGCGATCGCTTCGGCCCTTGCCGGCTACGTCGGCATGATGACGGCCGCGGAAACCAATGTCCGCACTACGGAAGCGGCGCGCTCGGGCCTCGCACCGGCATTTCGCGTAGCATTCACCGGCGGCGCGGTAACCGGATTTCTCGTCGCCGGACTCGCCCTGTTTACCGTGACCGCATTTTATTGGCTCACCGGAAGTTTGGCCGCGCTCGTCGGGCTCGCATTCGGCGGGTCGTTGATCTCGGTATTCGCGCGCCTCGGCGGCGGCATTTTTACCAAAGGGGCTGATGTCGGCGCGGATTTGGTCGGTAAAGTGGAGGCCGGCATTCCCGAAGACGATCCTCGCAATCCGGCCGTGATCGCCGACAACGTTGGTGATATGGTCGGTGATGATGCGGGCATGGCCGCGGACCTGTTCGAAACGTATGCCGTGACCGCCATATCGGCGATGCTTTTGGCATCGCTCGTATCGGGTGCGCAATCGCCCGCCGTACTTATACCGCTCGTCATCGGCGCGATCGCGATCGTCGCGGCCGTGATCGGCAGCTTCTTCGTATCCGTGGATCCGGAAAAGAAAAACATCATGGGCGCGCTGTACCGCGGACTCGGCGTGACCGCGGCACTCGCCGCGGCCGGATTCTTGGGTCTTGCCGCATGGTACGGCGCGGTCTTTACCTGGACGCACGCCACCGCCGCGCTCATCGGGATTCTGGTGACCGTACTCATGGTGATCATTACCGAATACTACACATCCAAACGCTTCCGACCGGTGCGCATGATCGCCGAGGCATCAAATTCCGGCCACGGCACCAACGTCATCATGGGCCTGGCGATGTCACTGGAAGCGACCGTATTGCCCGTGCTCGTGATCGCGGCCGCCGCCCTTGCAGCGTACGTGCTCGCGGGCCTCTACGGCGTGGCGCTGGCTGCGATGGGCATGCTCTCGCTGACCGCGATCATCGTCGCGATCGACGCATTCGGTCCCATCACCGATAATGCCGGCGGCATCGCCGAAATGGCTGGCCTACCCGAAGATGTGCGCGCCGTGACCGATCCTTTGGACGCGGTCGGCAACACGACCAAGGCCGTGACCAAGGGCTATGCTATCGCGTCGGCAGGCCTTGCCGCCCTCGTGCTCTTCGCGTCGTATACGGAAGAATTGCGCTACGCCGGCGCGGACGTCCGATTCGATCTGGCAGACCCCTACACCATCGTCGGCCTTTTTATCGGCGGCCTGATGCCGTATTTGTTCGGCTCAATCGCCATGCGCGCGGTCTCGAAAGCCGCTCAAGGCGTAGTCGCGGAAGTGCGCCGCCAGTTCAAGGAAATTCCCGGCATCATGGAAGGCACGGCCAAGCCGGATTACGGTGCGACCGTGGATATCGTGACGCGCGCCGCTATCCGCGAAATGATCATACCCTCGCTTATCCCCGTCGCGATACCGATCGCGGTGGCATTTGCCCTGGGCGAACACGGCGCCACCGCGCTCGGCGGCCTCCTCATCGGTTCGATCGTGACCGGCGTATTCGTGGCCCTGTCTATGACATCGGGAGGAGCGGCCTGGGACAACGCCAAAAAATACATCGAAGAAGGCCATTACGGCGGTAAAAAATCTCCCGCGCATCAAGCCGCCGTTACCGGCGATACGGTCGGCGATCCCTATAAGGACACCGCGGGACCGGCGATCAATCCCATGATTAAGATCGCCAATATCGTCGCCTTACTCATCGCGCCGTTCCTCGTCTGAGGTCCATTCGCGGCCGAATGCGGTAATTACCCTCTGCGGGCAACCGTCATTCTGTAGAGGCGCGCGCTTCGGGTGCGCGCCACGCTCCTCTTATGCGCTACACCATCGAACACAAAAAGCCGACCGAGCTTACCGCGGTGCTCACCGCGCCGTATGCCGAGATCGAACCCTTGCTGCCGGCCGCGGCCGCGGCCATCGGCAATGAATTGGAAATCGAGGGATTCCGCAAAGGCAAGGCGCCGGCCACCGTGATCCGCGCGCGCGTGGGCGAAGCGAAAATCCTGGAGGAAGCCGCCGGCCGGTGGCTGCAGGCGCATATGCCCGATCTGCTCAAAGAGATCGAGACGCAGGAGTTTCCCGGCACGTCGCTTGATCCCATCGACGCGCCCGCGGCTACGATTACACGCCTGGCGCCGGGCCAGGACGTGGAATTTCGCGTCGTTGTCCTGCATCTGCCGCCCATTCGGCTCCCGGATTACCGCGCCATCGCGGCCAAAGTACTCGCGACCCAGAACATTCCCGTGGTAACCGACGCCGAAATCGAACAGGCCCAGCAGTGGCTCCGCGAATCACGGGCAAAACTGGTAACCGTGGACCGGCCGGCAGCCAAGGGCGATCGCGTGGAAATCGATTTCTCGACGCGAGCCGACGGCGTCGCCATCGAATCGGGCGAATCGAAAAATCATCCGCTGGTCCTCGGCGAAAGCCGCATGCCGCCGGGATTCGACGACGAGCTTATCGGGTTGCGTGCGGGCGATGAAAAGTCATTTACGCTCGTGATTCCACAGGAATTCCCGTCGTCGAGCATTGCGGGTAAGCGCCTCGAATTCACGACGCGAATGAATCTCGTGCAGAAGCGCGAGCTGCCCGCCTGGGACGAGACATTCGCGCGCTCGCTCGGAAAGTTTTCCGGCGCCGCCGAAGTCACCAACAGCATTCGAGAAGGCCTGGTCGCGGAAAAAACGGAAAAAGAGCGGGAACGACTCCGTATCGCGATGGCCGAAGCCATTGCCAAGGATACGAAGGCCGATATTCCCGAGCCGCTCATCGAACGAGAGCTGGAAAAAATGCTCGGCGAACTCGGGCGCACCGCCGACCGCATGGGCGTGCCGCTGGATCAGTATCTCGCGCATCTCAAAAAAAGCATAGACGAACTCAAACGCGACTGGCGGGATGACGCGCGCCGGCGGGTGCTGTTCGCGCTGGTGCTCCGCGAGATCGCGCGCCGCGAACATATCGAGCCGACCGAAGAAGACGTTATCGCGGCCGTGAACCGCACCGTGGCGCACGAAGGCATGAACGAGGACGATCTCAAAACCATTGACCGCGAGGCATTTGTCGCGTACCATCGCGGTATCGCGCGGAACGAAAAAGTGTTCGCGTTTCTCGAATCGCTCGGCCCGCGCGCATCCGCATAACATTCGTTCGCATATCACCATGGAACCCAAAAACCAAATCCTCATCCCGACCGTCATCGAAAAATCGAGCTTCGGCGAGCGGGCATACGACATTTACTCGCGTCTTTTGAAAGACCGCGTGGTGTTCATGTCCGGCCCGATCGTGGACCAGACCGCGAATCTCGTGATCGCCCAGCTCTTATTCTTGGAATCGCAGGATTCCAAATCCGACATCAAGCTCTACATCAACTCCCCCGGCGGCCATGTGACCGCGGCCTTGGCGATCTATGATGCCATGCAATATGTAAAGCCCGACGTTTCGACGATCTGCGTCGGCATGGCCGCGTCGGCCGCGGCGGTGCTGTTGGCATCGGGCGCGCCGGGCAAGCGCTATGCCCTGCCGAACGCCGAAATCCTCATCCATCAAGTCATGGGCGGTGCCGAGGGGCAGGCGGTGGAGATCAAGATCGAGGCCGAACGCATCCTCAAGGTCAAACAGCGGCTCAACGAGATTCTTGCCAAACATACCGGCCAGCCGATTGAAAAAATCGAACGCGATACGGACCGAAATTTCTACATGGACGTGGAAGAAGCCAAGGTATACGGTATCGTCGACGACATCATCAAAAAGCGGAGCGAAGCCGCGCCCCCGCTCGCGCCCGCGCCCGAAGTCGGCGCCCGCGCCAAAAAAGAACCGAACCCCGCGCGTTCATAATAAAAACCGTCCCGATGGCCATCGGGACGGTTTTTCCGTTCATTACTCTTCCTCGGGCAGATACTGCATCTCGCGAAGGCCCTTGGCAAATAAATCAACCGCCCGTCGCGCCTCATCGTGCGTCAATGTGCGGTCGGTCTCGTGCGCGATGCGATTGCGAAGCTTATGCGCTTCCCACACATCGTTGAGCGACGCAAGTTTGGCCGTGTCAAGATTCCGCAGCCGATCCGCAAACGTGCTACCGGGCAATTGCATGTCCTTGAGTACGCCGTCGAATACCGCGTCGGCTTGAATCACGGCCATGTTCCAGTCCGCCGGATTCATGGACTGAATTTTTTCCTCGACGTTCCGCCACGGGGCTGAGACCGGTTCGGGAGCGGCTATAGCCGACGCGTCGCTCGGCATAGCTTGGCCGTCAGCAAGACCAAGCGACCGGCGATAGCGTTCATTCTCCATGCGCTTGATAATGTTCAACTTCATGCTGATTACCACGACCGCCGCGAACATGGCCGCGGTAAGAATCCCGGCGATGAGGCGCAGCCAAAACGCGAGCGTGCCGATCCAGCCCGTGTAGAGAAACGAAAAGAAATCGTTGATTGCTTCGGGCGTGAGCATGTGAATTTGGAAATCAGGCCGTGATCGCCCGCCTGCCGTCAGGCATCGCCGCCTCGGCATCTGCCGCGGCATCGAGAAGCGCGTGGTCGCGACCCCATTGTCCGATGAGCTGCAAACCGACCGGCAGCGACGCGCCGTCTACCGAAACGGGAGCTGCCGGCAGCGAGATCGCGGGCAGACCGGCGAGGTTCACGCCAACGGTGTAGATGTCGGCCAAATACATCTGCAGGGGATCGCTCGTGCGCTCGCCGATGCGAAACGCCGGCATCGGCGCGGTCGGCCCCGCGATAACGTCGACGGACCGGAATGCGGCCGCAAAATCATCGCGAATAAGCCGGCGCACACGCTGCGCTTTTTCATAATACGCGTCATAATAGCCGTGCGAAAGCGCAAATGTTCCCAGCATGATGCGGCGTTTCGGCTCGGCGCCGAATCCTTGCGCCCGGGTTTGCTCATACGTGGACAAAAGATTCTCCGCATCGGGCGCGCGATAACCGTACCGAATGCCATCGAAGCGCGCGAGATTCGACGACACCTCGGCCGGCATGATGATGTAGTAGGCCGCCAAGCCGAACCGCGCGTGCGGCAGCGAAATTTCTTCCAGGCGCGCGCCGGCGCGTTCCCATGCCGCGAGAGCTTGGCGCACCGATCGCGCGACCGCCGGATCAAGGCCGTCGCCGAAATATTCTTTGGGCACGCCTATAACCAGCGGTTTTTTCGCCGCCGCGGTCGCACTCGGCGCGGCGGCACTCGTCGCATCAAGCGGATCGCGGCCCGCGATGACGTTGAAGAGCAAGCGCGCATCATCCACCGAACGGGCAAACGGACCGATCTGATCAAGCGAAGAGGCCATGACCACAAGGCCCGAGCGGGATACCGTCCCGTATGTCGGCTTGAAGCCGACCACGCCCGAAAACGCGGCGGGCTGGCGGATGGAACCACCGGTATCCGACCCGAGCGCCGCGGGTGCGAAGCCGGCCGCGACCGCAGCGGCCGATCCGCCCGACGAGCCGCCTGGCACGCGCGTGGGATCATGGGGATTTTTCGTGGGGCCGAACGCGGAGTGTTCCGTCGAAGAACCCATGGCGAATTCATCCATGTTCGTCCGTCCCAAAAATACGGCACCTGCTTGGCCGAGACGCGCGATAGCCGTCGCGTCGTATGCCGCGACGTACCCTTCCAAAATTTTGGATCCCGCGCCGGCGCGGCGGCCGCGGATCAACAGGTTATCCTTGGTCGCGACGGGAATGCCCAAAAGCGGCGCCGCACTGCCTGCGGCGCGCTCGGCGTCTTTTTCGCGCGCCTGTTGTACCACGTCGTCGAACACTTCGAGAAACGCATGGAGTTCCGGATCGCGGCGTTCAATCTCACCGAGCACGAATCGCGCATATTCTTCGGCGCTGAATGTTCGCGCGGCAAAACCGGCGACAATATCGCGAACCCCGGTAGGAAACGATTGCGTACTCATGCGCGATCAAACACGGCGCGCACCGCGATATAGCCATCGCGATGCTCGGGCGCTGCGGCAATGAGCGCGGCAGGGTCGCCTGCCTGCTCCGCGGGCGGCGCATCGTCGCGCCAACTGTTTACTAAATCCGTGCCGCCGGTCAGCGGTTCGGCCGCCGCGGTGTCCACGGCATTCAGTTCGGCGATAAAATCCAAAATCCCGGAAAGCTCCTGTTCCAGCGCGGTTTCCTCGCGTGCCGAAAGGGCGATCCGCGCCAAGCGCGCAATATGATGCACGTCTGCTTTGGTGATGGCCATGACGGTAGTGATTAGCGGCGGCGCTTCAGCGAACCGACTTTTTGCTGCTTATGCATGGCGGCGATTTCGGTCACGGTCGTGGCATCGGCCGGTCCCTTATCATCCCGAAAGCGTACCAAACGCGGAAACCGCAGGGAATAGCCCCGCCCATCCGCGGTCCGGCCCGCGGTGTGGTTGGGCGAACGCGTGATCTCGTCAGCGAGAATTTCGGTCACGAGCGACGGACGAAGCCAGATATCGGGCGTGACGCCCGCATCCACGACATAGTCGGCCGGTCGTTCACGCACGCCGAGCTTCGCGGCGCGCTCGTGCACTTCGCGAAACTGTTCGTCGGACAATCCCGTGCCGAGGCGCGAGATCGAGTAGAACCGGTCATCCGCGCCGCGCACGCCCAACAAGAGCCCGCCCACGCCGAATTTCGCGCGCTTGCCGCGTCCCCGATATATGCCCATGACGACCGTATCCACGGTGTCCAAAAGCTGCGTACTCGCCTTTACCGCCCCGCCGCGCAGCGACGCAAGGGCCGATGCGCCCTTGATCTTGATCCAATGGAACCCGCGCTTGCCCGCCTCGTAGGGCGCTTCCATATTCTTGACAACCAGGCCTTCGAGGCCCGCCGCGATACTGGCATCGAGCGCCCGTTGGATCGGTTCGAGCACGTCGGTTTCTTCGGCGCCGGCCAAATGCATCGCGCCGACTGGCCGCGGCAAGAGCTTCTCCAGCTCCCGCCGCCGCTCGCGGAACGGCCGCGCGAGCAGGGATTCGCCGTTCCGATAGAGGATATCGAATACAAAAACGGCAATAGGTATTTTTTTTGAAAACGCCGCGACGTCGTGCTTGCGCTTGCGTTGCACGGTTTCCTGGAACGGCGCGAAAGTGTTCGTGCGCGGATTGTAGCCAATCGCCTCGCCGTCGAGGATCGCGTCGCGGACATTCAGCCGCTCGGCGGCGGCTACGATTTCGGGGAACATCGCCGTGATATTTTCCAAGTTGCGGGAAAAAAGCTCAACGCGCTTTGTCCCCCGGTCGCGCCATACATGCACCTGCGTCCGGATGCCGTCCAGCTTCTGCTCTACGCCCACGATCGGACCCACTTTTAGGATGATGTCTTCCAGCGAACGCAGGCGTTCGGCCAACGACGCGCGAATCGGAATGCCGGGCTTGGGACCGATGCGCCGGATCGCGGCAAGGCCGCCTCTGCGCACCCGCTCGGCGATCGCGCCGATATCGGCGGTTACGTTGTACGCGGCCTCAATCGCGGGGCGAGCCGATTTGTCCCCTGCCGCCATGATAGAAAGCGCATCCAAGAGCGTCGCGTCCGAAAACCCGAGGCGCAGCTTGCCAAGCGGGATGCGCGCCACGAATTTTACGGATCGCGGATCCAGTCCGCCGATCAGGGCGCCCATGCCGCGCACGCGGCGCTCCTGGCTGCCCGCGCCGCCGTATTCGGCGAGTTTAAGCAATGCCGCATATACGTCGGCCACGGTATGGCGTTTCGCATGCCCGGGTCCGCGGCGCGCGGCGAGCTCCTCGGCCGCGTCCCCCAGATCCCCCTTGGCGCGGAAGCGGGCGGCAACGGCCGCGGGCTCCACATCGAACGCCGCGGCGACCGCATTGATCATGAGCTTTTCGGCCATGTTGAATTCAATGCCGCGATACGCCGGCACCAACTCGCCAAGCAATAAATACGAAGCCGCGGCGATCTCTTCGGGCCGGGTCTTTTTTAACAGGGTCGCCAACAGGGCCGTACGCTCGTTCCGAGAGCTCGTCGCTTCGAGCCGTTCAAGCGCAGCGGCGAATTCCGAAAATTCCATGCGAAACGCGATTATTTCTGATATACGGCGTCGATGCGGCGGCGAACGGCCTGCTCGCCCGCGTCACAAGGATATGTCGCGCTGGCGTTGGCGCTGGTGAAAGCGCCCGGGCGCCGCACCGTTATGGTATAGCACGCGCCGTTGAAGAGCTCACGCGTCTCGGTATAGTCGGGCGGCGTGACAATAGCGCCCTGGGCAATATCCAGATAGAGAATCCGCTCCATGCCCTGGTCGGCGCTATAGACCGCGATGAACGAATCGCGCAGCGTCCCGACTAAAATCTGCTCGGTATACACGTTTTGGAATACATTCATGCTGATCACCAAAAACGCCCCAACCAAAAGGACGACGAGCGGAAGAGCCATGCCGGATCGGTTTCGCGAAAGATGCATAGGGATATCAGCGCTGGAGATCATGGCCGCGCGCGGTAACGCTCGTTTGCAATTCGAGCGACGAGACGAGCTGCGGCTCGCGCGAGCGCGCCCGAATAGAAACGGTCACGCGCGGCTGGCCGTCGCCCGTGCCCGTGCCGGTCACGTAAAACACGAGGCCGTCGACCGTTACGTCCTCGCCGGTTACCGCGCCGGCCGTCAGCGGCGTCCCCGAAGAATCGGTCACGGTTTTTTGAATGGCATCGGCGCCGAGCGCATAGCGGACGATCTTTCCGTCGCGGCGCGTGAACGTAATCTCGCGAAACGCGCCGGACAATCCGCTGATCGCGTTTGCGGGAATGAAATTTCGACCGGTGCGCATCTCTTTGGTTATATTTTCGAGCGAGAATCGAAGGTCGCCTTGCACGGCCTGGATTTTGGCCGCCTTGATCTGCGCCTGGCTCAAACTGAACGCCACGCCGAACGCGATGATCACGAGGATGCTGAAAATGCCGAGCGCCACGATCATTTCTAGAAGCGTAAACCCCGCTCTTTGATCTTTGATATGTCCGCGCGAACAAATATTCATACACTCGTGCATAGCGTTACCATGAACGAAGGGGAGCAAAGGGCGGGGTAAAACCGCACCGCAACAAAGGAGTGCTCATTCTACGAGTGCTTGGCCCCAGTTATATAGCACCTCCACAAGCTCGACCTGCCGCGTTCTGCCGCCGTCAACCCACGTTACGCGGCTGATGATGGTCATCTGATCTTCCCGAGGAACTTCTACCGGGGACGCCGCATCGTCGTAGTGCCGATTGCTCGGCGGATCGCGACGATCAATGGTAACGACGCGGACAAACGGCGTGGGCACGCCGCCCGCATAGCTATAGAGGCCGGTGGCGGCATCCCACAGGAGCGGATTCGCGCAATTGACCGGACCACAGCGCTGAAAATTCGGCGTTCTGCCCGATCCCGGCCGGCAGGTCGAGCTCGTGCAGATCACGTCTACTTGGTACTCCCGTGATGAACCGTCCTGGCCAAGCCCCTGATCCCACATCGGAGGGATCTGGCCGGAAAGGAGATTCGAGGTCCGATAGCCGTGGATCAATTCAATGCCTTCGGCCGCAAGATTTGCCGCGATGAGTTCGTTCCGGGAAAACTTTGCGACCGCCAAGCTGCGATTCGCAAGCGCGAATGGCCCGAGTACGCCGCCCACGACAATGGCGAGGGCAACGAGCGTCTCCAGGAGCGTGAATCCTTTGATAGTGCGCATGCGCGGCGGTCAGCGTATGAATAATTGGCCCGTGGCACGGATGACGATACTTCGCTGCAGCGTGGTCTTCACGTCGCCGAACGTGATCTCGGCGCTTTGGCCGACATCGCTTGCTTCATCTGAAATCTTGGCGCGGGCTTCGGGCGGCTCATAGGCAATATTCACGATATCGTCGCACACGCCCGGGCCGGTCGTCGGGCACGCGATATTCGGGATGATCGTCCCCGCATCCAATGGAATGCGCTCGATGATCTCGTCCCGATTCCGGTCTCTGGGGCAGTCACCCTCCTCCATATACCGGCCGTCCCCTGCGCCAGATGGCGTGAAGTCCGCAAATATCAACGCGGTTGGCGGGCTCGTGCGACGATCCACGAACACGCCGAAGTACAGAGGCGTTTTCAATTCGTCATTGCAGGTTCGGACGGGCTGCACGGCAAGCGCCATGTTCTGCGCCTTGCGGAGTGCCAACGCCAGCGCGCGCGAATTTTTCTGCACGCGATTTGCGCCCGTGTAGGCCGGGAATTGAAACAGAAAAACCACTGAGACGCCGACAATGATAGCGATCGCCACCAGCAATTCGAACGTCGAAAAGCCGCGGCGATATTCCAAGCCACCAGACCCATACGCCATGGCTGCCGATACGGTCTTCACAGCATCAGTATACACCGAAAACGCCGGTGCCCAGACACGCGCGCCGCATATTACGTATTGTTATTGGTATCGAAATACGAGCTGATCGCCTGGTTGGATCTCGATATTGCCCGAGACGTCGGAAGCCGGCGCGTCATTGATAAAAAGGCGCCATGCCTTTCCGTTTTGGGCGCGGATGCCGGCGATATTCGTGATGCGGCCCGCGTCATCGGTCTCGATATTGAATTGGCCGGCTTCTTGCGAAGCGCGCAGCGCCAGCATCGCGGTCATGCCGTTTTGCACCGGCCCCCAAAAGGCGCGCCGCGTGCCGTCTCCAAAGTCGATCGTGACGCGCGTATATTGCTGTTTTGTCGCATATGCGCCCGGCTCGCGCCGATCATACGCCGCCATATCGGAAACAAAGAGCTCGTACTGGTTGAACAAAAACACGGCAACCGATGCGCCGAATAACAACGCCACCGGCATATACGGATATCCGGAATCGGATTGCGGTCGTTTCGTTGGCGTTCGGCCTGATGGTTTACCAGCCATAGGTGCCGGTCCAGAGCGCGGCCGTCGTGGCGATGGTGATCGCGGCATATGCTCCAAGGACCAAGAAGGGCGCGAAAGGCACTTCGCTTTTCCAGCGGATTCGCCTGAATGCTAACGCCAGTATACCATACGCCGCGCCGAACCAAAACGCGAGAATGATCGCGACGATCGATCCCGGGAATCCGATCGCGAGCGCCAATGCGAAAGCAACATCCGCGTCACCCCGCCCCATGCCGCGGCCCCGCGACAAAAACCAAAGCAGCCAAAAGAGCCCGAATATCGCGGCAGCGGCAGCCACGGCAGGAACGATCGCTATGACCGATCCTGCCTGGTATGCCCGCATGGCATGCGCAAACGCGCCGAGCGCCGCAAGCGCCCAGGTCGGTTGCGGCAGGATCAACAAGCGACGCAGATCATAAAACGCGATCGCGGCACCGCATACGGCAACGAATCCGTAATACAAAAGATCCGCAATCCCGGGAATAAATGCCGGCAGCTCTAGCGCGGGTGAAAGCGGCAGCGGATCGCGAAACGGCGGCGGCAAAAGCGTCCCGAGCGCTCCGGCAACGAGAACGCCGACCAGGGCCAGGCCGAGCGTTGCCTCAATTGCCGGATACCAAAGCGGTATGGCGGTTCCGCAGGAACGGCAGCGGCCGCGCTGCCACATGAAGCTCGCAAGCGGGACAAGCTCGTACCAGCGGAGCGATTTTTTACAGGAAGGGCAGCGCGATCGGCCGCGAAGAATCGTGCCCCCGGAGTCCACGCGATCGAGCGCCACGGTTAAAAAACTTCCCGATGCAAGCCCGATCGCCCCCGCAACCGCAACTATCGGCATCCACTCTGCGGCGTTCATTGCTGTATTGTCGCAGAATCCGCGTATGCGATGCAAAACAAATCCGCTCCCTGAATCAGGGAGCGGATCAACGAACCAGATAGGAATCGCTAGTTCGTCACGTCGTAGCAGTATACGCCCCCGCCTGTTCCGATACAGTCGTTGGGGGTTGCGCCGCCGCCATCAATACCCGAAAGGGTTGTTCCAGTGAGCGCTCGAGAGCAGCCGGCTGCGGGCACTGCTGCACACACATCCGCATCATTATCAAGCGCCTGATTATTTGAATCCTCGAGATTGGCACCCAGGTGATAGATGACGCAGGGGGCCGTATCGGAAAGCTGACACCCCGCACCATTCGTGAGGTTATCGTATGAGTACGATAACTGTGTACTCGGATCTTTTGGTTCAACGGGGATGTATTGCGATACCAGTGCGGCAATCGTATCAGGATATTCCTGGCTGTTGCCGTCAGCAAACAGTTCCAGCGCCAGCTGAATCTGTTTAACATCCGCGATCCGGCGGGCATCACGCGATTTTTGTCGCGCCGTATTGAGCGACGCAAGAACGATCGACGCGAGAATGCCGATGATGGCGATAACGACGAGCAATTCGATCAGGGTAAACCCTTTCTCGGTTCGCTTTGCGTCCCCGCGCATGAAAAACGAAGTGAACGTATTCATTGAAGATAACTGATTAGTAATTGACCTTTACCGCGAGAAAAGGGTTATTTCTCTATCTATACGTCAGTATACCGCCTCTTCCTGCCAAATCCGAACGCCATGTGGATAACTTTCCGTCTACCCGTTGCCTGAGGAACGAACTGATGGCCTCTTATATCCGCCTAACTGATCGCGGCCGAGAGGTTGTAGAGCGGCACCAACACGGCAATCACGAGAAACGCGATGCCGACGCCGAGCACAAGGATCAGGATCGGCTCGATCAGCGATACGAAATTCTCCAAGAGGTCATCGACTTCCTGCCGGTAATACTTGGCCGTCCGCTTGAGAATGAAATCCAAGCGGCCGGATTCTTCGCCGATGCGGACCATTTGGGTCACGAGTTTGGGCATCTCGCGGTACGGCTCCAGAGCATCGCTGATGGTATTGCCGGCGCGCACGGACTCGCGCGCCTCCATGATAATCGTCTTATAAACGCGATTCGAAATGACGTCGGCCGCGATCTCGAGCGCCCGGATAATGGGCACGCCGGCGTCAATGAGAATCGAAAGGTTATCCGCAAACCGCGCCAGATACATCTTGCGCAAGAGATTCCCGAAAATCGGGATATCAATCATGAGCCGATCGAGCCAGAGCGCTCCCTTGGGCGTTTGCATCCATCGCCAAAGGCCAATAACGCCCGCGCCCAATGCCGCGAGCACGAGCACCCCCCATTGGCGCAAGAATCCGGAGAAGCCGATGAGAATGCGCGTATAGAGCGGTGGCTCTTGCCCAAGTTCTTCGAAGAGCACCGTAAAACGCGGAATGACGACGACGAGCATCACGACGATGACGATAATGAACGCGGTCAGAATGAACGCCGGATAGATCAGGGCGTGGCGCGCCTTGGCCGATAGTTCGTACGAGCGCTCGAGATGGTCGGCCAGATATGAAAAAATGTCCTCGAGCTTTCCCGATTCCTCGGCCGCCCGGATGAGATTGACGTAAAACGGCGAGAACATTTCCGGATGGCGGCTGAAGGCCTGCGAAAGCGCCGAGCCGGCGCTCACGTCATCGAGCACGGCCTGGATGATTTGCCGGATTTTCGGATTGTCGGACTCTTCGGCGAGCGTCTTGAACGACTGCGTGATCGGCACTTTCGCTTCCAGAAGCGTGGCGAGCTGACGCGAGAACACGACGATATCTTTGGCCTTGATACCCTGCAAAAACGGCACCGTAATCGACGTCGCGGCAATATCCGCTCCGCCGGCGGCTTGGATATCGGTCACGATAAATTCGGCCCGCTGGAGCGACTCGATGGCCGCGTCCGCCGAGCGCGCCTCCACGGTGCCGGTTTTCAGTTCCCCGCCTTTGGTCCGCGCTCGATAAGTGAACCGTGCCATATCAACAGAGTGAAACCCGAGATCCGAAATTCCCAGCCCCGACTTGTCCCGAGTCGGGCGAGGCGGGCGAAATCCGAGACAAACCCGAATGTTCCCAATAAAAGCATCCGTGCGTTTTCGTCATTCGGTCATTTATAAATTTAGACATTGTTTCGGATTTCGGTATTCGTGCCTCGAATTTCGTGCACCCGTTCGTTAGCGCCGCAACAGCACCGCCAATTCCTGAGGATTCAGCGAATAGGTTGCCGCGTTTTCGAGGGTGATCTCGTTCCTTCGGACCAAATCCGCGAGCGCCCGGTTCAAACTGGTCATGCCCTGGTCGGAGCTGGTCTCGATCACGAAATCAATTTCGTGCTGCTTGCCTTCGCGGATCAAATTGCGTACCGCCGGCGTGGCGATCATCAACTCCACCGCGGGTACCAGGCCTCCCTGCACGCGCGGGATCAGGCGCTGCGAAATGATGCCGACGAGCGTAGCCGCCATTTGCGCTCGAATTTGGCCCTGCTGATGCGACGGAAAGCTGTCGATGATACGATCGATCGTTTGGGATGCGGAGTTGGTATGCAGCGACGAGAAAATCAAATGACCGGTCTCGGCCGCGGTAACCGCGGTGCCCATGGTCTCGGCGTCGCGCATTTCGCCGATCATCACCACGTCCACGTCTTCGCGGAACACCGACTTGAGCGCGCGGGGGAAACTCGTCGTATCCGCACCCACCTCGCGCTGATCCACGATGGCGCGGTCCGGCGTAAACAGATACTCGATCGGATCCTCGACCGTAATGATGTGGTCGGTGCGGCGATGATTGATGTAGTCGATCATGGCGGCGAGCGTCGTGGATTTGCCGTGGCCCGTCGGACCCACCACGAGCAAGAATCCTTGCTGCCGCTCGCAAAATTCCGCGATGGTCGGCGGCAGGCCGAGTTCCTCGAACGTACGGATTTTGGACGGGATCAACCGGAGTGCGGCACCCATGAATCCGCGCTGGAAAAATACGTTCACGCGGAACCGCGCCTTGTTCTCGCGAAAACCGTATGAAAAATCGAGTTCTTTTTCCGCCAAAAACCGCTCCTGTTGCCCTGGAGCAAGAATCGCCATGATGATTTCCTTGGCCGCGGCCGGCGTCAAAATCGGGAACCGGCCAAGTTCGATCAGTGCGCCCGCGACGCGAATCGTCGGCCGCCGACCCACGGACAAATGCAGGTCGGAGGCGTTTTCCTTCAGGACGACTTCCAAAAGGGCGTCGAATTGGTCAGTCATGGTTCGACAAGCTCACCACGAGTAAGGCAAAAACATCTTTGGCGCATATGCGCTGGTGTTTCGTATTCTCGCCCTGAGCGGAGTCGAAGGGTCATGGTTGCGGTGCGGCAGCCGCGTGATTGGCGGCCGCTTCTACTTTGGCAAGCACTTCGGCAGGCGTGAAATGCGTTTTGACGAGGTAATCGGCCGCGCCGAGCAGGAGGCCGCGATCGATATCCGCGCGCTCGCCTACATTGGTCAGCAAAATGATCGGCGGATGCGCCGCACCCCTGCGGCGGAGCGCTTCGAGCACCTCGAATCCATCAAGAATCGGCAACACGATATCGAGCAGCACCACGTCCCATCCGCCGCGCATGATCATTTCCATGCCGCGCTGGCCGTCTTCGGCGGATTCCACGGTATGCCCCGCGGATTTCAGTTTCAGTCCGTACATCTCAACGACGAACGGATCATCATCGACGATCAGGATTTTCATACCCGGCAGTACAACGAATAGCGGTTGATTACCAAAACGGTCGCGGAGTTTTCCGGAACTGAATGCGCGGCAGAACTTGCTTGCATTGCACTACCGGGCATAGCTCTTCCTTATACTACTTCGAGTAGTTCGCGAATACCAATCGCGCCTTGAAGGACTTTTTGGATGCCGTCCTGGCGCATGGTCGCCATGCCCTGGCGGCGCGCTTCGGCTTGAATCTTCGTCTCCGAAATGCCGGTCAGAATGATTTTTTCCAATTCCGGCGTCATCTCGACCACTTCGAAAAGTCCGATGCGCCCGCGGGTCGCTTTGGGGCAGGTCGGCGATGCGACGCCTTCCCACATCACGCCGCGTTTGGCGGCGGCCTCGTATTCGGATCGCATCGCCTGCGGCATATCCGCGATCGCCTCGTCGATAATTTCCCGCGCGCGGCCCTCGATTTTTACTTCTTTGCGCGAATCCTCGCAGAGGCGCCGCGCAAGCCGCTGTGCGACGCCGAGCACAAGCGTGGATGAGAGCAAAAACGGCTCCACGCCCATGTCTACGAGCCGCGGCACGATGCCGACGGCGTTGTTCGTATGCAGCGTCGTGAGCACGAGGTGGCCGGTCAGCGCGGCATGGATCGCCAATTGAGCGGTCTCGCCGTCGCGGATTTCGCCGACCATGATGATGTCCGGGTCCTGGCGGAGAATTTGGCGCAGACCGTTGGCAAAGTCGTAGCCGATCTCGGGCCGTACCTGCGATTGGTTCACGCCCGAGATCAGATATTCGATCGGGTCTTCGAGCGAAACGATATTACGGCCTTCCTGATTCAAAATATTCAGAAGCGCATAGAGCGTCGTGGACTTGCCCGAGCCGGTCGGCCCGCTGATCACGATCAGGCCATAGGGCCGCCTGATCGCCTCCTCGAGCGCCGCAAGATTCCGCCCTTCGAGGCCGAGCTCCGGCAGCGTCTTGATGCCGACTTCCGGATCAAGAATCCGCATCACTACTTTTTCCCCGAAACTCGTGGGAAACGTGGCAACGCGCACGTCGATCTCTTTTCCTACCACTTGCGCGTGAAAGCGACCGTCCTGCGGTACGCGCATCTCGTCGATCTTCAGGTTCGACATGATTTTAATGCGCGTGATGACGGCGCTGTGCACATTCAAGGGCAGAAACAAACTGGTATAGAGCACCCCGTCCACGCGAAAGCGCACCCGCAATTTATCGCGTCCGGGCTCGACATGGATGTCCGATGCCCGCCCCTCGACGGCGTGGCGCAAAATAACCGCAACCATTTTCGTGATCGGCGCCTCCTCGGGGGAATTTCCGCCCGGCTCGGCTCGCGTGCCACCGGCGATACGCACCGACTCATCGGCCAAATCTTGGCTGAACTGCGAGAGCGCTTCGGTCACTTCGCCCGACAAGCCGCGATATGACTCGAGGACTTTTTTCAGATCCGACGGCGTGACGAGAAACACCTTGAACGGCCGGTTCATGCGCGAGGAAATGAACTTCAGCGCTTCCTGCGCGTTGACGTCTTCGGGATGCACCATGCCCACCTCGAGCATGCCGTTGGCCTCGCCCAACGGCACGGTCTGGTAGAACCGCGCCGAGTCCTCGGGGATGGCCTTCAAGACATCGAACGGCACCTGCCGGCCGTTCAGGAATTTGACGGGAATTTTCAAAAGTTCGCTCTGCGCCATGACAAAATCGCGCTCGGAAACGCCGAGTGCGGTTGCGACCTCATCGATGGGCCGGCGCTCGTCTTTTATCCGCTCCTTCGCCTCGGCCGCCTGCTCTTTCGTGATCGCGCCGTTGGCGGCAAGGATATCGAGTACGGTTTTTGCCATGAATTGCGCATCTGAACCATGACCAAGCGCCTTAGAATGGCGCGAAGGGGTTCGGCCGGCCGGCCGGAAGCGACGACGTTGCCGTAAGCGGCGGGCTTTGCAAGCCGCGGAATTCCGGCCCCGTAAAGAATTCCAGATTGAACGACGCGGCGTTCAATCGCCGGTAGCGCCGGAGATTCTCCGGATCAATGACCGTCTCCGCATACACTGCTTCGGGCGCATCGAGAATCGGGCCGATGTACATATACCAGATGAATCCCACGCCCAAGAGAATCGCGACGGCAAGCAAGATTTTCAAATTGTCGGATATGGTCGCGGTCATGGGCGATAATATACGTTGCTCTCGACGGGGAACGCCACCGCGTTGCCATCCGGCGCGTTCAGAGACAATTGCACCACATCAATCAGACGCAAATTCTGTTCCACGGAAGAGAGAAATTGCCGGAATGCCGTAAGGTTGCCTACGACCGTGACATGGATCGGTACGGCGGTATACGCGGTTTCGGACGGCGTGCCGACGCCCGCGCTTTGCGCACTCGGCTCGATCGTCAGATCCCGCAGCTGCAATCCATGCTGGAGCGCGAGCGTTTCCATGGTTCGAATCAATTCCTTTTCTTCGACCCCGCGGGGCGCCATGGCCTCGATCCGCCGGATATCGGCAGGGTCAATGGCCTCGCGCTCCGCCAAGAGCCGGTCGCGGTGAGCGATTAGCTGCTCTATCTCGGCTTTTAGTTGCCGAATCGCCTCGGTGTCCGCCTCGATTGTCGCGATGGCGTCCCACTGCGGCCATGCGACGAATGCCGCAAGGCCGATGCCGATGCCGAACAGAATTATCCCGAGCAGTGAGCGCATGGAGTTATGGTTCTCGATAGCCAAATGCGGACGGCCGCAGCGTCAGCGTCATGGTAAATGAAACGCGATTCTGCGCATCGCTGGCGAGTCCACCGAACGTCACTCGCTCCACATGGGGGCTCGACTCCAAAACCATGATCTGCTCCGCAACCGTCTGGTAGGATCGCGCAATGCCGGAAAGCGCCACGCGCCGCTCGCCGCGGTTGAACGAAAGCGTTCGCAGCTGCACGTTCTGATGCGTCGTATCTTCCAAGAGCCGAAGAATGCTCGTCGGGAACACGTGGTCCTGCAGGAGGTTTTGCGCAGCGGCAAGGGATTGGGAAAACGCCGTGATCTCCTCAAGGGCTTGGCTCGAGCGCAATTGCTGTTCGCGCGCGCGCACGGCATCCATTTCTCCGGCGCGGACACGCTGCAAGTATCCCTTGTAGCCGAATACGCCCGCGGTCGCGAGCGCGCCAAGCACGAACACGATCATGCCCACGGTAAAGAACCAGTTGGCGCCGATGATCATGAGCGGCCGGCTTTGGGGCTGGACCGTCGGATGCGGAATAAATGCCGGCCGCGGATCGATCATGGTTCGATAAACTCACCACGAGTAAGGCAAAAACATCTTTGGCGCATATGCGCTGGCGTTTCGCATCCTCGCCCTGAGTTGCATCGAAAGGTCATACGGTTATTTGGCGTAATGCCGCGCCCGTCGCGATCGCGAAATTCGGCGCGATCTCCCGGAGTACGGGCTCCAAAAACGCGGGGTATACGGTGCGGACGAACGGATTGCCAATCGCCGTCTCCAGATCAAAGTGTTTCGCGATATACGGTACGACGCCGGCCAGATTGGAGCCGCCGCCGGTCAAAATTATTTTTTCGATGCGCCGCTCGGCGCGCTGGTTATAGGCGGTCATGGCTCGTTCGATATCGGTCAGAGCGGCGTCCACGATCGGCCCGATGATTTCGGTGATTTGCCGCTCCTCCGGCTTCTCGGAAAGGCCGACTTCCCGCTTCATCGCCTCGGCTCGCTCCAGATTGACGCCGAGAGTCTGCGCGAGGGCGGTCGTGATCTCGAACGATCCGCGGCCGAAATTATGGTTCGCGCGGATACGCCCCTGGTCTACGATCGAAAGCGTGGTCACGATCGCGCCCCAGTTGATCACTGCCGATACGCCGCGATCCCCCATCAAGAGTGAACGCGCCAAGCTGAAACTCTCGATTTCCATGGCCTCGGCCCGAAGCTTCGCGAGTTCGGCCACGCGCTGGTATTTGGCGATGAGCTCCGCGGGTACCGCGGCAAGCAGCACCTCCACGCGGCGCTCCTGTTCGTTACGGCTCACGAGCTCCCAATCCAGGGCAACGTCGCTGGTCGGCATGGGAATGTATTTTTTGGCCTCAAAGGGCACGGCTGCGGCGATTTCGGATTCGTCCAAGAGCGGCAATGGAATGACGGTGAGAAAACTTGCGGTCGCCGGTATGGAAAAAACGGCTCGGCGCGTCGTCACTTTTGCCTCGCGAACCAGGTCTACCAGGACGTTGGCAATCGATTCGTCCGATGCGCCGAGGAATCCCGCCGACGCGCTGGGCGCATCTTTGGCAAAATAGTGTCCCGTGCGCAATTCACCGTACGTTTCGAGTACCGCGCGTGCGCGCTCTTTTCTTAATTGTACTACCTTGGCCGAGTCGCTACCAACGTCAATGCCAACAAAACTCGCTGGTCCGAAGCCCCAGAGCGAGATCGCGGGAAACCGTAGATTTTGGAGAAACGGTATACGCATCCGCTGAAACGTCGAGCGGACCAAACAAAATAGCGCATGTTCAGTATACCATGGCAATGCTTCGATACGGTGTGCACAGCGCTCAATTCAGATCCGCTAGTATGGTCCCATGCGTACGGCCGGCGTCCGCGAGTGGCTCCTGGATCTCCTGTTTCCGCGCGCCTGCCTGCAATGCCGGGCCGAAGGGGCACTGCTTTGCAGAAGCTGTCGCGCGGGCATTACCCCGATCGGACCCGCTTGCCCCGCGTGCGGCAGCCGGCGGCTTGATGCCCGGCTCTGTCCCTCATGCTATAAACAATGGCGGATTCAGCGATTTATCGCGCCATTCGCCTATCGCGATCCTCTGGCGCGTACGCTTATCCATTCCTTTAAATATGATCGCGTCCAGGATCTTGCTCCGCTCTTGGCCGACGAAGTAATGCGATGGCTCGCGCGCTATCACATTTCGCTGCCCAAAGACGCGGTATTCGTGCCGATTCCGCTTCATCCGAACCGCGAACGGGAGCGCGGGTTCAACCAAGCAGAACTCTTCGGCCGCGCGCTTTCCCGGGCGAGCGGCATTCCCCTCCGGCCCCTGCTCCGCCGGACCCGCGGCACGCCGCCGCAATCCTCGCTGGAATCCCATGCCGCGCGACAAGCCAATGTCGCCGATGCCTTTGGCATCGGCGATCCCCGCGTATCTGTGCCCCAAAAAATAATTCTCTTGGATGACGTCGCGACATCAGGCGCCACGCTGCGGGAAGCCGCGCGGACGCTCCGCGCGCACGGAGCCCGGACGATTTGGGCCGTAGTTATCGCCAAAGGATAGGAAATATGCTATCGTGCCCCAGAATAAAGGAGGCGTGGCAGAGTGGCCGAATGCAGCGCACTGCTAATGCGTTAGGGGCCAAAAGCCCCTCGAAGGTTCGAATCCTTCCGCCTCCGAGGGAGCGAAGTGACTGAGGAGTGGAAGATTCGAACCTGGGAAAGGGGTCGGGGAAACGGAAGTTTCCCTGTGGTGGAAGTATTGAAACCGCAAGGTTTCAAAGAGCGGCGTTAGCGCACGAAGTGCGCGTGCCGCGACGGTTCTAGGCGCAGAGCGCCGGAATCCTTCCGCCTCCGAGGGAGACTTAAATAAGAGGTTGGCAGAATGGGTTTGAAGCGAAGATATTCGCTTCCAACGGGCGTACTTTGCATTGGAGCCGGAGCGGAGGAGGAGTGCCAGAGTGGTTGAATGGGACGGTCTTGAAAACCGTTAAGGGAGCAATCCCTTCGTGAGTTCGAATCTCACCTCCTCCGCTACGGATCTAAAAAGCCCGGGTTTTCGCCAAACAAGGCGGAACCATGCACCGGTCTTGAAAACCGGTGGGCGAAAGTAACCGCACCGTCCCGAACGAAGTGAGGTCAGAGTGCGTGATCCCGCACTTCCGCGAACCAGTGTCGCATCTCCTCAATCGTCGGTTCGAGAGGCACGGGATCCTCGCCGACTTCAATGCCCGCTTTGTTCGCGGAAGTTGCGGGATCCTTGAAGGTTCGAGTCCTGCACCCTCCGCTACAACAAAAAATAAAGAAGCCGCCGCACAGGTGACGAGATTTTTCTCGCCCATGCACGGCGGCAGACCATAGCGGGGGTACCGCTATGGCGGTTCATCGGGACAAACAGTGGCCAGGAAAGCGAAAACCGCCAACACGATGATCGCCAGGAACATCGCCAGCGGGAAGATCAAGAGCGGCTCTTCCCGGATCTGGCGCGGCAAGCCGACCACGAAGGAAACCGCTTTATCGAGCACGATTTCTCCCCTCCTGATTGCGCAGCATCCGCACGGCCAGCGCCACGCCAAAACCGCTCAGCGCGAGCGCAAGAACCGTCGCGCTGCCGTCGGACAAGAGGCCGCGAACGGCAGCTTCCGTGATGATTCCGAAGATCGCCGCGAACACGATCCCCAGGATCGTGAGCTTTGCCGTAACCATGACGTCCTCCTTGGGCCGCCAGGCCTTCCCTTTCATCGCGTGTTTCTCCTTTCCGGTTACCGCCGCCGGATCCAGTGCAGTACGATCGCCACCATGCCGATGACGAATGCCGCGATTACTATCGTCGTCGCCGCATCTCGTGACAGTATCCCGCCGGTCGCGGCCATATCAACGATGACGATAACCAGGCCGACGACCAGTGCCGCTGCGACATCGAACCGAGCGAGGCCGCGCTGAATGAAGTTCACCGATCTCCCTCCGCGAAGTAAATCCAGCACTCGCTGGATAAACGAGCAGACTGCCGCCAGCTAAGCACGCTCAGCCGTCTTGTCAACGCGGTGCCTATGAGCTGTAAGATCGGCGCCGAAACAGTCGTCCTACGGTTTAGGCGTCCAACCGTCCTTTTCCAAACCAGCGCTTCCCCGAAGGAGTACCTATGCGCCACGCCATCGGCATCTTGTGCGCGGTTCTCGCGGTTTTCCTCGGCCCCACGGCATCGTTTGCCGAGCAAGGAAAGCCATTCTACATCTCACTCGACCGATCCGTCCGGATCAAGGAGGATCTCATCAAGAAAATCGAGTCGCAGAGCTTCCGCGTGCCGCCCGCCGTGCTTGCCGACCGTATCGGCAAGGCGGCCGGCATCCCGCTTGGCCATCCGAAGCAGCTCATCGCGTTTCTCCAGAGCGGCGAAGTGCGGATCGTCCGGTGCGATTGGCCCGCGAACAACTCGTCGGTGGCGATCGAATACATCCGGCCCGCAACCGTCTCGGCGTCGAAACCAGGGGAACGGCGCCTATTTTCGTTTGGCACGTTTCAGCGGCCCTGCTACGAGGGCGAACGCGTGCTTGCCTATCGCGGCCGCGCGTTCATCTCGCTCATGTGCGGTAACCCGATCATCGATCGGCGCGCGCCGCCAGTGGTGAGCCGCGTCGAACCACCTGTGGTGAGCCGCGCCGAACCGCCAGCAGTCGCTCAGGTCCCGCCGCCACTCGCCCCGCCGACTCCGCCCCCGGTGTTCCGGCCATGCGCGCCCGCATCGGTCACAACAATCCGGCCGTCAGGCGGCGCGTTCGCTACCGGCGTATGGAATGCCGCTACTGGCGTGATGGCCGGAGCGTCACTCGCCAACGGATTTCTCAAGGAAGAGACCACATCCTGCCAATAGGCCAAGGAGGCCACGGATGAACCGACTAACCATCCGCATGCTCGCGTTGCTGACCAGCTGTCTTGGCCTCATGGCCTGCACGGGCGAGGCCGCGCGCAATCACATGAACCGGATGCTTCTGAGCGAGGCCGCCAACGGCGACAGCTGGTGGGTGACCAAACTCTCCACGCTGATGGGCGGCGACAAGTTCCCAGCGCACGTGTGCGACGAGACGCTCTTGGTGCACCTGGACAAGGATCACATGGTGCGCCAAGTGCAGTCACTCAATCCCAAGACCTGCGTCGGCGAGAACAGTTTGAAAAACGCTCTGGTCGGCACGGTCGTGCCCGCCGCACTCTTCGCCGGCGGACAGATCGGCGCGGCCGCACTCCTGCGCCCCGCGACCACGAGGATCAACGCGAACGAATCCCTCACGGTCACCGGCGTCGGCGGCGACGTATCGCCGCAGCAGGCCACGGACGCGGCGCTCTCGGTCGATCAGCAACAGCAACAGGGCCAAGGGCAGGATCAGCGCTCCACCGCGACCGGCGGAGCCGCGCGCGCCGATTCAAACGCAAAGTCGAACGCCGACGCGAAAGGCGGCTCGGCGACAAGCAAGGCGCAGAGCCCCGTTGACGTCCGCTCATCAACCAACGTGCGCACCAACGCGACGAACTCGAACCGCAACGCGAACACCAACAAGAACGCGAACCAGGCCGATGCTGCGGGGTACGGCGGCCACGCGACCTCGAATCCTACGCAGCATGTCACGAGCCCCTCCCCGCGCCGGCACGGCCCGCGCGGCGGATGGCGTTAGACCGAAAGGAACGGTTCATGCATCAGAGTGCGGCCATCATTGCGATACTCGCAGCGCTTATGGCGCAGCCAGCCGAGGGATATCGCGCCTCCGATCAGGCTGGCGTCGAACTCGTCGAAGTCCACGAACAAGACCTTGCCGGCGGCACGCCGATCGAGAACATCTGTGCGGATCTGGCCAAGAAAAGCCAGCTGCCGCCGGGCTTCGATGCGACGCGCTGCATCGGAGCATCGTACCAGCAGAACTTCGGCTCCGCGGATGCAGGCGCCAAGGCGGAGGCCAAAAACCTCAAGCCCGGCGATCTGCTCTTCGTGCCGTATGTGCCGCGCACCCAGTACGACGCGGCCAAGGCCCAAGAAGTCCGGCAGCCGCTCATGGATCGCCAACGGGCGTTCCAAGATTCAGCCGCGAAGCTCCGCCGGGAGAACGCCGCGCTCCGGCGCCAGCTCAAGGAAACACAGACCGTTGGCCAGAAACGCGCCGAACGCCTGGAGCAGTGCGTCCAGCGCGAAACCGAACGGCGCAAAGCAGCCGCCAAGGCACCCTAGTCGTCCGTCTTTCCCCGGGCGCCCTCGAAGCTTCGAGGGCGCCCGTCTTCAATACATGTCGAACCGGTGCATAACCACACCCGATTGTCATTAAACCTCTGCTATACTGAACGCATGCCACGAACGTTGGATCTGCGCACGGTCGCCGTGCGAACCATTCCCCTGGATACCGGGCACGAACTCCCGGCCCCGGTTGTCCCGCCATTGATCGAAACCGCCGAAGCCGCGCACCCCGAGCTTGCCGCTGCCGATTTTTCAGCCGGCGAGGAACTGTTCGCCTGGGAAACGCTCGACGCCCAGCCGCTTCCCGAAAGCCGACGCTGGCTTACCTTGAGCGGTAGCGCATTGATCCTCGGCGCCGCAGGCGCCATATGGTTCGGCAACATGCTCTTTGCCGCGATGCTCGTGATTTCCGGATCGCTGCTCATCGCATCCGCGTTCCGCCGGCCCAAGACCATCACCGTACGCGTCACCGACCGCGGCGTACGCGTTGGCTCGGAGCTCTATGAATACGAAAATGCCCAATCGTTTTGGATCTCGTACGATCCGCCGCTGTTCAAGGAATTGACGATCCTGGTAAAGCGGAGCTTTATGCCGCGCATCCGCATCCCGCTCGGCGACACCGATCCCGTGGAACTGCGCGAAACACTTTTGGAATATCTGCCCGAAGAACGCTACGAGGAATCTACCATCGATACGCTGGCAAAATTCCTCGGATTTTGATACGCTAGTCGGGCCGAAATGAAATATTTCGTTTGCCCGTAGCCCTGCCCGCCCACGGCGGGTCGGCAGACAAATGGAATTCGGCGAAGGATTTGCCAAAATTTTTGTGCCCGTAGCTCAGCGGATAGAGCGCTTCCCTGCGGAGGAAGAGGTCGGGGGTTCAATTCCTCCCGGGCACGCCCTCAACATCTTGTTCCCAAGACCGAGAGGGCCAGGAGCTTTCTTTGCCTGAAACGACGGTCTGGTTCGATTGGATCCGCACCAATTCGATCAGATCAAACATGGCAGTCGGCTGAGACGCCGCGAGAAGAGAAAATCCACCGCTCGTCGCGGTGGATTTTCTTTTGGATCATGCAAGCCATAGCGCCTTCCCCTCTTCGTAGGTCAATGTTTTCATGGTGATTTCGATGGCTACTTAGTTATCGATGAGCCGTCCGCGCGGGCACCGGCCAGGAAGTACGGGGATCCACAACGTAGCATGAATTCTTGACAGAGCGCATATAATTTAGTAATATATAGTCGCGAAAATAACGGAGAGCTTGTTTCACAACCAGTCCAAAGAGGAGGTGTTTAGCGATGTTTCTTCGGTACCTCGAGTTCCTGGTGATCGCAGTGGTTCTGCTCATCTTCGCGACCCAAGTGTTCGTCCCGATGTGGCGCGGGACCAAGGTCTTTCCGATCTTCCGGTCCAAACAGCGCCAGCTCGAATCGCAACTGACCGAGCTCCGCGAGGACGCTCAGGCAGCCGAGCTCGAGCACGTGGTCGAAGAGGAGCGCGGTCGGGTGACCGATCTTCGCGGCAAGGACCGGCGCAAGGCCAGGTCCTAACCGCCAACCGTCAACCAACATTCCGTACAACAGGAGGGGCTCGATGAGTCCGACGCAGACAACGCAGGGGCCGATCTCACTTCGCCGCATCTTCGCTCTCGGCATGGCCGCCATCCTCGCGGTGGTCATCGTCTTCGCGGTCTTCATGTCCTTCGAGAAGATCGATGCCGACGAGATCCTCGTCGTGCAGTCGCCCCTCGAAGGCACGCTCACCTGGTACACCACGGCCGGCGTGAAGCCGCAGTGGTTCGGCAAGGTGACCACCTACAAGAAGCGGTCCATCTACCGCTTCGACACCGAGAAGTATGAGGAGATCAAGGACAAGGACGGCAAGGTGACGAGGAAGCTCGTCTGTTGCGGGCTCGAAGTCCGCTTCAACGACGGCGGCCACGGCACGATGCTGGGCTCGATCCAGTACGACATGCCGCTCGACGCGAAGAACCTCACCGCGATCCACACGCGCTACGGCAGCCAGGAAGCGGTCCAGCAGCAGGTCATCGAGACGAGCGCCAACAAGGCGATCTACCACGCCGGTCCGACGATGAGCTCCAAGGAGTCCTACGCCGAGAAGCGGAACGACCTGATCCACTACGTGGAGGATCAGATCCAGCTCGGCGTCTACAAGACCCGACAGCGCGAGGTCCGCTTCAAGGACATGCTGTCGGGGCAGGAGAAGACCATCACCGCCGCCGAGATCGTGGTGGACAAGGACGGCAAGCCGGAGCGCCAGGAGATCTCCGCGCTCGCCGAGTTCGGCATCCGCGCCTTCAACTTCACGATCAAGAAGCTGCCCTACGACGACACCGTCGAGGCGCAGATCCAGCAGCAGCAGCAGATTGCGATGGACGTGCAGACCTCGGTCGCGTCCGCCAAGAAGGCCGAGCAGCGCGCCATCACCGTGGAATGGGAAGGCAAGGCCAACGCCGCCCAGGCCAAGTGGGAGCAGGAGAAGGTCAACGCCAAAGATGTCGCCGAGGCCGAGAAGAACAAGCAGGTCGCCAAACTCGCAGCCGAAGCGGCCGAGCAGAACAAGCGCAAGCTCATCCTTGAGGGCGAAGGCGAGGCGGCGAAGCGCCAGCTCGTCATGAACGCCGACGGCGCCCTCGACAAGAAGCTCGAAGCGCTCGTGAAGATCAACGCCCAGTACGCCGAGGCGCTGAAGGGCGCCCAGCTCGTTCCGCAGATCGTGATGGGCGGCGGTCAGGCGGGGAATGCGCAGGCTGCCTCCGCCGCGGCCGATCTCGTTCAGCTGCTGACGGCCCACACGGCTCGGCAGCTCGGCACGGATCTCGGGATCGTCACCGGCAAGACGGTGACGACCGCCAAGGACGACATGGCCGCGACGCCGGTTCCGGCTGGCGGCAGACCGAAGGGTCCCGGCCGGTAGAGAAGCAGTACCCAGTAGCAAGCAGCGACGGGTACGGGATGATGTAAGTCCCGTACCTGTTTTCTATTTTTCGGGCTTGAAAATTTCCTCTTTTTATGCAAGAATTCTGGCACAGAAAGTTCCAAAACAACCCATCAAGTCGGCGGACTATTAAACGCGGAGGAAGAACGATGGACACCACGTCCGATCGCGTTCTCATGGAAGTGGGCGGCCGCCGCTTCGCGACGGTCACTCCCGAAGAGCGTTTCACGCAACCCATCCCGAACGTCGAGCTCTTCCGCGAGCTCGCAGCGGTCATCCGCCAGGATTCCAAGATCCTCGCGCTCGTGGCCGACGACCTCGAGACGAAGTCGCCCATCTACGCCGCTTACGCCCAGGATCTCGCGCTGCTCCAGCGCTACCACGCTGAATTCCAGGACTGCGTGCGCTCGGCGGTCCGCTGCTCCATCAGCGGCGTCGCGCCGGGGAACGCCCACGCCTGGGAAGAGGCCTGGCAACTCCTCGCACAGCAGATCCCGCCCGCCGAAACCGTGCAGCCGCTCCGGCTCCCGTACATCGTGGCGGCCAAGCCCATCCCCGAGCTCGTCAGCGATCTTCAGGCCGAGATGCATCAGGGCATCGAGCGCACGCTCAAGCCGCTTGCCGACTGGCTGCAGCTCATGGCGGAGACCGAGCTCATCGGCCTCGTCGAGTGGGCCGGCGTCGACGCCTGCTGCTACTCCTACTTCCGTCACGAGTTCACCTCGACGGTCGTGAAGGGGAAGAAGCGAGAGGAAGTCACGGTGGACGATTCCCAGCCTCTCGGATCCAAGACGACCTACCGCATCCTGCGGGACCGGACGATCATGACCCGGCAGATCGCCGAGCGCCACGTCCACCACGTCGTCGACGCGCGCGTTCACAAGGTCGCGGACTTCCCGCATCCGGTTCCTTCGCACGTCGCGATGTTCCTCGACTCCGTGCCGGCTTCCCTCGAGCCGCATCTCTCGATCGTCGAGGGCACGATCACCATGGAGGAGCGCCACCGCCGCCTCATCGCGGAGGGAACGCGAACGGAGACCGAGGTCCTCTCGGTCTACAAGGCCTCGCCGGGAGTGCTTTTCGGCCCGTTCAACCTCATCGGCTGGTCGAGCGACGACCTCGCCTCCGGCGGCGTCTTCTCCGCAAAGCAGAAGGCGACCAAGCGCAGGACGGGCAACACCCGCGAGCGCCTGCGTCGCGCCACCGGCCATCTCTTCACCGCCTGATCTCAGAAGCTCAGGCGTCGAACTCCCCGGCATGTCCAAGCAGTACGGACATGTCGGGGCTTTCTTTTTGAGACACGAAATGCCGATATCCCGCAAGTGTCTCATTTTTCTCCGAAACCTCTGAAAACGAGCCCCGACCCGCTTCGCCCAAGCGAAAGCGAGGCGAGCCGAGAGGCCTCATAGGGTAGAGTGAAGCTAGCTATCAAAGCGCCTCTAAAACCCTGACCTCGGAGGTTCAGATCGAGGTCGCACGCCGCAATATTTGGTTCTCAAAACCAAGAATGATGATAAAGAAAGACGCGCCGGCGCTGGACGCGTCTTTCGATTGTGCTGCCGGCGGGTTCACTTCTTGATCTTCGGGACGAGACTGAAAGGCAGCCGTCGCTTGATCCCTTCTTCAGCGAGGTCCAAGTACTTCAGGAAAACCACGAGCAAATCTTCTATCTGCTCTGGCGAAAGAGCGCTTCGTTCGAGCCGCATCGTGAATTTTGCAAACGAGGGGCACCGCGAGAGCTTCGTGAGTTCAGTAACGCTCGGCGTTCTCTTCACGAAAAGCGCGGCAACTTCCTCATCCGGACTCTGGATACGCCTTGCCTCCAAGACGAGGTTACGCCAGTCCAGAGTTGAATTCGGAAGCGCTGTGGCGATCTTCTTGATGATCGTATCGGAGGGTATCCGACTACCGGTCTCAATCTGGCTGATGTACGGGGCGGTCACGCCGACCACTCGAGCGAGCTCCGCTTGCGAGAGACTCCCTGCTTCCCGCGCTTCTCTGATTCGTCCCCCGAAGGCCTGTCTCTCGTCCGGGGAGGCGAGCGCCGTGGCACTTCGTCGTCTCATGCCAAACCTCCGTTGAATTTTTCTGTTTGTCTATTAGTATCCAATTTCTCTATCAAGTCAATTTTTCGTCCGGCAACAAGGCTTCATATGGTAGAGTAAATTCAAGCCGAGGTCGTACGCCATACATGTTTGCATACTCTTATCCGATTTGGCTTTCGGTATTCGTCTTGCTGCCATTGGCGCTTGTTTGGATCGTTTGACGCGAAACACTCGCGCGCTATATCCGTCCGCTCTTGATTGCGCCCGTTGCTGCAATTCCGTTCGCATATCCCTGGGATATCATCGCAATCCGCGAACGAATTTGGTATTTTGAGCGGCCTTACGTACTGGGCATCGAGTGGCTCGGCCTGCCTATTGAAGAATGGGTATTTATCATATTCGTGACACTGCTGTTCGGGAGCGTCACCGCTCTTTTATGGGACGCATACGGCATACGCGAGTAGCATGTTCGGCGCATACTCATATCTTGTATACCTGCTCGTATTCACCTTCGCGGCGATAGGTCTGTTCTGGGCATACGATTACCGTTTCCTCAGACGAAATATCCGAATCGTCGCGGCCATGGCTGCATTCGGCGTTCTGTACCAGCTCGTCACTGATCCCTTCGCGGAACATTGGGGCGCATGGTTCTTTTCAGAAGATAAAATACTCGGCTTTTGGATCTATAATTTCCCAGTGGAAAATGTTCTATTCTTCTTCTTGGTATCGATTGCCATATCTTCGGCCGTTCTCGTGTTCATCCATCGTCAAGGATGACGCATCGCCCGATAACCGCGCCGCTCGCGTGTGCATATTCAATGCTTGCCTATTATTCCGGACGCCTCTACGGTGAAGGCACATACCACCCGTTTAATTAGAGTGCATGAATAACGAACCCGGCGCTTCGCCAGTACCTCCCGCATCGATTGCTCCGCAACCGGCGGTAAATATCGTAAAAGCGGATTCGCGGCTAAGCTTCGCGGCGCATATCGCCCTCGGGGCATTATGGGCGCTCGTATACTTCCTCGCGAATGCCGTGCAAGAAGTTCTCAAAAATTCGTTCGGACGACCCTCGGACATGGGACTTTCGATTGTCGTATTTGTTTCGGTCGCCATACCGCTCTTGCCTATATTCCTCTTCGCGAACCGACGGCTGCAGCGCATGTTGGCTTCGAATCCTGCGAATATAGAAGATCTCAATTTTAAAAAGAAAATTCGCAAAAGTTTATTCCTCATAACGCTGATCGGCGTCGTATACGTTTCGTATCGAACGTATCAAGTTCTGAATATTCTATTTCTGGATAGCAACGGGGATCTTACGGCCAGCGGAATTGCGCTCGTGGTAAACGGAGCCGGACTGGGATTTCTCGCCTGGTATTCTTGGAGTTTCTACAACAAGATGCGTGCATAGTGGACTATAAAGAATCAACTGATAAACCGGGAGCGACATCTCGTCGCTCCCGGTTATTGCATTCACCAACGCAGCCAATGCGTACAGCCACAGCCCCGCTTATGGCCCATCGTATTGGTGACGCTGCGCTTCAGCGCGAAGTCCGGCGTGCCCGCGATATCGTTTTTGATATCGGCGGCATGAAAGGCGCGCAACGCCGCGATTTCATGCTCCAACTCGCGCTTGACGGATTCCGGATGCGGCCGCCGCGACCAGTTGATCGTGCTCTCCAGCTCATGGTGCCAGCATTCGATCGCGTTCGGGCAAGGAGCACGAACGCCGAGTCCGGGCCATCCGCCCATCACTACCCGATTTGTCTGAGCACGGCACACCCAGCACTCGAACACCTGCAAACTCCGGAACGAATCGCCGCGGCGGCTCGGGTAGGCGTGCTCCCGAAGATCGAAGAGCACCGCGCCGCTGATCAGCCGCTCGTACTCCGCGGCCTCGTCGGCGAGCTCCTGCTCGCTCACGATCTCGTACCGAATGTCGTGCAGCGCGAGTACCGGAAGCATCTGGTCGGTCACCTGCAGCCGCTCCCACCGCTGTCCCAGCACAACCTCATGCGCGGCAAGGCGCAAAACCATGGCTGCGCGCGAACGGTTTTTCTCGTCCGGGAACTTGATCTCAAGCATCATTGCTTCTCCTTCTCGGGTGCGGCGTTGCGATTGAGACGCTCGACGAGATTATGAGGGCTGTTGGGGCGCTGCTGCTCGAAGGCGAGGATCAGTTCCGCTTCCGCAGCCCGCCGCGCATTTGCGGTAAGGTTCCATCTCTCAAGCACCCGTTTCCCGGCCATGGCAGCGCCGAATCCTCGGCCGTACGACCAAACGATCTCGCGTTGCACGGGTTTTTCCAGCAGCAAAACGAAGGAATCCTCGGTCTCGGACCAACGAACACGGCCGACCAGTCGCACGCTTCCGTGCATGACCACGATGGGGATGTCCAGTGTTTTGAGCCGCTCATCGTATCGGCGATCCGCCGCTTTCTGGCGACCGATTTCTCGCTGTACGAACCGTTCGGCATAACGCCGAACGGCGGGCTCCCCTTGACGAACTACGGCGGAAGGCACGATTCCGGAAACATGATAGTGCCGATACGTGCGTGGATGCCGTCTGCTCGGAACATGCTCATCCCTATCAAACTCAAATCGAATGTTCCCCTTCTCTACGCGGTAGTAGATTCGCTCTTCCATCGCTACCTCCTCCTTTCAAAGAACAAAACAACCGCCCTGCAAAGGCGGTGCCGTGTTCTTTCGTGCACATCTTCCCCCTTGCAGGGTTGGATTTCGCACTTTACCCCGAGCTTGTCGAGGGGCTTCCTCAATGCCGGGGCAAGTTGCGGGCGGAGCATTGGGCCAATTCCCTTTCACCCTTCCAAATTTCTTTCGAAATTTAGGCGGGTAAATCTCCGCACTCTTGATGTCCTATTCGATTTTCCTCAGTATTGCATACTCATGCGCGGGCGGCAATAGCTGCCATGCTACACTTACGAACATGCGAACCGTATTGCTTATCGGCGCACTGCTCCTCGCGATCGGCGGACCGCTCAGCACCACTGCCCAGGAGCTCCCCGAGGCCTCCGAGACCACGTGGCGGGCGCGCGTCGTTGAAGTCGTCCGGGAAGAGGAGCGGCTCATTCCCGGCACGAGCACGCGCACGCACTTCCAGACCCTGCGCGTTGAGCTATTGGAAGGCCCGAAGCGAGGCGAGATCATTACCGTCGGCAATGACTACGCGAAGCTCGGCGTCGGCGATCGATTCTTTCTCGATTACATCGTCACCGTCAACGGCGAGGAACTCTATTCGGTCGGCGAACCGGACCGCCGGCTTGCGCTCCTCGGATTCCTTCTGCTCTTCATTGCCGTCGTCGCCGTGTTCGGCCGCGGACAAGGCGTGCGCTCCCTTGCCGCGCTCGGCGGCGGCATCGCGCTCATATTTTTCGTGCTCTTCCCGCAACTGCTCGACGGCGCCTCGCCCCTGTGGACGAGTGCCGGCGTTGCGGCTGCAATCCTGACCGCGGCGATCTTCGTCACGTATGGCATCAATCGCAAGTCGGTCGCGACGCTTATCGGCACACTCTCTGCCGTCCTCATCACGGTCGTACTGGCCCAGATCGCCGTCGCGTCGGTCAACATGTCCGGATTCACGGAGGAATATTCGGTATATCTCAATTTCAATACACAGGGTCGCTTGGATTTTTCGGGGCTGTTTCTTGCCGCCATTCTCATCGGCGTGCTCGGCGTACTTGACGATATCGCCATCACCCAGGCCTCGGCAGTCGAGGAATTGCACCGCGCGAATCCCGCGCTCACACGCCGGGAAATCTACGCGCGGGCCATCAAAATCGGCCGCGAACACGTCGCCGCGCTCATCAACACGCTCGCCCTCGTCTACGTCGGCGCGGCACTTCCGCTCCTCTTGTTGCTCTACCAATCCGAGGCGCCATTGCTCGTCACTATCAATCGCGAACCGTTCACTGCCGAGATCATCCGCATGATTGTCGGCAGCATCGGCGCGGTGCTTGCCGTGCCGATCTCTACGGTAACGGCCACGCTATTTCTCGTGCGAACAAATCCCGGCGCGGCGGCTGCATCGCACGAACCGCAGCGTTCCGATTCAGATCTTACATAAAAACGACGGAGCCAGTGCTGCGGCCTCGTTTTGTCGCCGTCCTGCTTACGCCGCGCGGAACTCCCCGCATAGACCATAATCGCAGATACGCCAACTGGCCAAACAACTGCGGAGGCACGGCGCGATATTTTTGAAAATCGAACCGCCGGGCGCCGACGGTCTTCTCAAGACCAAAGGACTGCTCCGGCGGTTTTTATATGCGGACATATCGCTGTCCGCATCACGGCCTCGCGGCGACAAGCGAGCGGCGCTTTGCGCATACCGGACAGTGCTCCGTATGCACGCTGATCCTGCCTTGCCCGCGAAGCCAGAACACCGCACGCTGCAACTCACCGTCTTCCCAGGACGGAAGTCGCAACGCGAGGCACGCATAGCAGATGCCCGCGCCGCCCGCGATCTCGCGCAGTACGCGAAGGACCGTAAACGCCCGCTGCACGGGCCCGAAGCAGGCCTGATGCACGAACGATGATCCCTCAAATACCGCTTGGTCTCCTTGAAGAAATCGTCTGCCGCATATCGCGCAGACAACACCCCATTCCATGCTACACTCCTGTTCTTGGCTAAGCCGTTGCGCCCCTGCGAACGCCAGCCGCCACCGCTGTATAGTATATACTCAAGCTGACCACCGACGCATGCCGACCCTTGCCGCAGTAAACCTGGAAACAGCCGTCGAACAAGTATTCCGCGTCACGCCGCGGCAGCGCTCGGCACTCGCCAAACTCGGCATCCGCACCGCGCGCGATATTCTATTCCATTTCCCATCACGCTACGAATCGCTCGGTGGGCTGAAGCGTATCAAGGATCTTCGCGAAGGCGAGACCGCTTCCATCATCGCGACGGTCGTGGGCCTGCAGGCGCGCAAGGCCTGGAAAAGCAAAATGAATATGGCCGAAGGCGTGCTGCAGGATGAAACCGGCGCGCTCGATGTCGTCTGGTTCCGCCAGCCCTATGTCGCAAACATGCTCAGGCCCGGCACGCGCGCCCGATTCTCCGGCAAAGTGGGCAGGCGCAAAACCCTGCTCGTGCTACAAAACCCCGAATACGAGCCGCTCGCCGATGACGAGACAATCACGACCGCCGCGCTGCCGTATCTGGCCGTATATCCGGAAAGTTACGGCATCACGTCGCGCTGGCTGCGCCACGCGATTGCGAAACTTTTGTCTGAGATCGGCGCGCTGGCCGATCCCATTCCGCCCGAAATTCTCCAAAAATACCACCTGCCCGCGCTCGCCAGAGCGCTTGGCGCGATTCATCAGCCCAAGACCTTGGGCGAGGCCGAAGGCGCGCGCAAACGGTTTTCATTCGAAGAAATTTTTCTCATTCAGCTCTCGCGCCAGCGCGAGCGCTTACGCCGCGAGAAAGAACCGTCATTCCGCATCCCAACCGATACCGAACTCCTCAAACGTTTTTTGGGCACGCTCCCCTTTCCGCTAACCGGCGCGCAAGAGCGCGCCATCGGAGACATACTCAAGGACTTCGAACGCCGACACCCCATGGCGCGCCTGCTCGAAGGCGATGTCGGATCAGGCAAAACATTAGTCGCCGCAGCTGCCGCGCTCAACGCAGTCGCGGCTGGCTATCAGGTCGCGTATCTTGCGCCGACCGAAATCCTCAGCCGCCAGCACTTCGCCGAATTTATCAAACGCCTCGCGCCGTTCAAAATCCGCATCGGCCTTCTGACCGGCGCGGAAGCCAAGAAATTTCCTTCAAAAGTTAACCCGCGCGACGCCACGCATATTTCGAAAAGTCAGATGATCCGCTGGTGCCGCGATGGCGAAATCCAGATTCTCATTGGCACACATGCGCTCATCGAAGAAAAAGTGCAATTCAAAAAGCTTGGTTTTGCGGTCGTCGATGAACAGCACCGCTTCGGCGTGCGACAGCGGCAGAAAGCAACCAAGGGCGTGCAGCCCCACTTTCTTTCCATGAGCGCGACGCCTATTCCCCGTACGCTCGCGCTTACCATGTACGGCGACTTGGATCTCAGCGTTCTGGATGAGATGCCGCCGGGCCGCGAGCCAATCGAAACGCGCATCATCGCGCCGTCAGAGCGCGATGCGACCTATGCGTTGGTCCGCCGCGAAGTCCAAAGCGGCGGCCAGGTATTCGTGATCTGCCCGAAGATCGAAGAAAAAAATACGGATGACGACGCGGAATCCGGCAAACCGCAAAGCCAGGCGAAGTTAGATTGGGCTGAAGTAAAATCCGCCAAAGCCGAATACAAAAAATTGTCCGAGGAAGTATTCCCCGATCTGCGCATCGGCTTAGTGCATGGCCGCCTCAAACCGACTGAAAAAGAATCCGTGATGCAAAAATTCCGCAAAGGCGATTTGGATATCCTGGTCGCGACCTCGGTGATCGAAGTCGGCGTGGATGTGCCGAACGCCTCGATCATGATGATCGAAGGCGGCGAACGCTTCGGCCTTGCCCAACTGCACCAGTTCCGCGGCCGCGTGGGTCGCGGCACGCGCAAATCGTATTGTTTCGTGTTCACGACCAACGGCGGCGAGACCCGGCGCCTCGAAGCGCTGCGAAAAGCGAAGACGGGATTCGAACTTGCCGAATACGATCTGCAATTTCGCGGTGCGGGAGAACTTTCGGGCTCAAAACAGTGGGGCGTATCCGACGTCGGCATGGAGGCGCTGAAAAATATCAAAATGGTGGAGGCCGCGCGCGCCGAAGCACAGGAGCTCGTCGCCCGCGACGCGGATCTGGCGCCATGGCCGTTGCTCGCCGAGCGTGTGCAAGCAATCGACCGGCAGTATCACTTCGAGTGAACGGGTATTATTTCCGATTTTGAACTACTCCTAAATTTAGGAGTTACCCAAAATCCCATGTATCGCCCGAGCATGAGGCGCGTTTGCGCTTCTAGGCCGGGGACCGAGCCGAAAAAAATGATCGTGACCGGCAACAGCAACCACTGCAGCGCCATCCAGGCGTATTTCCGGAACGGGTGGCCCTTCGGCCGCGGCGGCAGGAGGCGTAGCGAATAAATGGCTGAAGTGATCATGCCGATCATGGACGCGGTCATGATCCACCGCGTGAAGCGCGGCAGATTGTACGCGAGCGGCGTGGTACCGAATGCCTCGCTGCCGAGCCACACGGGCAGCCACCCGAGAAAAAATATGATGAAGGCGTTGGTGCCCCAGGACCAGAATCCGTCGAGTTGGTTGAACGCGTAATACAGTTTGCGCCGCCGAGGAATCGCGCGGTTCTGCAAAAACCCGTAGAGCATGTACGGCACGTTTTCCACGCCCCAACCCCACCGGCGCTGCTGCTTGTAGACGTTCTTCACCGTGGCCCAGACATTCGGTCCGACATTAGCATCGAGGTAGACCGGATAGTACAGCGGTACGGTCCGATAATCGCCGTCGTAAAACATGAGCGACTTCCAAAAAATCCTCGAATCCTCGGACACGATGTTCACGTTCCAAAAGTCCATCTCGACGAGGGCCTTGAACGGCATCGAATGCGACGAGAACGTCGCCAGGCGCTCGGGCCGCGCCTGCTGCATGGTCTGCCAGAACGTACCCGAGACCGCGACCACGCGCGCGAAGGCCGGCGTCTCCCACACATTGTTGTTATAGACCGGAATCGGCTGATAGGAACTCCGGTGCGGCTTCGCGGCGGTCAGGAAGTGATATGTCAGAATCGCGAAGTAGTCCGGCGGCAGGACGGTATCAATGTCGAGCGATGAGACCATAATCCGCTCATACGGGATGCCGAGCGGATCGATGACTTCTTCCTTGGCGCGCCGCGCCGCATAGGTTTCGTTCGAGCCCTTTCCTGCCAATTCCCCCGGCACATCGGCCGGATGCACAGCGACGATGAGGCGGAAAAATTTGCCTTTGAATTCGGCCGTGATTCGCTCAGCAATGGCGAGCGCCTCGGATCCGGCGCGCTCTTCGACGCCGATGACCACGATCATTTTTTCATGCGGATAGCGCTGCTCGACGAGCGAGGCGAAACTCGCATGCAATACTTCATAGGGTTCTTTATAAAATGGGCGGATGACAAGGTGCCATACGTCATCCCAGCGCTCGACGCCGATCTCCTTCGCATATCGATGCGCCGGCAAATCGCTGAGCTTCGCAAGCCAATCGATGTGCATATGCTCGCGCATCTTTCCATATCCCAGGCGCAAATGGATCGAGAGGAATATCGTTTTGAAGAGCCAATAAATGTCGAACGCAATGATGAAAATGCTCGCGCCCAGCGGCGCGAATCTGCTCGCGATAAAAATGCCGATGATCGTGATCCAAGCGAGCGCGCCGGGAATGATCTCGAACAGCCGGTACAGAAAACGACCGGATCCCGAAGGGATGTCGGCCGCTTTGCCGGCTTTGAGATACAACGATTTAGACACCATAGGCATATTCCTCGTCGCCTCATCGGCCGGCCCGCCTGGACTCGAACCAGGAACCGCCGAGGTATATCTGCGCTTCGCTTGATATAACCGGTTCGCGCACTCGGAATGAGAACGAATTCTCATTCCTCGCTTGCTGCCGATTATAAGCTCGGGTGGGCGCGCTAGGATTCGAACCTAGAACCAGTCGCGTATAAGGCGACCGCTCTACCGTTGAGCTACGCGCCCGTAGTCGTCCTCCAATCGTTCTATATCGTCCTGATCGAATTTACCAGTGGCAATTTCCAATACGGAAAGTTCGCCGCCCTGCGGCGCGGTCATCCGGTGCAGCGCGCCGGCCGGCACCGTGAATTCCTTTCCCTGCTCGGCGGGATACTCTTGGTCACCGATGCGGATGATGCCGCCCTCGGGTGATAACACGGTCCAGTGCTCCATGCGATGCCGATGGCGCTGCAAGCTGAAACGCTGACCCGGATTCACCGTCAAAATCTTGACGGTAACCGGCGCGCCGAGGCCGCCCCACAGCAACACCTCCTTGCCCCAAGGAGTTTCGCGAGTCGGAAAGTCAGACATACCAGGACGAAATTCCAAGCACTAAATTCCAAATCCCAAGCAACGCCCCAAGCCCCGAATGATCGAATGGCCAAAACACGTTTGATAATTTTGAATTTCGGTCATTGGAATTTTTCTGGCTATAGCCCGGTGGGCTCGCCCATACGAGGTCGGGCGGGGTGCTTCGGATTTTGGAATTTCCAAGCCACTACGCGGCTTGGAGCATTGCTTCAAATTCGTCGCGCTCGATGGTCTCTTTCTCGATGAGGCGCTTGGCAATCTTCTCCAACTGCGCTCTGCGCCGTTGCAACACATCCTTCGCGCGTTTCAAGCCGCTGTCGAGGATATGGCGCACCTCGGCGTCGATGGCTTTGGCTATATCTTCGGAGTAGTTCCGTTCGGTACCCAGATCCCGGCCGAGAAACACCATTTCTTGCCGATCGCCGAATACCACCGGCCCAAGCTTGTCGGACATGCCGTAGCGCATGACCAGATCCCGCGCGAGCGTCGTCGCGTGTTCCAGGTCGCTGTGTGGCCCGGTCGTGATTTCGTCGAACACGGATTTTTCCGCGGCATACCCGCCCATGGCCACGGCGATCTCGTCAAGGAAATACGAGCGCGAGAATAAATGCCGGTCTTCGGACGGCAATTTCCATGTGTGCCCGCCGGCCTTGCCGCGCGCCACGATGGATATTTTATGCACCGGATCGGTGTGTTCGAGCGACGCGGCGACGAGCGCATGACCCGCTTCGTGATACGCGACGACTTCCTTTTCTTTGGGCGTCAGGATATGGCTCTTGCGCTCCGGGCCGAGCATTACTTTTTCAATGGACGAAACAAGATCCAGCTGATTGATGGTCTTACGGCCCTGGCGAGCAGCCAGAATCGCGGCTTCATTCACCACGTTGGCCAAATCCGCGCCGGAGAATCCCGGCGTGCGCTCCGCGACCGTGCGGACGTTCACGTCCCGCTCCATTGCCTTGTTCTTCGCGTGGATTTTCAAAATCTCCTCGCGGTCATTGATGTCCGGAAGGTCGATCACGACGCGCCGATCGAAGCGGCCCGGCCGCAAGAGCGCCGGATCCAGCACATCGGGACGGTTGGTCGCGGCCATGATGATGACCGATTCATTGGTTTCAAAGCCGTCCATTTCCACGAGGATCTGGTTGAGCGTCTGTTCGCGCTCGTCGTGTCCCCCGCCGAGGCCCGCGCCGCGATGGCGACCAACCGCGTCGATCTCATCGATAAAGATGATCGCCGGCGCGGATTTCTTGGCGACTTTGAACAGATCCCGCACGCGCGAAGCGCCCACGCCCACGAACATCTCGACGAATTCAGAGCCCGAAATGTGGAAGAACGGCACGTTGGCCTCCCCTGCCACCGCGCGCGCAAGAAGCGTCTTGCCGGTTCCCGGCGCGCCCATCAAGAGCACGCCGCGGGGAATCCGCGCGCCAATATCGAAAAACTTCTTGGGACTGCGGAGAAAATCCACGATCTCGCGCAGTTCCTCCTTCGCCTCTTTGACGCCGGCGACGTCGCGGAACAGCACCCGCTCACGCGTGTTTTCAGGGGTAATGAGCCGCGCGCGCGATTGTCCGAATGAAAACGCCTGCACCGATCCTCGCTGCACTTGGCGCGCCGTCCACCAGATGAAAAACGCGATCAAAAGAATCGGCGCCAACAGCGGCAAGACAAGCCCGGCCCAATAGCCAAAGCCGCCCATTGCCTGTACATCGATCGTAACTTCACGGAGCTTATTCGGATCCACGCCGTAATTTACCAGCGTCTCAGACAAACTCGATTCGACTTCTTTGCGGGATACCGCCTCTTCCCCGTTTTTATAGAGGATCGTCAGCGTATCCTCCTCAATGGTGATTTTTTCGATGCGGCCGTCGTTAACTCCGGCCGCCAGTTCAGACAACGAAATATCCCGGCGCTCGGGAAACTGTCCCTGAAACAATGCATACGTGCCGGACAACAGCACGAACACGATCAGGGCGTAGATGAAAGTTTTTGAAAAATTTTGCATGATCAGAATTTTATTCTACCGTACTATGACGTCAGAATCAATACCATAATTACTGTCTAAATGCAAAACCGGAGGCGACGCGCTCGTCGCCTCCGGTCCTTTCGAACTCGATCGTTATTCGATCGTCTCCCCCGATCCCCGAAGCGCCTCGGCCTCGGCCTGATCGCGGCGCGTCCTGCCGCCGTGCTCGCGCAGGAACGCGGCGCGCCACTCCCACCAGGATTCATCGAGACCCCGCACGAGGCACCGCTGAATCATGGCGTCATCCAGCTCCGTCGGCTCGACCTTCTCCGTGAGCGCGCCGTTCAGGATGTTCTGGGTCGCATGCTGGTAAAACCATCGGGTTCCCGCAGGCCCCATCTGGCTCACCAGCTCATCCCATGAAGCCGCCGGCTCGCGCCGCAGCGCGCGCTCCGCGGCCCGCACTTGCGCGACCACGAATTGCAGCGACTGCTTCACCGGCCGGCGGAAATTCCGCCGAAGGATGCGCACATTGCCGGTGCTCCAGTCGCGTACGGCAAGCGCGAACAGATCTGGAAACTCGGCCATCAGCGCGGAATGGATCCGGATCTCCGATGAGGTGACCGTGGCTACCCTGACAGGCACGCCCCGGATCACGATATCTCCCATCAGGAGCCGCCCATCCGCGCTCGCCCGCTCAACATCCTGCCGCGCCTGGACGAACAAAAGCTGCCAGATGAGCTCGGCCCGCATGGCATCTTCCAGCCATGCGACCAGCCATTGGCGCGCGAGCCGCACGCGACTGACCTCGAATTTACTCCATATCCGGCGCACCGCGGGCTCGCGTTTCGCGAACATCTTCCAAAGCACGATCGCAGAGTACAGAAGGCCGAACGGCATGATCGCCGAGTGCTCGTCGAGCTCGGCGATGCGCGGCTCTATCGCCGCGCGCACGTCGGCGCCGAATCCCCGCGATGCGCCATCCCACGCATGCCGGATGCACGCGATGATTTCACTTGCCGGCACCTGGATCGCGCGAGTTTTCCCCGATTCGTAGAGCACCGCAGCGCGCACCAGGAGCCGGGCCCAGTGCTCGATCCGCCACGATTCTTGCGGATACACGAACCACATGCGCTCGACCAACCGGCCGAACCGGAACATGCCCTTCTGGTGCCCGTAGGCATCCACGGCCAGCACATGGGTCAAAAGCGCCCGGAGCTCCGGCCGTTCCGTGATACCCAAGTACCGGGCAACAAGCGTGGTTTCACAGTCGCGCTCTTCTCCGCGCTCCCCGCCATGGGCGTCATAGATACCGCCTCGGCGGCCGATACGGATGATGCCGTCCCCCGCATCCTCTTCGGGCAGGATGACGGGCGGACCGTATTCTTCGCGCAGGAATCGCGCCACGGCATCATCGGCATGGGGCCGATCGTGCAACCCAACCGGTACGAACCAGCGTGAAACGTTCTCTACTACGGGCCTCTCGGAGCATCGAACCCGATCCCCAGGAATGCGGTCTTGCACTGGGATCCTCCGCTCATTGTGCGAAGTTCACTGCATGGCCATGCGACCAGTTTTGACAAAGAGAACCAGCTATTTTATTGCACAAAATAGTAAAAAAGTCAAATTTGCCGAAGCAATCTATCGGACATTATTGTGCGACATTCTATGTCCGATATAAATCCGCATAAACATGCAGATTTGTATATAGTCCGAGATGAATCTCCTACGAGCGCTTCGCGATTCGGGCCGCTGGGAATTGAACCCAGTCTACCTGCTCCCAAAGCAGGCGTACTGCCGGTATACTACGGCCCGTGGTTGTGGGACGTGAAACTATATCTAATAAACTTAAAGTTTCACATACACCATTGTTTCACGTCCCACATCAGAAATCAGAAACGGCATTATCAATAATATTTATATACTTAAGTGATAGGTCGGGATTTAGTGTAACAGCGATTACATCAATCTGCCATTGGGTTTCACCGTCATCGTGCAGTACGTCCAGGAGATACGTTTCACATACTCGAATGAGCTTGCCCTGCTTTCTTCTATCTACCCGAATTTCAGCAGGGAATGCCGTATTTTCTCTGAATATACTCGTCTTCACCTCAACAAAATGAACAATTCTCCCTTCCTTCGTTATCAAATCTATCTCGCCGTACCTTTTCCTGTAGTTCTTTCCTATGATTTTTAGGCCACGTTTCACGGCAAACATCTCAGCCTCTTGCTCGCCGCGCACCCCAATTTGGAGATGCCTATCTTCTTGAGCCGGAATTTCGGTCATACCCGCTTTCGTTTGCGTGCACCGCTCTTTACCTCCTTTTCGAAGTTTTTGAAGTAAAGCCGTAACGCGGCGCGAATCAGCTCTGATCGCGTCTGACTCTCAGCTTGCCGTATCTTTTCTATCCGCTCAACTAGGGGAGCGGGGAGGGACAATGAAATTACTTTTCGGCGCATGTATTACATTGTAGTACATGCGCCGGTATGTATGCGAGGCGCCAGCGGCGGGCTTCTTCATGTCAGAAAACTACTTCAATAATGCGCGCTGAGGGGATCCTCGCCTGCCGGCGAGCAAGGAACCCCGACCTACGGCGCCTGTCCCGCACCATTTTTATATGTGGGCACTGAGGGGATCGAACCCCCGACCTACTGTGTGTAAAACAGTCGCTCTACCACTGAGCTAAGTGCCCAAATAAATGGTGCGGGATGTAAAACAGTCGCCTTGCCTGCCGACAGGCAGGTCTGCCACGAGCCCTGCCCGCCTTAAGCGGGTAAGCGCGCGTTCGCTCCGCTCGCCGCGCGGCGAGCGGAGAATTCGCAATTCTTGAGCATCCTAGTCGTTCCAGCGAATCGAGGCAAGTATGGTCCCGAAATCGGTCTGGGCCGGATCGTCGCTCTTCGGAGCGCTCACCGAAAACCGATAGAATTCATCACCATGCATCGTGAATACTGCCGTGCGGTAGCCGCCGCGGTCCGTTCCCGCATATAGCGAACAGCGCAACGCCGGTTCGCTGGCAACGGTGATGTCCTTGCACTGCTCCGCGGTGCGGAAGCGAATGCCGAGAAATGATTCACCCCAGAGCTGGGCAAGCCCTTGCACGGTTGTCGCGAGGGGATTGGTATAGCGCGCGAATTCAAGCTCGGCGATTTTTTCAAGGGTTACATTATCCACTTTGGCGCGATCCGCGGTTTTATAGAGCCGCACGATAACGCTCGTGCTTGATGGTACCGGCCAGCTCACGAAATACCGGTCCGGATACCGGAATGAGAGCCCAAGATCCGCGCTTTGGTACGTGCGCAGATCCCCGCCGCTTACCAAAACCGTTTGCGCCGGCGGCGATCCTGCCGGAACAGGGGATGGCGCGGCCAACTGTCCCTCTCCCGCGTCGTCCGTGACAATGGACTGCGGCTCAGGCAGAATGCCGTTTTCGCTGATCCCCGCGGGCCAGAAGAAGTAGCCGGCGGCGATAATGATCGCAACCGCCGCGACCCCACCGATCATAAGAGTGCGATTATTCATAGATAAATCTTATTGATTGCAGAATACCGCATTACCGCCTCCTGGACAATACGCGCATTGCATTGCAGAAAACCGCTCAGCGAATGCTGAGCGGTTTTCTCGAAGCACCGCTGTCCTACCTATTTCGCATCCGCCCCTGCAGGGCGGAGTAGGGCAAACTCTCTTGAAATATTGCGCGACAACGCCTGAAGCTCCTCATCTGTCATCGCCGGCAGAAGGCCGAGCCACAGATCCATCTCGCTCCGATCTTTACCGAGCGCGGCAAGTTCTTCGATTTTTCGTTTAATGTCATCGGCCATATATTGCGCTAAGCACTCGCCGTACCCCGGGATATATCATTGATCTTAGGAGCAATCTTCGTGGTAATTGAAACGGCCCGGAAGTATCCAACTTCCGGGCCGTCTTCTCGCCGCGCGCTACTTCGCGCGGCGTCTCGCGAGCGACATGACGCCGTTGATCTGCCGCGGCGTAGCCTGCAGCGCCCCAGCGAGCTTCGCGATCGCTGTCGTGCGCTTCTTGCCGGGCTTGAGATTCCCGAGCGCCTCGACGATTCGCTTCCGCTCTTCCTCGGTGAACTTGCGGCGGTTCTTCTTCCTTCGCCGGGCCCGGCGCTTCTTCGGCACGGATTGCGCCGGTGCAGCTGGCGCACTGTTCGTCGAAGGAAGCTCCTGGTTGCCGACCACGGGAAGCAGCTCGGAGAGCGGCGCTGTTGCCGCCCAACGGGCTGCTGCCTGCCTGATCGTCTGTTCCAAGGTGGCCATCTTCCTCCTCACCCCTTTCGAACGAACCGATTGGTGTTTTCCATCCTTTATCACATAAATAGTATTCTGTCAACACTTTTTGAAAAATTACGCCCCGGGGTTCGCTACCCCGGGGCTCTCTACTCTACTTCTTCTTCTTCTCGGACTTGGGACGGCCGAGCTTCCGGCCTGCCACCACGTCGCCCTCCGTCAACGTGTATGCGAAGGGCTTCACGATGGCATCAAGTGCCAGGCGCTGCTGATCCCGCATGTTCGGGGGCATCGTCTGCAGCACGAGAACTGAGACGATCAGAAGCTCTTGGAAGCGCATCGTGGCGATGCGGCCGCTCTTCTCGACCTGCGCCCAGATGGGGTGGCCGATGTTGAGCGTGATGATGCCGCTCCGCTCGTCGAACTCCCAGAACTTGTTGGGGTCCGTGAGCTCGTTGTGTGAGAGCCCGAGCCCGATCGAGTTGTCCCGAACGAGCTTCCTTTGCGTTCCCCGCGGTCCCGTGACGTAAAACGGCGTGTCGCCGGAGAGCTCGCTCGACGGCTTGCCGTTGCCACCGTGCTCGCCGCCTTCGGCTGGACCGCCGCCCGTGACGCGCACGCCCACAAGCTCGCCATGGTCGCGCAGTTTGACGGGAATGTGGTCGGCAGTGACCGTGCCGTACCGGACTGAGCCCAGTACGCCTTCCCGGATCCACTGGAACTCTGGAGCCGAGAGCATCGATCGCATGACGCTCATGGTTCGCTCGCCGCACTCCTGGAGAACCTCCTCGCGGCGGATCTCCTTCGCCTCGTCGTAGATCTTCTTCCCGACCTGGTCGAACCAGTGGTTGATCGACCCGCAAAGGCCGACCAGTGCCTGATCCTCCTCGAACTTCTTCCGGGAGGCGTGGAGCCTCGCCTTCTCGGTGAGGATCTCGCCCTCGAAGATGCCGGAACTGAGCGCCGCCACGACCTCGTCCTCGAGCCACGCCTTGGCGGCGTAGGCGAAGACCCCGAAGTGCATCCGGAAGTCGTTCGCCATCTCGCCGATGCCGACGCGGCCCTTACGGCCCTTGTCGGTGCGGCGTGCGATGTAGAGACGGAAGGTGGTGACGCCCGCGTCCTTGTCCTTCGAGGTGAACACCTCGAGCGGCTTGCCGTTGAACGACTCGGCGCGAAACTCGCGTCCCGTATCCTTTCCGTCCTCGTTGCGGATCCTGACGGAGATGACCGTGCCGAGCTTCCGCATGGTGGTAGCGAAGCGGTCGAGAATCCCTTCGTGCAGGGAATCCACGTCGATATGCCCCCGGTGCCGGTCTTCGGTGTAGCGCTCGATGCGCACCTCGGTGCGCCACGGCACCACGACCACGCCTGGACGGCTCGAGGTCGTACCCGCGACACCGTATACCAGGTTCTGCTTCGACTCGCTGGGGATCGAAAGGTTGTGGGTCTGATGCTCGATCTTGTCCGTCACGAACATCCAGCAGCGGTAGAGCCGCGGGTTGTCCTTCGGCGTCGAGGTGAAGGTGAAGCGCTCGCACTTGCCGAGCGGGGAAACGAGTCCGCGCCCGAAGCGTCCCAGCTTGTCCTCCTTCTTCATCGTCCGACCGACCGTGACCAGCGCCTTCTCGAACTTCTCGACCGAGGCGCCGTTCCCGTTGTCCTGGACGGTGATCTGGCGGATCTTCTTCTTCTGGTTGACGTCGATCCAGATCCTGGTGGCACCCTCGTCCAACGCGTTCTGAACCTCCTCGTAGAGGACATCCAGAATGGTGGGGTAGGTGTCCGCCGCGATGAGCAGCGCCTGCCCTTGGTGGAACTCCAGCTTGCTGACCCGTTGCATGAGCTGCCTCCTTGCTTTCTGCTTCCTGCTTCCTGCTGTTGAGGTTAGCCCGTGTAGACCTTGATGGCCTTACGGGCGGTTTCGCTACAGAGCCGGTTCATCATGTTGGCGAGACGGTAAATCCCGTCGCCGCCGGTTGCGTCGCGCAGAGCCTGCCGCTCCTCGGCGCTGAACTCGTCCGAAAGCATGACATCCGCCAGCGGCGTGACTGCCTTCACAAGCGAGGCAAGCGCGAGAAGCACAACCTGCTTGGATGAAGCTTCCCCGTCATCGATGGCGGGAGATGTTCCGCCCCTTCGATGCCGAGCCACGATCTCGCGGATCTTTTCGAGCCGTTCAGCGATCGGAATGTGCCCGCGCAACAGGGCGTCGAAGAGGCCGTCGCGCGAAGCGTAGCCGATCTCCTGCCAGACCTTCTCAAGCTCAAGCTCGCCATCGGCGATCAGCTGTCCGAGCGCTTTCACCGCTGGATCCAGCTTCTCAAGCTCCGCAACCAGCACATTCCCTTTCGCGATCCAGTACCGGAGACGCAGCAGCGGTTCCCCTCCGGGGAGCCGCTTACCCCCGAGCCACTGTCCCACCGTTGCCGTGCTGACGTTGCAGTATTCGGCGATCGGCGCGTAGAACTCTCCGCGCTCCCGATCACTCGCCGGAAGCTGCAAACCGAGTTGCTTCAACCACTCCTCGGTAGTGCGGGTTTTCATCCCGAATCTCCTCTCTGCTTTCTGCTCGTTGCTGGCCTCGCCAATAGGGCCCGCCAACCTTTGGCGAACTCCCTGATTTCAGCGAGCTCCACCACCTCGCCCTTTCGGGGATCAGTTGTACCGGTCCAGTCCGAGAGGGAAAAGGTGATGCTTGTCGAGTTTGTGAACGGCGCCTCGGGCGTTTCGGCATACGCGACGGCGAACCGTTTGTCGCCGCTGCCGCGAATATTCAGCACGATCGCTCGAAGCGAGGTTGGCACTTCGACACGCATCGGTACCACCTCCTTTCTAACCGTATTGCCAATGAACCACTTTACAAATATAACAAAATTTTTAAAAAGTCAAGATGCGCGGTCTCGAACAGAACCGAGCGATACAAACTGACATCGCTTGCAATTTCCTTACTGGTGCTGTAATTATACACTTCGCGCGAACCTACTTTGAACGGAACTGATGGCGCGCTTCGCGCGCCAAACCGACCGCTCGGGCGGCGAGTACGCCGCGCGGAGCAATCATTTCCGACAAAGTTAGTTTTGGTGTCTCTATTTTACCAAGCTCGCACCTATTTTCAAAATCGCTGACAATGTGCCACGCGCGGAGCGCGTGGTGAAGCGAAACTAAATCGCACGCTCCCGCCCCGCCGCCCGCCTCCGCTAACGCTCCGGCGGCAACCTCGCAGAAATTTTCCCTTACAATTTTTCTTTTACGCGCGCCCCCTGAAAAAAATTCTAAAAAGGAAAGGGAAATTTCTGCTCGGTTCCGCCCTCCAAGTATTCGGGCGGAGCGGCGGGGCTTCTGCGCTCGGGCGCGGCGGAATTCCCCCCACACCCCCCTTCCGCCGCGCCCTCGCGTTGTTTGATTGCGCGAAAAGTGGTA
>QZJO01000006.1 GCA_003599755.1 Candidatus Parcubacteria bacterium | reverse complement strand
TCGCACCTCCTCCTCGGCGAAAGAAAAGTGCGCGCCGCCGCAGGCGGCGCTCCGAATTCGTTTGGAAAATCAGGCGAAACAGCGTGGGCGGCGCTTTGCGCCGCCCACAATTCCGTCTCCGAAAAATCGTTAAGTTCCATTCTGGTGCCCAGGGAGGGATTTGAACCCTCAATCCTTTCGGAATACGGCCCTCAACCGTACGCGTATGCCAATTCCGCCACCTGGGCTCAAGCACGCTGCGTATCTATGGTAAGAATTTTACGACATTTAGCAAGCTTTCGCTCAAGGCAGGGGGCATCGGGCACTGCGTATATCTTCTCCAAAATTTTTCTTGTTGACCGTTTTGCGAAGACGATATGATATGCTCGCGTATTTTGCCGAATAATTCCCCGAACCGCGAGAAGACGATGAATAGCGGCTTGAAGCCATTCCAAATGCTTTTTGCTGGCTGAAACAAATCGGACATAAAACATGAAACTATTTTTCCACCTCTCATCCCGAAAAGAATAGATAGTACCGTCTCCGTCGAACGATCCGCGAAGAAAATCAAAAAAGAATTCATCCGGAATTTTCAACTCGCCGATGGTTAGAGATTTGTTAGGGGTCAGTCCAAGCCCAAGCAGCCATCGATAAAAGGCGACATCGCCGAACTGAACACGAAAAGCCAGACTATTCTTTTTATAACCGCTCACTTTCGAGCCAATTCGATTTCGGATGCCTAAACAACGGCAAAATGTCTCAACGAGATCGCGATCTTTTGAGATAAATTCAATATGGCGCCCATCCTTTGAAAGAGAGCCGTCTGTCGCAATTAAACCAATGCAGTAGGCAAGATTTGCCGACCATTCGGTGCTAATTTTATGCATCGGCTGAATGCCTCGGCGCCCCATGCCCCAAGTATATAGCGCCTGCCAATATATTTTTAAAAAACTTATGCACTTGCCTCCTCGGCTACTGCCGCCGCGGATGCCGGCCCGCTTTCCGGGCTGGCCGGCTGCGCCAGAGCTTGCGAACGCATTTTCTTTCGGGTTTCTTTGGCCGCTTTGTCGCGAATATAATAGAGTTTCGCCCGGCGGACCTTCGCGCGCTTCAGCACCTCGATTTTCTGGACCGCAGGCGCATGGATCGGAAAGATCCGCTCCACGCCAATGCCTTCGGAAATTTTTCGAACGGTAATCGTAGCCGAAATGCCGCGACCATGCTTGCAGGCGGTCACGATGCCCTCAAAGGGCTGAATGCGCTCCTTTTCGCCTTCGCGGATTTTCTGATGCACCCTGACGGTGTCACCAGGTCGAATGTCGGGAACGTCGCGAAGCTGGGTTTTATTGAAAGCGGCAACAAGATCCATCCCGTTAGAAGTTTAGGTTACTTATGATGACTCTTCCCATACTTATGCGTATGAATCTTATAGAAGAATGGGCCACCCCAGAAAACTTCTAACGGGATCCATAGCAGTCCATCTATATCACAGCGCCTCTACTTACGCAACATTTCGGGCCTGGGCAGCGCGCAGCCCGGTAAGCACGGCCTCAAGATCAGCTGTCAGAGGAGCATCGAATTGCAGGCGTCGCCCGGCCGGGTAGCTGAAGGCAAGCGATGCAGCGTGCAAAAATTGGCGGCGCAATCCCGGCGGCGATGGACGACCTCCGCCATAGAGCTTGTCGCCCGCGACCGGATGATTGATCGAAGCGAGATGCACGCGGATCTGATGCATGCGGCCGGTCTTGGGGGACGCGCGTACCAAACTCCATTTCGAGAAATCTTCAATAACTTGATATTCCGTAACCGCCGGCCGCGCGCCGGTGATGCCCGCACCCGTGCCGCGCTTCGTGCGATTGCGAATCATGCGGCCGATCGGCGCATCAATAACGCCCTGCAGCGATTCGGGCGTACCGGCCACGAGTACGAGATACGTTTTTTCAACCTGCCGGGATTTAAAAAACTCTTTGAGCGTTTCAAACGCCGCTTGCGTACGCGCAATTATCATCGCGCCCGACGTATCTTTATCAAGCCGATGAACAATGCCTGGCCGAAGTGCGGGCTCATCGCCGACCGTTCGCACCTCCGGGTAGCGTTCCAAAAGCCAGTCCGTGACCGTCGGCCCTTTGACGCTCGGACCGCCGTGCACGGCAACACCCGCCGGCTTGGCGATCACGACAAAATCCGGCTCCTCGGCGATGACATGAATTTCGGCGATTCCTCCTGGCATGATCTTGATTATTGCGCCATTGACCGAAGCCGTCGAGGCGCGCGACACTGGCCGTACTCGGTTTCGGAAAGTTCTTCCCCAAATACCATCGGCCGTATCGGTCGCGAAAGGAGATCCCCGGTGATCAGAACGCTCGAAACGGTAACCGATGCCGTTCTGGCGGAACTGGCCGAAGAGATGGCCATCCGCCAGACCAAGGAAGTGTTCACCGTATTCAGTTTCGGCAGTCAGTACGATCATCTCATCAAGCTCCGCCTCGCCCAGATCGGCGTGTTCGCCGTGGTGGCGGATCCGGCCCGCGTGCGGGTCGAGGACATCGAGAAGATCGGCCCGAAGGGCATCATCCTCTCAGGCGGTCCCGGCTCCATGGTCGTGGCACCCCCGCCGTTCGACGACCGCATCCTCGAGATCGGCATCCCGGTACTCGGGATCTGCCTCGGACTGCAGAAGATCGCCCGGCACGCGGGCAACACGGTCACGCCGGCCGCCAAGCGCGAATTCGGCGTGCATGAGCTCGTGATCCACAACCACGACGGGCTCTTCGCCGGCCTGGACCACTTCTCAAGCATCCCCGTGCTCGAAAGCCACGGCGACCGCGTGGAGCCCGACGGCAACCTCGTCATCCTTGCTTCGACCGACCATGCACCCGCGGCGGCCGCGCGCTGGCGGCATCTCTGGGGCGTGCAGTTCCATCCCGAGACCACGCATACGCCGCACGGCACGAAGATTTTCGAGAACTTCTGCTTCGGCATCTCTGGCGCGAAGGATCGCTTTCCCGCCAAGTTCGTTGCCGCCCAGAAGATCAGCGAGATCCAGAGAGCTATCGGCAGCGATCGGATCCTCCTGGCCCTGTCGGGCGGCTCGGACTCATCGGTCGTCGCGCATCTTGTCGGCGCGGCGGTCGGCGAAGAGCCGGGCCGCGTGCGCGCCATTTACATCAAGGGCGTGGACCGGCCGGACGACGAGGCGCACGTCATCAAGCACTTCGGCAACCTCGGGTGGCTCGAGCTCAAGATCGTGGATGCGACGGACGAGCTCCTCACCCAGCTTGCCGGCATCGAATCGATGCCGGAAAAGCGCCGCGCCTTCAAGGTCGTCTATCCGCGCGTTCTCGTGCGCGAAGCGCTGGCTATCCGAGCCCCATGGATCGGACAGGGAACGCTGTACACCGACAACGTGGAAAGCGGCCTCGGCCACGCGACCGGCGCGCGTCATGCGCGAATCAAGGAACACCACAACACGGGCCTGGCAGAGCTCGTCGCGGCTTCAGGCCTGCGGCTGCTCGAGCCGCTCGATACGGAAGTGAAGGACACTGCCCGCGCCATCGGCTACGAGATCGGCGTGCCGGTCGAACTCCTCGAACGCCATCCGTTTCCCGGGCCAGGCCAGGTCGTGCGGATCGAAGGCCCGGTTACCGCCCAGAAGCTTGCGCTCGCGCACACGAGCGACGGTATCTTCATCGAAGAACTGCGCGCGGCCAAGTATTACGAGACGGCCTGGCAGGCCGGCGCGGTGGTGACCGACATCAACCGCCGCGAACGGCGGCGCACCGGTCGGGATCTCATCCAGTCCAAGACCGCGGAAGGAAAGGTCAGGACTCTGTTCGGCGAGGCGCTGCGCAGAGCCGGGCTTACTAACATGTGGTCGGGCGCGATCTTGAGCGAATCCGTCCACACCGGCGCCAAAGGCGATGACGCCGCACTCGGCCGCGTGGCCGTGCTCTGGGCCGCCAAGCGCGGCTCGGGCGGCGTCATGCGCTGGCACGAACTGCCCGAAGATGTTCTGCGCATCGTCTCGCGCCAGATCACGGACGAGGTGCCGGAGGTCGGCGCGGTGGTCTACAGCTTAGCCGATCTGGCACCGCATATGTGGCCAAGCGGCGGCAGCGCGATCGCGCTCTGGGCGGTCACCAGCACCGACGGCTTCACGGCCGAGTGGGCCGGGTTGCCGTTCGCGTTCTTGCACCGCGTAGCGGTACGCATCATGACGGCGCTGCCATCGGTCCCGGCAGTCGTCTACCGTATCTCCGGCAAGCCGCCGGCAACCATCGAATGGGGGTAGCAGAATCGGAAAGGAGAAATGCATGTCGGTCGCGGAACACGACCATCACGCGCAGAATACCGCGATCACGGTGACGGTCTGGGCTCTCGTCCTCGGCCTCATCGAGTACGGTGCGGAGCGCGGCGTGCAATCGTTCCCACCGAACGGCGATCAGCTCTGGCACGAATGGCTCTACGACGTGAAGCGCTTCCTCGAACCGCTCTTTCCCGAAATCAGGATCGGCAGGTTCGACTGGGATCGCAGTTACCCGACCCATCCCGCGCTCGAGACCATGTACATGGCCACGCTCGGGTATCACTGCCAGCGGTCTGGCGGCGACTACCGGATTGAATTCCGGAATCGACGCCGCGAGGCAAACCCTTTGAAAGCCAATCCGGTCCTCGGCGAGTACACGTTCAACCTCGCCGGGAACCGTCCCGGATTCTTCGAGTTCTAGCAGTACCTGCGCCGCGCGAGAGATCTCGCGCGGCGCAAATATTTAAACTACGCGTACGCGCCGCTTCAGCGCGAACGCATCGTTGAGCGCATAGCCGTGCACGTCGTTATTGAAATAGGCATAGACCGTGCGCCCTTGCCGGACCCACGCTGTTATTTTCGCGGCATAGGAGCGGAGGCGCGCGCCACCGTAGCGTGATGCGGCGAATTCCTTGGGCCCATGAAAGCGCAGATAGACGAAATCGGCCGTGATCGGTTCTGATTCCGGATACGGATGCCGCGCCGAATGCGCAAACACGAGCGCGACGTTGTGGCATTTGAGCAGTTTCACGAGCCGTGAGAATTCCGGCTCCGCGAACCAACCGCGATGGCGCACTTCGAGCGCGAGCCGACAATGGGGGAGCGCATGCCGGAATCCCTTTGTCTCCCGGCTCGCTTCCTTTAAAAATTCCTCCAGACGGGAGAAATCCGGTTTGGATTGCGGCGGCATTTGAATAAGAATCGGTCCCAGTTTTTTCTTCAGTTGAGCGGCGTTTTCGAGAAACAGCCCGAATGAATCCTCTGTGTTCTGCAGCCGGCGAATGTGGGTGATGTAGCGAGATAACTTCACGCTGAACCGAAAATCGTCAGGCGTTTCACTGCGCCATTTCTTAAATGTTTCGGGCTTGGGCAGACGATAGAACGAGTTATTGACCTCGACCGTATTGAACACTCCCGCCAAATAGCGAAGGCGTTCTTGCGGCGGCAATTTTTTTGGATAAAATTGCTTGCCCCAGTCCTTATACATCCATCCCGAGGTGCCGATGAAGATATACGCCGCGCGCCGGACCATATCACTATGACGGAAATAACCGAAGAAATGTCGAACGCCACAAGAATTTCTTGCGGCGTTCGGACAATGGACACTGCTGGGATCGAACCAGCGACCTTTCGCATGTGAAGCGAACGTTCTACCACTGAACTAAGTGTCCGTATTTCCGTTTCACATTCTTTGCAATTCGTATTTGTCTCGGATTGCAATCGCACTCCCCTCGGCTACACGCCAAGTTTATTGATAATCGTTTCATGCGGAAACTCGAGAATGTCGCGCACGAACCGGTCATACATGTCCATCCGATATTTGAATTCTTGCGTTGACATCGCGACGTAGTTCAATTCCTTTCCAACTTCGCCCTCCAGCCATTGGATGAATGTTTTCATCCGCGATTGGCGCATGCCGTCGCCGACCAGAAACAAATCCACGCGCGACTCCGGGTTATCGATGAACGCGCCTGCAAGCACCGCCAGTTTCACGTTACCGAGTCGGCGCACGCGCGCCGCGAGCTGGCCCTTCGCATGCGGCGCGGATTTCACGATGAGGCCGCGCAATTCGGGAAACAGCGAATATTCCCGATGCGCCCAAAACACTTCGACCCGCACGTGCTTGGCGCGCGTGCGGCCGCGAGCGGGAATGAGCAGGCGCTGCATGCCGCGCTGCAAAATGCCGAGCTTCACCAGACGCTTAGCTTCAGCCGCGAATCGAGCATTACCCAAGCGCGTCTGTTTCGCGCCCTCGACGGCCGAATATTTCGCCTCCGGGTTCATTAAAAACAACTTGAGCAGGCGGGCTCGGGCGGGAGAGGCAAAAATCGCGTCGAGGGCATCCATCCCGTTAGAAGTTTAGATTACTCAATGAATTGATTCCTCCCCAGCGTATACGCACAGACCTCCGTAGAAAGAAGGATAACCCTAGAAAACTTCTAACGGGATCCATATAGGAAGACGGAGCACAACTCGTTTGGTACACTAACAAAGAACCATCCCTCAGCGCAACGGGATTCGACCATGCCGACCCAGCCGAAGACCAATCCCGCCGGGGTCATTCTCGGCGTTACGATCATTGCCGCCACGCTCTCGCTCGGCGCGGTATTCGTACTGGGGATGGTTATGGGATCCGTGACCGACACCCCGCACAATGCCGCGACCGTGGCAACGAATCACGTTCCGCCTCCTCCCGCCAGCTTGTCCCGTTCGCAGCTGCCGTCAGCCGTATCGCACACCGTGCCGTTCACCGCGCAAGCACCGCTCGGCAATTGGGTGCAGCCCTATCAGGATGCCTGCGAGGAAACGAGCGTCATCATGGCCATTGCCTGGGCCAGCGGCATCGAAACGCTCGCGCCCCAAAGCGTGTCGGATGAAATAGATCGGATCGTCGCGTTCGAGAACTACGAGTTCGGCTACAACCGCGACACCGCGATCCGTGAAACCGCGAAAATCCTCACCCGCTTCTACGGCTATCCGCACGTGAGCATGCGCTATGACATCGGTGTCACCGACATCAAGCGGGAACTCGCGAGCGGCCGCATCGTCATCGCCGCGGCCAGCGGCCTCGTACTCCGGCATCCCGGCTACGCCAAGCCGCCGCCGTACCACATGATCGTCATCACCGGCTACGATGACGCGCGCCAAGAATTTATCGCGCATGATCCGGGCACGCGCTTCGGCGGCAATTCGCGCTACGCATATGACGTACTCGACGAGGCCCTCCACGACTGGACCGGCGATTACGACACGGTCCTCACGGAAGGCCGCCGCGCCATCATCGTCGTCTCGCGACCCGAATAACTTTTTTTAAAAATTCTGCCGCGCCAATCGCCCGCACGAATCCAGCCCATGCCCCGTCGCACCGCCCGAACGCCTCGCTCAGTGACCATTCCCCAGCCGCCGCCCTCGCCGCGCGCGTCGGCGTGGCTTGTCGAACGGCTTCCGTTTGCAATCAGCGCGGGCGCGGTGTTGATACTCGGCAGCGCTGCCGCTTGGTTAATCGCTGACTACCAGCGCGCGGGCGAGGTTGTTGCGCGCGATACGCCGCGCACGCTTGCCGCGGCCGTGCCCACGCCAATCGCGTCGGGCAAAACCGTGGCCGAACGCGTGGCTCAAGCCAAGCAACGCTCGGAACACGCCAAGGGCGCCTATATGACCAATATCGTGGCCACGGACCGCGGCCGTGCCGCACGAGGCCTGCGCGAGGATATCGTCGCGCTCCTCGATCGCACGGAACTCAATGCCGTGGTCATTGATATCAAGGAAGTAACCGGCGGGGCGCAGCTGTCGCCCGCGCTCGGCGAATTAGTCCGCGCGCTCCGTGAACGCGGCGTCTGGGTCATCGCGCGCCAAGTCGTATTCAAAGACGATTCGCAAGAAGCGGCGCATCCGGACTGGTATCTCCAAAAGAAAGCCGGCGGCATCTGGCGCGACAACCGCCGCGGCTCATGGCTCGACCCGGCATCGTCCGATGTCTGGACCTACCAGCGCGATATCGCGAAGCAGGCGATTGATCTTGGATTCGACGAGATCCAGTTCGACTACATCCGCTTCCCATCCGATGGCAAAATCGCCGACATTATCTATCCGGTATACGATGAAGCGCGGCCGCGCCATGCAGTGCTTGCCGAATTTTTCCAATACCTGAACCGCGAGCTCAGGGGGTACAAACCCGAAATCATTCTTTCGGCGGATTTATTTGGCTACGTCGCATTGCAGCAGGGCGCGGACCTCGGCATCGGCCAGCGCTTGGCCGACATCGGCGCAAACTTCGACTACATTTCACTCATGGTGTATCCGTCGCACTACTATAGCGGCTTCCAAGTTGCGGCCGATGCCGAGCGGGGATTGCCCGCGCTCTTCTATCCCTACCGCGCGGCCGATCCGGCCGACACGGCGGTGGCGCATCCGTACGAGGTCATCCATCGCTCGCTCCTGATCGCCGGCGACATTCTTGCCGGCCATGCCAGTTCCACGGCAATGGAATCGACACGGCCAAGCTCGGCCAAGCTCAGACCCTGGCTTCAGGATTTTTCCCTCGGCGTAGATTCGGCGCGCGGCATCCGCTACGGCCCCGCGGAAATTGAAGCGCAAATCCGCGCGGCCGAGGACGCCGGTGCATCGGGCTGGCTGCTCTGGAGTCCGGACAACGTGTATTCGGAAGCGGCGCTGCGACCCGACCCTCCGGCTGGCATGCCAGCCGCAGCGTACGAATGACCGGCTCGACGGATGGCGCAATATATGCTATCTTCTAATCGGTTTGTTCTCCTGAATTTCAGCCAAGGGGAATCCTGACGATCCGGATGCTGTCGTCCATCCGCATGTCACCCGTGTCCTCCGCCGCGGGCGATTGATCGAAGGGAATCCTCAAGGGGGAAGGCGCTCCGCCTTCCTGTTCGCAAGCCGGCTACCCCGCGGTAGCCGGCCTTTCTTAATTATTTCATTCCGGCAATAGCCATGCTATAGTAGCCGCGCGCCAGAGTAGCTTAGCCGGCAGACCTGCCCGCCGTCGGCTGCGCCGAAGGCGCTGCAGGCGGGACAACGCTTTCGCTTCGACCTTTCTTTGCCACCTTAGCTCAGCTGGTAGAGCAGCACTTTCGTAAAGTGAAGGTCCCCGGTTCGAATCCGGGAGGTGGCTTGCAAAAAGGTGCGGGGTAAATACCGCGGAGGTCACGGGTTCGAATCTTGCCTCTGGCTCAAAATAATGAACAGCGCCCCGCGGGAATTCTCCCGCGGGGCGTGCGCGTATCTTGCGCTCCGACTCTTTGATTCAGTCGTCCGGCGCGAAGCCGATCACGGCCGCATGCCGCCACTCCGGCTCACCGGTCATCTTCGCCCGTCGATGCGAGGCAAAGCGCTCGTCCGTGAGCGTGTCGATCTCGGCAAACTCGTAGATCTGGCTGTCCGGCACGCCGGCCGAGACCACGAGGTGTCGCGCGAAACCAAAAAGATCGAAGAGCACGCCGGTGCCGGCTGCGTTGGGCGTGACGTAGTCGCGAAGACCATCCTGCCGATCGCCATCGGACGCGGCCGTCAAATGCTCAAGCTCGTAGGTACGGATGCCGGGCCCGAAGAGCACGACGAGGTTTTCCGGATCGACCCCAGCATACCGTCCGAGATACTCCACGGCCTGGCGCGGCATCGCGCAGAGGAGCGATTCGCGGCTGGCGTGCACGAGCGCGAGCGTGCGCGTGACCGGGTCAGCCATGAGCACGGGAATGCAATCGCCGGTCGCCACGAAGAGATAACGCGCTTCCCGGCCGTTCGCGCCGACCGCACGCATCTGGCCGGGCATGAGAATCATCACGTCGCATGCCGGCCCGGACCGAGGTGCCATCATGCCCTCGCCGCCCTGGCTCGCACCGATCACGGCGATCGTCTCCTCGCCGCCCGGCCGCGGCCATATCATGCCCACGCCTGCGCCGATCTGAAATGCGGGATGGACGCCGCGGAGAAACCTGCCGCGGTTGGCGATGACCTCGCCCTTACGGCCGTAGCCAAACCCCTGGTTTCGCTCCCGGCGGTCGGAACATCCATGTAGGATGCCGAGCCGCTCGAGATGATCGCGGAATTCTTCGTGCTGGATCATGAACCCTCCTCGGAGAACAGTAGTGGAACTGCTCGCACGAGCATAAAAAATAGGACCGCCTTTGTAAAATCGCGCTTCCGATGCTATGCTGGCACCCATGGATGAATTGCAGCAGCAAATAACGCAAATGAACGATAAAGTCCGCGATCTCGCGGACCGTCTTTGACGTTCTTGCCGCGAAAAAATCCATCCTCTCCATAGAACAGGAGATGGCCGATCCGAATTTTTGGCAGGATCGCGGCCGCGCGCAGGCAAAAAGCGAAGAGCTTGCCGCGCTGAAACGCGATATCGCCCAGTGGGAACAGGCAACGAGCGATCTTAAAAGTTTGGAAGAGCTCGTCGCCGTTGCCGGTAACGACCCGGCGGCCCGCGCGGAGCTCACTGCGCACGCGACCGCACTAGCCAAAACTCTTGCGGCGATTGACACCGCCGAGCGCTTTTCGGGAAAATACGACCGCGGCAACGCCGTCCTTTCCATATACGCGGGCGCGGGCGGCAAGGATTCCGAGGATTGGGTCGCGATGCTCCGCCGCATGTACGAGCGCTGGGCCGACGCGCACCGGATGCGCGTCGAAGTGCTGCATGAGCACTGGGGTGAACTCGAAGGACCGTCGGGCTGGGGGCTGAAAAACGTCTCACTCGCGATCCGCGGCACTTTCGCCTACGGCACGCTCAAATTCGAAACCGGCGTGCACCGCCTCGTGCGCGTGTCGCCGTTCGATAGCTCGGCCCGCCGCCATACGTCCTTCGCACTCGTCGAAGTCATGCCGGAACTGGTCGCACCCGAAGAAGTCGCGATCAAGCCCGAAGATCTGAAAATCGATTTCTTCCGCTCATCCGGCCCCGGCGGTCAGAACGTGAACAAACGCGAGACCGCCGTGCGCATTACGCACGTTCCGACCAATATCCAGGTCGCCGTGCAGATCGAACGCTCGCAGGAGCGCAACCGCGAAGTGGCGATGGAGCTTTTGCGGGCGAAACTCTACCAATTGAAAATCCGGGAACAGGAACGGGAGGCCGCGCGCCTGAAAGGCACGGCGGTCGCCATCGAATGGGGCAGTCAAATCCGTTCGTATGTCCTCCACCCATACCATCTCGTCAAAGACCACCGCACCGGCCACGAAACGGCGAACGTCGAAGCGGTCCTCGGTGGCGACCTCGATGGATTCATCGAGGCCGCCGGACGCGCGCTCGGCTCGGCAAGTAGTCGGTAATCCCATGATCACCTTCGATCGCGTTTCCAAAATTTATTCGGACAGTTCCATCGCCCTACAGGCGGTTTCGTTGCAGATCCGGCCGCGCGAATTCGTTTCACTCGTCGGTCCGTCGGGCGCGGGCAAATCCACGCTTCTGAAACTCCTCATCGCCGAGGAATTCCCAAGCGAAGGTCGGGTACTGTTGGATGGCACGGATGTCACGACGCTTACCGTGCGCGAGCTGCCGTACCTGCGCCGCCGCGTGGGCATGATTTTTCAGGACTACAAATTGCTGGTAGGCAAAACTGTGTACGAAAATGTCGCCTTTGCTATGGAAGCGGCGGGCCGCAAAGAGCGCGAAATCGCCGAAAGCGTGCCCGAAGCGCTCGAAATCGTGGATCTCGTGGATAAGCGCAATAATTTTCCCAACGAGCTTTCCGGCGGCGAAAAGCAGCGCGTGGCCATCGCGCGCGCGATCATCAACCAGCCCGATGTCCTTATGGCCGACGAACCGACCGGCAATTTGGATCCGGCCAATACCTGGGAAATCGTGCGCCTGTTGGAAAAAGTAAATGAACTGGGCACTACGGTACTCTTGGCCACGCACGACCGGGAAATCGTAAACTATCTTGACCGCCGCGTGATCTCGCTCGAGCGCGGCAAAATCGTGCGCGATGAAGAAAAAGGCAAATACGATCGCGCGTAACCCTATATTGCGATGACCCTCAAACGCATTTTGGTCGCCGCATGGCGTTCATTTCGAAGAAACGGGTGGCTCTCGACCGCCACGATTCTGGTCATGATGCTGACGCTGTTCGTCATTGGCGGACTTCTTCTGATGTCAGTGGTCACCAATGCCGTATTGACGGAGCTGGAACGAAAAATCGACATTGCGGTCGAATTCGAACAGGGAACGAACGAAAACAGCATTCTTGCGGCAAAACGCGAGATCGAAACGCTTGCCGATGTCGAGGAAGTGACGTACATCTCGGCCGACGAAGCCCTCGCCAACTTCCGCGAACGGCACCAGAACGATCCCGATATCCTCGCCTCGCTCGAAGAACTCGGCGATGAGAATCCACTGCCCGCGACCCTCAACATTAAGGCAAAAAACGCCCGCAACTTTTCCGGCATCGCCGAATTCCTCCAATCCAAGAATTATCCAGGCGTATGCGACACGTGCATCAATTATTTCGAAAACCAAAAAGTTATTGATCGCCTGTCCGAGATCGTGCGTAGCGTGCGCGCGTTCGGCGCGGGCACGGCGCTGCTTCTGGCCTTTATCGCGGTGCTCGTGGCCTTTACCACGATTCGCCTCGCCATCTACACCGCGCGCGAGGAAATAAACATCATGAAGCTCGTCGGAGCGACCAACTGGTATATCCGCGGGCCGTTCATGGTGGAGGGTATGCTCTATGGCAGCATCGCCGCGCTTGCCACTGCCGTACTCTTTTTCCCGATCGCGTGGTTCGCATCGGGCAAAATCACGGCATTGATGCCCGAAGTAAATTTGGCCGAATACTTCCAAACGCATTTCTTCGAGTTCACGGCCATTCTCTTAGCGCTCGGCATTATTCTCGGCATCGTCTCGAGCATGATCGCGGTGCGCCGGTATTTGCGGGTATAGGCGATCTTGCGAAAAACCGTCCCGATGGCCATCGGGACGGTTTTGTATTTTGCCCGCAGGTCTGCTATGGGAAAGCAGGATCGCAGCAAGAAAGGAGAGCCACAATGGATGATCTCCGACTGAAGCTCCTTGACCGCATGTGGCAGCGCTGGATGCAGCCGCGCTTCGAGCGCATGCCCGATCGCGAGGCCGCCCACACCTGGACGATTCAACAGCTCAAGCTCCTGCAAGAACGGCGCCTGCTGCCGTTCGTACGGCTCCTGTGCCAGGGACCCGAGAACAATCGGCCGCTCCTCGTAGGCGGCGCCACGCTCAAAAACCCCTTCGTGCTTCCGGCCGGCTTTGACAAGCACTGCGAGGTGCTCGCGGCTCTGGACGCGCTCGGCGTCGGGGCAGCCGTCGGCGGCACCATCGTCCCGGCCGCGCAGCCGGGCAACGATGGCCAGCGGGTCTTCATCTACCCGCACATCCGCGGCGCGGGCAACCGCTACGGCTTCAATTCGGTGGGCGAGCATCGGGCGTCCGTGAACGCGGCTGCATGCGAACTCGCGCGCATCCGCGCCAGCATCGGCTACTCCGTCGGGCCGAACAAGGACACGCCCAAGGACGCGAAGCACGTCGCGGCCGACTGCCTCTCGGCGATGCGGGCGTTCCGGGCATTGTATCGGCCGGGCAAAGATTTCTTCGAGATCAACATCTCGAGCCCGAACACCGCGGGCCTCCGCGATCTCTTCGACGAGATCGAAGAGCTGCTCGGCCGCATCCGCGAAGGATCGCGGTCGCTCTTCGGGCAGCACGTGCTGCTCTGGCTCAAGATTCCGCCCGACGGCATGACCGATGCCGCGCTCATGCGCATCATGAGCGCCATGCATCTGGCCCAGTTTTCCTGCCTCGTCTCGGGCAATACGACCGCCGATACGAAACTCAAGGCGACGTACGGCATCACGGATCCGGGCGGAGTATCTGGCCAGCCGCTGTTCGAGCTCGCGAACGACGTGCTCGCTCGCGTCGCCGCGTTCAACAGCGACGGCGTTGATATCGTCGCCGTCGGCGGCATCACCCGTCCCCCGGATGTCGCGGCCAAGCGCCTCATCGGCTGGCCGCATGTCCGCGCCTTCGGCGTCTACACCGGCCTCATCTTCGAAGGGCCGTCGCTCATCCGGCGCTCGCTCCGCGCGTGGGAACGCGCCGCATGAAGCGCTGGAAAAGCTGTCTCGTTGTCGCCAGCGCCGTCCTCGCTGCAAGCGCACTTTTCGCTCTCTGGAGTGCGGGCGCGCTTTAGCGCCGAAGAGATCGAACGTTCGAACGCCGCCCGGGAAGATTCCGGGCGGCGGAATAATTTTTGAGGGACTCGGCAGCAAGGGCTGCGGACGGAACAAAAAAGACGCTGCGGCCGTGCTGATGAGAATCAGCGATGGGCTGCCGCAGCGTCTGGGGCGGGAGAGCGAAAAGGGGACCGGGAGGGGATGGGCCTCCCCGAGGGAAGGCGGGAACCTTCCCGTGTCAGACGGGTTGGACCATCACCTCCTCAAGGAACCGATTCTCCGAGACCACTTCGACCGCATCCACTTCAAGGAAGGTCGGCACGTGGGCTGCATGGGAGCCCTACCTCCTGTACGGAATTTCTTGCTGCGGCCGAGTATGGCGCACTCCTTTCCGCTCCGCTTGTGGGGAGCACGGGACTCATTCCACTATACACCGTCCGAAAAACTTCATGTGGAAAACCAAAACGCCGCCCCGATGTACAGGCGGCGTTTGCGATTGGCGAAATTATTTGATCTCCACCGTCGCGCCCGCTTCTTCCAACTTTTTCTTCATCTCTTCGGCGGTCGCTTTGTCTACGCCTTCCTTGACCATCTTTGGCGCGGCGTCCACGAGGTCCTTGGCCTCCTTCAACCCAAGCTGGGTCAGTTCGCGAAGCGCCTTGATGACCTGGATTTTTTGGCCGCCGCCATCCTTGAGCTCGACGTTGAACGAGGTCTTCTCCTCCTTACCGCCGCCTTCGTCGCCGCCGGCTGCGGGTGCGGCACCCATCATCACGGGCGCTGCAGCCGATACGCCGAATTTTTCCTCGATGGCCTTCACCAGTTCGGAAAGTTCGAGTACCGACATCTTCTCGATCGCTTCAATCATTTGATCTTTATTCATAGTTTCTCGTCATTAATGTATTCGTCATTGAGCCATTAGCCAATGACTAGTGACCCGCGACTCGTAACTCGATTACGACTTTTGTTCCGCCACTTTCTGCAGCGCGACTGCAAGGCCGCGAATGTTGGCTTGCAGAACGACCGCAAGATTGCGGACCGGTGCGGCGAACGCACCCGCTACCTGGCCGAGCAATTGTTCGCGGTTCGGCAGCTTCGCGAGCGCGAGCACGCCCGACCCCTCAATGACTTTGCCGTCGAGTACGCCGCGCAATACTTTGAACGTATCGTTCGCTTTGGCGAATTTCGCGGCGGCCTTGGCCGGGGCAACTTGATCTTCGAAACCGAAGATTACGGCGATTTCGCCTTTGAGTTCTTTCGAATCCACGGCAATGCCGACGGATGAAAGCGCGCGCGCGAGCAAGGTCTTCTTCGCCACCTTCAGTTCCGCGCCGAGCTCCTTCAACTCGCGGCGGAATTGCGTCAGCAAGCTTACCGAGATGCCGTGGATGTCGGCGAAGATGGAAACCTTCTGCCGGCGCAGGCGATCTTCGAGCTCGCTTACGATTTCCTGCTTTTGCGTCTTGGTTTGCATGCGCTTCTAACGAGCCTAAAAACAAAATTCGACCGCGGAGCGGTCAGAGGCAACAACAAAACCGGATTACCGGATGTGTCCTCGGGAGGATTTACTCCTGCGGCTTGCCCACGGGCTCACTCAGGATACCTTCCGTCTCTGGACTCCAAAGCCACCCTAGCAGACAGCCCAAAACCCGGTCAAGCGAAGTCCGCCAAAGCACTATCGCCAACCGCATGCGAAGTATGCTTATTCCTACATTTTCTGACTCTTCCTGTGGCTTTTTGCGACGGTAGAAAATACCCCAGGAATGTCCTAAAATTGCAATATTTGACAGATTTCATGCGATATTGTCTTCTATTGACAAGCCGGGCCCCCTATGCTATTATGTAAATGTACCGCATGGAATGCGGTATTTATATGTCTACCGGCCATCGGACTGGGGTTTTCGCCCTCGTCCTCGCCGCGGCGGTCATGGGAGTTCCCGCTCTCGTGGTTGCCGAGGACCTTGAAAGCGTCGTGTATAAGTTGCCGATGGGGGTGATTATCATCAATGCTAACTCGCTGCTCCAGGCAAAATCCCCGAGCTCCCCGGAGACGGAAACGCCAGACCTGGCGTCCCGGTTCCTCATGACCGTAACCGCCTACTCGAGCTCAGTGGACGAAACCGACAGTACGCCGTTCATCACGGCGTCGGGCACGAGAACGCGCCATGGTATCGTCGCCACCAACATGTTCCCGTTCGGTACGCGCGTCCGCATTCCGGAACTCTTCGGAGACGAAGTATTCGTCGTGGAAGACCGTATGCACCGCCGTTTCTCCGATCGGATCGACGTCTGGATGCCTTCCAAATGGCAGGCGCTCCAGTTCGGCAAGCGACAAGCATCCATCGAAATCATAGAACTCTAACATACCAAAACGCCCGGCCGTACGGCCGGGCGTTTTGCGTTTCCCAATGTTATACTGCGCGCGTCGTTCCGCCATAGTTTCAGCATACTCGCCCCTGGAGGGAATCGAACCCCCATTAGCGGCTTAGAAG